>NZ_JBEZLL010000052.1:0-27601 GCF_040652135.1 Streptomyces sp. NPDC048295
CCACCCCCGCAACTACCTGGCCTTCCTCGGACTCGCCGCCGCACTCTGCTGCTACAAACGACTCGTCCGACTCACCACATAGGACACGGTCTAAGCTCGCCCGCGACATCTGCCACGGCGAACGCGGGCAGATCATGCAGGCGTACAGGTCGGGTCAGGAGGACCAGCTCGGCGCGCCCGGCCTGGTGCTGAACGCCGCGGTGCTGTGGACCACCCGCTACCTGGACGCCGCCGTCGAGCAACTGCGGGAGCTTCCTTCCGACCGGCGCGAGCACGACGTGCTGGACGAGGGCGTCGCCCGCCTCTCCCCGCTCAAGCACGCCAACCTCAACGTCCTGGGCCACTACATCTAGGGCATCGGGGTGGAGTCCGGCCGCACGGTAGGGGAAGTGCGCCTTCCGACACCGGAGTCGCGGTGACCCGGACGGACCAGGCTCCGTCCCGGCCGCGATCGGCCCACTTGGCGCCGATACCTCAGCGCGGGACGGCCGTCACGCAACTACGCGCAACCCGCCCGCTTCAACCGAGGGGGCAACGTGGGTGTACTGCAGGGGAATTGAGGGGATCAAGCGGCGGCTGACAGAGTATGGAAAGGCTTGGGGCTGGGCTGCTGCATTGATAGAGCCCTGCCGTGTGGGGATGAACGGGGCTAAGGACGGGGACTACGGGGGGATTGGTCTTGGAAATATCTGATCTCGCGTCGATGGCGGCGCAAGCTGTGGCGGCGGCGGCCTCGAGCGCGGCAAGCACTGCGGCGGCTGATCTCGTCCGAGGCAGGCTCGGCGCTTCGGAGTCCGGGCGTGCCGCGCTGGCAGAAGTGGATGCAGCGCCAGATGACGAGCAGGCCGTGCGAGGCGTGGAGGAGGCGGTCGCTGAGGAGATCGCCGGCGATGCCCAGTTCGCCGCGCGGCTTTCGGTGCTCCTGCGGGCGTCCTCACAGCAGAACATTGGCAGTGTGGTGGTCAACGGCGGCAAGGTGTCGCGGAACCAGATCGCGCTCGGCCCGCTGACCATCAACAACACACGCTCGGGATGGCTGACCCTCGTCGTCGGTGTGCTCCTGGCAGTGCTGATCGTGCTGCTCGCGGTACGCGGCGGAACGCAGCTGCTGCAGGACGACGACGCACCGCCGAGCAGCACACCCTCCGCGACCCGCGAGGGCTCCGTCACGCCGACGGCATCCGCTCTGCCTCCCACCACGGAGACGGTCCGGCTGATCCTCCCGGACCGGAACTCCGTGGACGCCCGTATCTATCCGCTGGCCGGCACCCCGACCATTCGCACGTCCGCAGCGGAGATCTTCATCTGCAGGGCAGCACCCGAGTGCAAGAACAACGCCAGCGCTGTTGGCGGGGTGGAGTACGGTCCGAAGCGCACGGCAGATAGCAATCCGGGCAATTACGCCGAATTTATCGTCCTGGCGTTCCCTGACTCGGCGACCGCCCACCTGGCGTACGTCGACCTCATGGAGAGCATCGAGAAATCTAGCGCCGACTGGGGGCATAAAGTTGCTGGCCTTGGCAACTACGGCGAGGAGAGCCAGGGCTTCTCAGAGAACAGTGGCAACCGAACGCTGGTGTTCCGCCACGGAGTCTTTATTGGCATAGCGCACCAGTTGGACGATGGGACTCCGGAGCGAGCGGACCACCTCCAGCAACTCGCCAGTATCCTCGCCGACCGCATCGCGAAGGCCAACGCGGGCCAGATCCCGTAGCCAGCCGGCACCCGTGGCATCGGGTGTGCGCGGGGCCAGGAGGTGGCGCGGGCAGCGGTTCAACCGCGTTCCTGGCCGCGGTGCTGTGCTGTGGTGACCTGCGGTTCGCGGTCAGCGACCAGCGCGGGTTGGATGGCCGGGATGAGACCGATGTGTCGTTCATTCGAGTACGCCCCGACCGGTGCGTGCTGCCACTCACCACTCTGGAGCCCGCCGAGGCGGGCAAGTGTTTCACCCTCCCCGCGGCAGACCCTCGAGCGTGACCTGTGCGCCCGGCTACGGCGCTGACCAGGACGACCCCAGCCCGGCCCGGGTGTGAGCTGCCGCTTCTACTACTCCGTCGACACACCCTGACCACGGGCCCGACCCCGGGCCGGCCAAGGGCCTGACCACGGCACCGGTCGCCCCGACCGCAGAAGCGACCACGGCAGGTCAGGAGTCGGTGATGTGGTCGAACCGCCTACGGGGGAGCGGCCCAAGGTCCCAGGGCCTACACGCACTCCAGTGCGATGCCGCTGGCCAGGGGCAGCGAAAGACCCCGGGCCGCCCAGCGCGCCTGCCCGCCAGCCTTCCGTGGCCGCCCAGTCGAGTCCGAGGCCGGCGAGGGCGTCGACTGGGCATGATGGGGCGAGCTCAAGCGGTCAGCGCATCACCGATGTTCAGAAGGTCAGCGTAGACCTCCGCCGGAGTGCGGTACCCGTGGGTCTTGCGCGGACGGTGATTGAGCTCGTGGGCGATGGCGTCCAGGTCGGCCTGGTTGAACGTGCGGAGGTCCGCTCCCTTGGGGAGGTACTGCCGTAGCAGCCGGTTGGTGTTCTCGTTGGTGCCGCGCTGCCACGGGCTCCGTGGTTTGCAGAGGTAGATCGGCGTCCCGGTCTCGGTGGTGATGGCCTGGTGCGCGGCGATCTCCCGGCCCCGGTCCCAGGTGAGCGTTCGTCGTGGCTGGGGCGGGATGCCGAGGAGACTCCTGGTGAGATGCGGGGTGACCTGCTCGGCCTTGATGCCGTCCGGCAGCGCGACGATGGTCGTGTAGCGGCTGGTGCGCTCGACCAGCGTGGCCACGGCCGAGGGCCGGGTGCCCATCACAAGGTCGCCCTCCCAGTGGCTGGGGACCTTGCGGTCCTCGACCTCGGCGGGGCGGGCGGTGATGGACACCATGCCGCGGATGATGCCCCGCCCGGTGGGCCGGCGGGCGAGCTTCGGGCGGCGCATGGGCCTGCCTGACCGCAGCCGCTGGGTGAGGCTGCGGTCGATGGCCTGGCGCCGGCGGGGGGCGTAGAGCGAGAGGTAGATCGCCTCGTGCGAGATCTGCATGGCGGCGTCACCAGGGAACTGCCGTCGTAGCCATCCAGCTATCTGCTCGGGTGACCAGCACAGAGCCAGCTTGGCTTCCACCAGGGCGCGAAGAGCAGGCCGTTGGGCGAGCTTGGCCTGCTTGGGGCGGCGCCCCCGCTTGTAGGCGGCTGCATCGGCCGAGGCAGCTCGGTAGCGGTCCCTGCCGCCGTTGCGGGCGATCTCGCGGGAGACCGTCGAAGGGGACCGACCCAGCCGCTTGGCAAGCTGCCGGGCCGATTCCCCGGCGGCGATACCGCGGGATATCTCCTCACGCTCACTGCCGCTCAGATGCCGCTCTGATCGCGTCTGCGGGGTGAGGCGGACGCCGCCGCTCTGGTCCAGGAAACGGCGGGCGTGCTGCATCGGCGCCCCGAGTGCTCGCCCGATCAAGCTGAACGACTGCCCTTCGCGCCAGCGTCTCCAGATCTCGTCCTGTTGAGCTGGTGAAAACCCGTAGTCACGCACCTGTGCCTCCACGATCACATGATCATCCGTGGGTGGTGCGTTGATCACTTGAGGGTGCCGCGAAGACATGGCCGGGTGGGTGCGCCGCTGCGCGTTCCGCCATTGTGGCCGGGGCGGGGGAAACCGGAGTGCCGAGCAGACCGGGCCCCGTATGGCTGGTCAGCACGACAAGCTCAGCGGAAGCCGTCGGCGTGGTCGACGGCCCACTGGGCGTAGGTGTGTGCCGGAGCGCCGGTGATCTTTTCGGCGATGACGGAGGTCACGGCCACGACGCTGTCGGCGGCGGCCCACTGACTCACGATCGCCTCGGCCACGACCGGATGCATTGTTCTGGCGACTTCCGCGCGAGCCTGCTCGTCGGAGATGTGTTCAACCCGGATATGACGGCCGATGGCCTCGCTGATGTGCTCGACCTGGCGTTGCAGGGTCAGGGACTCGGCCCCGTAGATGGTGTAGGCCTGGTGCGAGTGGCCCGATTCGGTCAGGGCGGTCACCGCCAGCGCCGCGATGTCCTTCTCGTGCACCGGTGCCGACTGTGCGAGCGGATAGGGAAGGCGGACGACGTTGTCAGTGCGGATCGATTCGGCCCACCAGGTGCGGGTGTTGGTCGCGAATGTCCCCGGCCTGAGGAACGTCCAGTCCATGCCGGACCGTTGGACGGCCTGCTCGATCGTGCGGTTCAGGCGGGCGACCGGGTGGTCGGCGTCGGGGTCCAGGACGACCGACACCGACGAGAGCAGAACCACCTGCCGGATCCCCGCAGCTGCGGCCGCCGCAGCGACCTTCTCGATGTCGTAGGGCTTCTGGGGGTCGAGCATTCCGTACAGGAACACCTTGTCGGCACCGTCGAGCGCTGCGGGCAGCGTCTCGGGACGCTCCAGGTCGGCGACGACTGCTTCGCACCCAGGCGTCAAGCCCGCGGCTGGGGTCCTGCTGACTGCTCTGACCTGCTCACCGGCGACCAGCAGGCCATCGGCCACATGACGACCGACGTTACCGCGAGCGCCGAAGACAACTGCCACCATGATGGAACCTCCTGCTTGTTATGGACATGAATTGCCGCATTGGCGCGGGTAGTGCGAGATGTGTCGCTGCCACGCAGGTGGCGGACCGGCGCCGGCGGGCCTGATTGTTGGAGATGGTGGGAACAAGTCGGGCGCCGGAGCGCGTTGACCGCAGGATGTGCGGGTACGAGATGTCGCTGCGGCGAGACGGTCGGTCGCGAGTGACGTAGGTGAGGGTTTTCCGCTGTCAACGTGAGCGCCGACAGCGGGTCCGCCCCGATCGTCGGTTGCCGATCAGGGCTGGATGTTCTCCAGGTCCTCCAGAAGGCTGGGGTGCTTCGACTCCCAGCCGAGCGCCTGCCGGGTGTGGGTGCTGGACGAGGGCTGGTCGGCCTTGAAGATCGGGCCGAGCGGGCCGTAGGTCTCCTCCGGCACCGACTGGACCGGCAGGCCCAACCGTCGGCCGATGACGGCCGCGATGTCCCGTACCTTGTCCCCCTCGTCGGCCACGGCGTGCCAGGCGGTACCGGCCTCCGCCTGCTCCAGGGCGAGCCGAAAGAGAACGGCCGCGTCGAGCGCGTGGACGGCGGGCCAGCGCTGTGTGCCGTCGCCGGGGTAGCCGGAGATCCTGCTCCGACGTGCGATGTTGGTCAACAGACCGGCGAACCCGCCCGTTCCCTCGTTGTGAACCGTGCGTGGCATGCGTACGGACGTGCTCCGGACCCCGCGCGAGGCCAGGCCCAGGACCGCCGTGACCGTGCGACTGCGGCCGCCGACCGGCCCGTCGGTCGGCACCAGGTCAGCCTCGGTGGAGGCACGGCCCGGCACCCAGGGCGTACCCGAGACGGTGACCAAGGGGCGGTCGCTGCCGACGAGCTCCTCGCCGAGGGTGGTGAGGGCGGCGGTCTCCTCGGCGACGTTCTGGGCGAGGGCCTCGGGGCTGCTGAAGTCGTTGCCGAAGGCCAGGTGGATCACCCCGTCGGCCTGGGCGGCGCCGGAGCGTAGGACGTCCAGATCGGCGAGGCATCCCCGCAGCGGCTCGGCGCCGGCTGCCTCGGCGGCCTGTGCGGAGGCATCGGAGCGGGCGAGCGCGAGGACGGTGTGGCCGTTGCCGAGGAGTTCGGCGACGACGGCGGAACCGATCAGACCGGTGCCGCCAGTGACAAAGACGCGCATGGAAACCCTCCCAGACGTGATGGGACTCTTGTCCCGTCACTCTAACAGGGTGATGGGACAAGAGTCCCATCGCGTATGCTGAACCCATGGGTCGATGGGAACCAGGTGCGCGTGAACGCCTCGTCGTGGCTGCGGTCGACCTGTTCACGGAGCAGGGGTATGACGCCACGACGGTTGCGCAGATCGCCGAGCGTGCCGGGGTCACCAAGAGCACCTTCTTCCGGCACTTTCCCGACAAGCGCGAGCTGCTGGTCGCCGGGCAGGAGACGCTGAGCCGGCTGCTGACCGAGGGGATCGCCGACGCGCCCGGTAACGCCGGCCCGCTTGAGGCAGTCGCTGCCGGTCTCGAGCGCGCCTCGACCGCGATGGGCCCCAGGAGTCGCGAGCTCGCCCCCCGCCTGAAGGCGGCCGTCGCCGCCAGCGCCGAGCTTCAAGAGCGTGACACCCTCAAGACCGTCAGTCTCGCGGCCGCGATGACAACCGCTCTGGTCGCCCGCGGCGTACCCGATCCGACTGCGGCTCTCGCGGGCGAGCTGGGTGTCCTCGCTTTCAAACGGGGGTACGCCGTATGGGCCGAGGGCGACCGTGGCGCCGAGGACGAGCTCGCCGGGTACACCCTGGCGGCCCTGGACGAACTGCGTGCGGCGAGCGCATCGCTGGGCTGACCGGACGAGCATCGTCCAGCGCTGGTGCGGTGGACGAGAAGCAGACCTCACAGCTCTCCGAGCTCGCTGGCCTGATCTTGGCTGTGGTCCGCCATATCCAGGCGTCCAAGGAGGCCGCAGCCGAGTCCGGAACGCCTCTGGCGCCGGCGGCTCGACACACTCCTGACGGCAGTGCCTCAGCAGTTCGTCGCGCACCCGGTCCGGATTCCGTTCCGCGTGCACCACCTATGGGGAGCTCGCCCTGGAGCAACAGCAGCTACTCGCCGGCATCGGCATTACCAACGGCGTGGCCCGCACGGCCCGGGAACACGCACGTGCGGCTTCGTTCACTTCAAGGGGTTCTGGCGCAGCTTGTCTGTGCCAGAACCCACTACTGCTCGATAAAGCCAAGTGCCCCGGGGCGCGGCATGTGAGGGTGGGCCCGGCGTAGCCCGGGGCCCTCGGCAGCTGCTCGGAGACGATTGCCGATCGATGACGCCTTCTGCGTGAAGCCACGGCAGGATGCTGTGCAGCACACAGGGGTGGCCAGGACTCGGTCCGGAGCGGGTAGTCCTTCCCAGCCAGGCATCCCCGGGTCGCCCCGTGCGGCGGTCAAGATCACTTGTCAATCGATCAGGATCATCTGCCAGAGGCCCACTCTTCACAGGTCTGCCGCGCGTGCGCGAGCGAAGAAGTCGCTGACACATCCGTCGGGGTCGCTGGCGGCATCCGTCGTCTCCAGGTTGACGAGACCGCATAATCGGCCGGGGGTGTGGCTGGACAGCGAGCGGAAGTCCCGGTTCATGTGTGCCTGGTCGTGGTAGCCGCTCATCGCGGCGAGTTCCGCTAGGGAGCGATAGTGATGAGAAGGCAGCCTGAGAGCGTACTGGAACCGGATGATCCGGGACAGAGTTTGCGGCGGTATGCCAATGTGCTCGCGGAAGAGAGCCTGAACACGTCGGCTTCCCCGCCCCGTGTTCCGGCACAGCTCACTTGTGGTCATCCCGCCGCGATGGGACCACAGCTCGTGCCATACCTCGGCCACCAGGGGAGAAACGGGAGGACGGTCAGCCAGCCGTTCCGCCAGGGTGTCGTCGATGATGGCCCACCGGCTTGCCCAGTCCCGGGCTGCGGCGAGCCGCTCGGTGATCCTCAGGGTCCATCCCGTGCCCAGGATGTCGTCGGGTTCGGCAAGTGCGTTTGCGAGGTGGTGCAGCGGAATGCCGAGGTAGAGGTATGCGCCGATAGGCGTGAACTCCACCTCGATCGCCCGCCCGGCACCTTGATAGCCGGCCAGGAGATTAGTGGCCCGCAGGCCTGCGAGCATCGAAAGCCAGCGCTCCGCTCGCGCCTCATCAGCTGAGTTGTCAAGGACGTGCAGAGGCTCCCCCCAACCCAGGAGCAGCGTCACGCGGGCGGAGGGAAGCGTGACCCTGAGCGGTCTCGCGCCAGGCATCCGGTATCCCCGATATCTGATCACGTGATCACGCAGCCATGCCGGGGGTCTCCGCTCGATCCTCTCTCCCGGACTCTCTGGTGCCACTGGTCCGCCCTTCCGCCTTCGAGGCTTGTGATGCCGCTCGTCCACTCGCGCGGGACGGTGCGTGTTCGTACAAGAAACCGACTGGCCTTGGGGGCCATTCTGAGCGGGCACCCGGGGCGTGGTGAAGGCCAGAACCAAACAACCGCGTACGAGGGAGGGCCTTGGTGCGCAGGGCACGCAGCGGGGCGACGACGGGGGAGCCGCCCCTGCGCTTCGGCCCTGTTCGGCTTTCGCTCGACCGGGGTGGTCGTCTCTGTCCGGGCAGCGCTCCAGCGCTGGCCACACAAAAAATGGAGGATAAGAATGATGCGTACGCGTCAATTGCTCGGCGGCGTAGCGCTTGGTGGGGCAATGCTGATCGGGACCGCCGTGGCACCGGCCCAGGCCGCCGCTCCCGCCCCCACGACGGCGGCCGGAGGCTGGACAATGTCCATTGGTGGCCCCATCAGGTCCTGTGCGTCCGCCAGCTGCGGGACGGTTTCCCAGACCACGTATGGGGACGATATCTACTGGACGTCGTCCCTGATCAACTCAGCCGGGAACCGCTGGTACAGGGTGACCTACCCGACCTCTGGCTACATCTATTGCGGGAACATCACCGAGCCGTGCTGACCGGGCGGCTGCGCCCCGACCGGGCCAGCAGCCAGCCACAACCCGACCACGGCCTGGCCGGCCCCCTCCCGGTCGTGCGGGCGGCACCCCACTTCGTCGGGCCGCCCCGATCACGGGCCCGACCGCAGGGCCAGGGCCAGCACGCTGCTCCTGAGCCCGTACCCGCGAAACGCCCGGTGGGCGGCGCCCCGTGTGGGGTGCCGCCCACCGGGCGTTGTTGGCGTTGGTGTCAGCTGACTTGGAGGGACAGGTTGCTTGGCCAGCCGGCCCAGGTAGCAGCGAGAGAGGTGTGCGGAGGTGGTGGCACCACTTGTGCCGCACCATCACCGAAGGGGGTGGGGGGCAGGCGGGATGGTGAGGCCGTTCCTCAGCAATGGTGCGGCCACCGGGTTCCCGCGCGGCGGGCCGCAACACGGGAGCGCCGGGCGCGGCGGCCGGGATCGTGCACGGCACACCGTCGGAGTCGTCGGCCCGAAGCGAGCACACCCCGACCATCGCCCCCGCACGGCCGGTCACTTCATGAGCAACCCTCGTCGATCAGATCACGCGCGCTCTGGCGCGGGAGCGCCCGCTGCGCACGGCAGATCTACCTGGACAGCGAGCCCCGCCGCAGCACCTACCACATTGTCTGAGATACGCCTCCCTGCCCGTCTCACTCCGTGCGCGGATCACGGGTGAGCTATCCTCCGCGCATGCGTGGACAGTTCACCGGCTGGCCGGAGCAGGCCATGGACGTGTTGTGGCAGCTCCAGGGCGAGCCGACCCGCGCGACCCGCGAGCGCTACCGCGCGGACCGCGAACGCCTGGTCCGGCAGCCGATGATCGCCCTGCTCAACGAGGTCGCGGACACCGACCCCCGGTACGAGGACTTCTCCGTCTGGCACTACCGCACCAACTCCTGGTGGTGGCAGCACCAGGGCGCTGTGATCCGACTCGGCCGCAAGATCGAGATCGGTCTCCGGTTCTCCCTGGACGGCCTGCAGATCCAGGGCGCCTGGTGGTACCCCGATCCCGGCCAGGTGGACATGTTCCGCAAAGCCGTGGCCTCCGAGAGGAGCGGCCGCGACCTGTGCGCCATCGTCGAGGACGTGCGGAAGAAGGGCTACGACATCTCCGGGGACGTGATGAAACGCCCGCCGCGCGGCTATCCGACGGACCACCCCCGTACGGACCTGCTGCGCCACCGTTCGCTGATCGCCGCCCGTCCCCTCGGCTGCGAGGAGTGGCTACACACCCCCGAGGCGGTCGACCGGGTCCTCTCGGCCGCCGCTGACCTGGACGCCCTTCTGATGTGGCTGGTCCGCCACGTGAAGCGCGCCGCCTGACATCACCTCGGCCACTGGCGGCTGCGAGGCGGGCAACGATAGGCGGCCATGTGACTCTCTACCTCAGAGTTGGGCGCGTGCTGAGCGGCTCGATGCCGCGCGACCGCCCGCAAGCACCGCCGGGCCCACCACAGGGTTGTGTAGGCCGGGGCCAAGGACTCGTCGAAGGCCCGGCGGTAGCCCGGACTACCGGGAGCCCGCCACAGGGTGCTGCTTGTAGAAGGACTCCTCCAGGTAGGCGGCCTCGTGCGGCTGGTAGGGCTCCTCCAAGTAGGCGGCCTCGGCTTCGTCGAGTTCGACGTCCACCGCGGCGAGTGCGCCGGCCAGTTGGGCCGGCTTGGTGACCCCGACGATGGGCGAGGTCACCGCGGGGTTGCGCATGACCCAGGCCAGGGCGACCTGGGCCGGGGACAGACCCCGCTTGCCCGCGATCTCGTGGACGCGCTCGGCCACTGCCTGGTCCTCGTCGCGGTAGAGGATCTTGCCGCCCTCGTCGGTCCCGGCACGCGCCGTGGCGGTGTCCCGGACCCGCGTCAGCCTGCCCCGCGCCAGCGGGCTCCACGGAATCATGCCGATGCCCTGGTCGGCGCAGAGCGGGAGCATCTCCCGCTCTGCTTCTCGGTGGATGAGGTTGTAGTGGTCCTGCATCGACACGAACCGGGTCCAGCCGTTCAGGTCAGCCAGGTACAGGGCCTTGGCGAACTGCCAGGCGTACATGGAAGAGGCTCCGATGTAGCGGACCTTCCCGGACTTGACCGCGTCGTGCAGCGCCTCGAGGGTTTCCTCGATCGGGGTGTCGTAGTCCCAGCGGTGGATCTGGTACAGGTCGATGTAGTCGGTCCCCAGTCGCTTCAGGGAGGCGTCGAGCTCGGCGAAGATCGCCTTGCGGGACAGCCCGGCGCCGTTCGGGCCAGGGCGCATCCGCATCCAGACCTTGGTGGACAGAACGACCTCCTCGCGCCGGGTGAAGTCCTTGACCGCCTGGCCGACGATCTCCTCGCTGCTTCCGGCGCTGTACCCATTGGCCGTGTCGAGGAAGTTGACGCCGCCCTCAAGGGCCTGCTTGATGATGTCCCGGCTGGCGTCCGCGCCCAGCGACCAGGGCTCGCCGCCCCGGTCCCGCTCGCCGAAGCTCATGCAACCGAGGGCGATGGCGGAGACTTCCAGACCGGTCGTTCCGAGTTTGATGTATCGCATGCGCCGAACCTAGGAGTTGGAGCGCGCTCCAACACAAACTCGGAGGCGTGGGCATGTTCCGCTGGTCCGGGCGGCGGTATCGCAGCGCTCGCGACGGCGCCCCTACCCGCGGAATCTCTTGGTTGGAACCTTGTCACGAGAGTTGGAATCAGTGCGGCCGGCGCCGACTAGGCTCACCCCGTGTCCGATCCAGCCCCTGACCCTCGCGTGCAGTCCTTGATCAACCAGCTCCGTCCGGGGGCCGTGAGAACCGTGAGGGTCACCGGGTTCGACGGAGCGGACGTCTTGGTGCAGCTCGTAGATGCCGAAGGTGAGAAAGCCGAGATCGCTCGGATTCCTCGGCAGGAGGCGTCGATGCGTCGGATGGACCATCCATCCGAGCTGTTTGAGATTGGCCAGGAGATCAACGCCGAAGAGATCGGGCGTTGGCGCGAAGGCCAGCTTCACCTCTCCGCCAGGGCATGCGAGATTCCGGCCTTGCGGTCCTTCCTCCTCGCGTTTGAACGAGGGCAGGTCGTCGCCGGGACGGTCTCCGAGGTTCACCACTTCGGGGTCTTCGTTCACGTCGATGGCGAACCGGACGGCCTCTGCACCGGCTTCATCCGGGTGCCGGACCTGACATGGGACTGGATCAGCCACCCTTCCGAGGCAGTCGAAGCAGGCCAGCGGATCACCGCTGAGGTGATTATTGCCGAGACTCGAACCGGACAGGTCACGCTCTCGCTGAAGGCTCTGCAGGATGATCCACTCATTCGGTTTGCGGATCAGGTCGGCCGGGTCCTCACCGGGACGATCACCAAGATCGTTCCTTTTGGTGTGTTCGTGCAGCTTGCTCCCGACGTTGTGGGGTTCCTTCACCTCTCAGAGCTGGCCGACGAGCCGGTCGAGACCCCTGCCAAGCTCGTCGACGAGGGCGAGCTGATCACGGTGGAGGTCACCGAGGTCGACCTCCAGCGTCACCGGGTGCGGCTGAGCGCCGCCGGTGGAGCGAGCAGAACCTAGCGAACTGGTTCCAAGAAGACTGTCAACTCGCGGTTGAGTTACAAGAAGGGTGACCACTTGGTGCCAACAAGCGTGTCCCACCGTCCAGAACCACCAGCTCGCCGAGCCTCGCTGGTTCCAACTAACGTGTCCAGGCCCAGCGGCCTCATCTGCTGGTGGAGAGGCACTTTGTTCTGCCGGAGCCACTGCCCGATCCTGAACCGGTCCTGACTCCATGCACCGTGAGGAGGCGTTGATCGCCTTGGCGGAGCCGGACATCGAGAGGACGCGCCGGGGTCAGGTGATGTCGTCCGGTGCGAGGTCGGGGCGCAGCCGGTGCCAGGAGGGGTGTCGCAGCAGTCCCGCCCGGGTTCTGGTCGCGTACCGGACCTCGCCGACCAGACGGGGCAGTACCCACCGGGCTCCGGCCACGTGCGGCACCTTGTCGAAGGGGCACTCGTCGATCGCGGCGGCTTCGAGCAGGCCGGCGAGCGTGAGGCGTTCGGTGTCGCTCCATCCGGTGCCGACGCTGCCCACGTACCGCAGGCCGCCGCTGTGCCGTTCCCCTACTAGTGCCGTATCAGGCATCGTTCGCCCTCTTGAGCGAGCCTGAGGGCCTGCCCACACGCGCGCTCCTCGGCAGGAGTTGTCGGTGGCCAATGCGATGCTGACGCCGAAGCTCCGCTTCCAGCGATCATTCAGGGGTTCTGATGAGTGAAGAGTCAGGGTCCGACCTGTCTTCGGTCGACTTCGACGCCGCTTGGTGCGCCACCGACCTCGGCAAGTACCGTGCCTGCCGTTATACCTACGAGGACTACTCCCTCGAGAGTCTGCCGCCGCTGGATTCCAGCCAGTTCATGGGTGCCTTCCGATGGCTCGGGGACGCCAGCGATCCCATCCCTCGGCAGGTCTTGAAGCTCAACGGTCTGGCACGGGACCTGGCCGCCAGGGGCCTCACCTTGCCGCAGGATTTCGTGACGTTCCAGATCACCGAGAATCTGTACGGCTCGCTGGACGAGGTTTCGGTAACTGGGTGCTGGACGAATCTTTCGGACCCGCTACCCAGTCCGGTCGAGCCCGGTGCCTTCCTGGTGCGGTTCTTCCGGGATCAGCAGGACTGCGTCATCTGGTACCTCTACCTCCGCCCTATGAGCAAGGCGTTCGTGGTGTACTCCTACCTCGACTACGAGTTCGAGTACGAGGCGCGGCGCGATGGGGAAGAGACACAGACCGATCTTGAGGATGTGGAGGAGCAGAGGGCCGCGATCCTGTGGTGTGCGCCGTCGTTCGAGGAGTTTGCCTATCGGTTCTGGATTGAGAACCGCCTCTGGCATGCGGTCAACGACCGTGAACTGCCACTGCTCGAGCCGCGGCTACAGGGTTACTTGAATTACTACGCGCCGCCTGGGGCTCCCCTGTGACCGGGCATTGAGCGAGATCCTTTGCGGATGCCAGAGCGTGTACGGGTTCGCGAAATCGATGACGACGAGGGCAGGCGGCTGCTGCGAACTGTCCGCCGTGGCGCTGGCTCGGTGGTGACCTGGCGGCGGGGCCAGATGGTGCTGCTGTCCGCACAGGGCATGGGGGTGACGAAGATTGCTGAGGTCTCCTTCACAAGCGCAGACCGGGTCCGAGACGTGATCCACAACTTCAATGCCGACGGCTTCAGCTCGCTGTATCCGAAGTACTCCGGCGGCCGCCCGAAGACGTTCACGCTGGCCGAGCGGCGCGAGATTAAGAAGATCGCGAAGTCCAAGCCGACCGAGCATGACCTGCCGTTCTCGACCTGGAGTCTGACCAAACTGGCGGACTTCCTGGTCGCCGAGGGGGTGGTCGACGACATCAGCCACGAGGGCCTGCGCATCCTGCTCCGCGAGGAAGGCGTCTCCTTTCAACGTCTGAAGACCTGGAAGACCTCCCGCGATCCGGAGTACGCGGCCAAGAAAGCCCGCGTCGAGCACCTCTATGCGATCGCCGACGGAGAGGTCATACCCGAGAACGGCGAGCCCGACGTCATCTTCTGCATGGACGAGTTCGGGCCACTCAACCTGATGCCGCACCCGGGCCGCCAGTGGGCCGAACGCGGAGGCAAGCACAAGGATCGCGGCCGTGAACCCCGACGAAGGCGCCGGGCGACCTATAACCGCTACGGCGGAGTGCGCCATCTGTTCGCCGCCCTGGACCTGGCCAAGGACAAGCTCTACGGCCACATCAAACCGGTCAAGAAGCGGACGCAGTTCCTGGAGTTCTGCCGCTACCTGCGCAGCCTCTACCCGCGCGCGGTCCGGATCGCAATCGTCAGCGACAACTTCTCTCCGCACCTGACCACGAAGAAGTGCCAGCGCGTCGGCACCTGGGCCGAGGCGAACAACGTCGAGATGGCCTACACCCCGACCAACAGCTCCTGGCTCAACCGCATCGAGGCCCAGTTCACCGCCCTGCGCTACTTCACCCTCGACGGCACGGACCATGCCGGCCACAAGGAACAAGGCAGCATGATCCGCCGCTACATCATCTGGCGGAACCGCCACGCCGACGACCAGCGCCTACGCGCCGTTGTCGACAGGGCGAACGTTGCCTGATCCGGCACTAGAACAGTTGCCAGCCGTCTTGAACAACCTGCAAGCCTGTACCCATCGCCGAAGCCGCCACCCGTCCGGCGTCGCTCCCGCTCACGGCAGTACCCCACTGGCTGGCCGAACCGGTGGCGCACCGCACGGGGCCGCCGCCGG
This sequence comes from Streptomyces sp. NPDC048295, assembly GCF_040652135.1. NCBI lineage: Bacteria > Bacillati > Actinomycetota > Actinomycetes > Kitasatosporales > Streptomycetaceae > Streptomyces > Streptomyces sp. NPDC048295. The sequence goes on from NZ_JBEZLL010000052.1 coordinate 14,729, forward strand.
GGATGAGTGGGTGCGGTGAACGCCACCGCGCGCCCTGTGCGTGGACCGCCGGCCGGGGGAGTGTATGGCGGTTTCGACCTTGCGGGACACGCTTGTTGGAACCATCTGGTCACGCTTCTTGCAACCTGCGGCGGTCTGTTCGGCAGGGCCTGGCCTGAGGGCCTGCGCGGCTCGGTGCCCCGCGCGCCGGCGGCGGTACGAAGGTGGGCGCCTCGTGCGGTCGCAGTCGCACGAGGCTGCCCGGGGGCTTCAGTTGAGTTGTGCCTCAGCGGAAAGCGGCGATGTTGCGGGCGACCCAGCCGTTGAAGGGGTGCGGGGCGCGGCCGAGGACTCGTTCCACATCCGGGCTGATCCGCAGTTCGGCCGGGTTCGGGGCGGAGATGATGTCCAGGGTGTCGTCGGCGAGTTCCATCGGCACGAACTCCGTCATCGTGGCCTTGGCCTCACTGCGGGTGAGTTCGTGAAACCGCACGGGCGAGCCGAGCGCGGCGGCGATCTCCTCCGCCTGCTGACGCGGCGTGATGACCTCTGGCCCGGTCAGCTCGTACACCCCGCCGGTGTGCCGGTCGTCCAGCAGGCAGGCCGCCGCGACCTCGGCGATGTCCGCAGGGTCGACGACCGGCACCCCGACGTCGCCGAAGGGCGCGGCGACCATCCCTTGCGTGCGGACGGACTCCGCCCAGGCCAAGGCGTTGGAGGCGAAACCGCCCGGTCGCAGCACGGCCCAGTCCAGGCCGGACTCCCGCAACGCGTCCTCCACCGTGCGCATCGCGACCCGCGACGGGCCGAGCGGCCTGGTCGCCACGCCCTGCGAAGACAGCAGGACGACCCGGCGAACCCCGCTGGCCGCAGCCAGGCCGATGATGTCGGTCGGCCTGGCTGCGGGGGCGTGAAGGTCGCCGGACAGCAAGAGAAACAGAGCCTTTGCCCCGTCCAACATGGGTGCGAGGCCTGTCGGCTCGGCCAGGTCGGCCGCCACATGCCGGACTCCGTCTGGCATCGCCACCGCCCGCCGTGACACCGCCGTCACCTGCTCACCCGCCTCGGCCAGGGCCTGCGTCAAAGGTCGGCCTACATTGCCGGTAGCTCCGGTCACCACGATCATCTTCAGCTCCTAGTCCGTTGTGCGCTGCGGTAATTGACGCTAGGAGCCAGACTTACTCTTCGTAAGAACATACCCAGAGGTAAGCTCCGGACATGAGGGAAGGCATGCAGGTGACGCCAGCCGAGGCGGGCAGTCGGTATGAGGTGTTTCACACCGACTGCCCCGCGCGTGACGTGGTCGATCACGTGACCAGCAGGTGGGGTGTCTGGGTGCTCATCTCCTTGCGAAGCAACGATCTTCGGTTCTACGAGCTGCGCGACACCATCCGGGGCATCAGCGAGAAGATGCTTGCTCAGACCTTGCGCGCGCTGGTCCAGGATGGCCTGGTCTGGCGGAAGGTAGAGCCGACGACGCCGCCCCAGGTCACCTACGGGCTGACCGAGTTCGGTCAGGACATTGGCGAGCCGCTGACGGACTTGTTCAACCGGATCACACAACGGCTACCGTCGCGAAGCCCGGAGTAGTGGGGTAGGGGGGGGCGGTCTCGAAGGTGATTCCAGCGTGACCTGGGCACATGGGTGGCAGTCATCGTGCACCTGGCCTCGATCCTGTCCTCCTCCCGCCTCCGCTGACTCGTTTCAGCCCGACTGTCCAGGGCCACTCCGGCTCAAACGAATTCACCCCTACCGAGCGGCACACAACCACCGGTTCCCACCGTCGTGGCCAGGTTCCAACCATCGTGTCTCGGCTCAAGAAGCCGCTGGTCATGCGATCCAACGCGGCGGGCTCGCCAGTTGGAAATCAAATCTGCCAGCTGCCGATCAAAGTCACAGCCGCCCTGTGACAACGCAGCACAGTTGGCCAATGAGCGGGGAAGACGTCCCTTGTCAGACCGTTCTGACGCTTCGTAGTTGGCAAGGATGACGCAGGCTAGTTGGCAACCCGTCGCCCCGAAGTCGCAGGTCAGCGCCGTCCGAGAGGGCCCTTTCTGGGTGTTTGCCAACCACGCTGCTGAATTGCCAACTGTGCTGTGTTGTCACACGCCCACAGATCCGGGCTCCAGCCCGTAAATCGCTGGACTTTATCCATAGGGCCGGGCTCCTAGAAATGGGGGTGTCCGCTTCCGGGTGTGAGGTGCCTGGACGCACACCGAAGGGGCACCGCCATGGCACAAACCAAGTTCGACAAGCAGGTGGAAGAGACCGCCGAATCAGCGGCGTTCGGCATCGGCCGGTTCCTGGCCGGCCGCCCCCTGGACGGGGAGCGGAAGACGGACGCGATGTTCTGGCGTACGGGCACCCGTGTCCTGCCGAAGGTCGAAGGCAAGGTGTCCCGTTCTTCCTACCGGGCCGGGTGGCAGCGCCTGACCTTCCGCATCAGTGGCCTGGCCGCGACGGGCGCGGGCGGCTACTGGACGCTGTGGGAGAACCAGGACTCCACCTTCGCTACCGCCCGCGACATCTGGGAGAACCCCGACCCTGCCCTGACGACGCTGGAGACCGGCGGTATCGCCGCCGCTTCGGCCGCGACTGTCGGCGGCGTCGCGTACGGGCTGCTGACCTGCAAGCGCCGGGAGTTCATGCGTGAGTGGGTGACTCCGCTGCACGAGGCGCTCGCCGTGCCGCTGGGCATGTCGGAGCTGACCGACCCGCGCCGCTACCTCCACGTACCCAGGGACTTCTCCGACGACGACGCCCAGATACGCATCGACACCGAGAGGGGCACCACCATGAGCACCGCAACGACCGAGCTGCGCCGGTTCCTGACCATCACCGGCCGGCGCTTCCGCACCGGCCAGCCCGCACCCGAGATGTTCTCCCCGGCCGTCGACAAGACGTGGCACGACCTGCTCGGCACCCCGGCCTATAAGGCCTTGTGCCTGGAGACCGCCGGGCAGCCCATCCAGCACGTCGCGAACAACGGCCACGGCCCGATCACCTGGGTCACCGCCTACGAAGAGGCGTACGGACCGCTGCCGGAGATCTGGTTCACCGACGCCCACGGCAACGTCGACCAAGCCGCCATCGCCCGCTACCAGAAGAGCGGCATCGTGGTCGCGGAGTGGGACTGCGGCCCCGCCGGCGGCGACGGCGACATCGCCCCCGACCAGCCGGAGACCACCCGCCGGTGACCACCACCCGCACCAGCGCAGCGCCCCGGCCCACCGCCGGGGCGCTGCGCCTCGTTGAGCCCAGCACCACCCGACCAAGCTCCGTGGACATCAGCGACTACGCACGCCAGATGACCGCCCACTGCCCCTACCTCGCCCCGTCGCTGCGGGCGGGCCTGACGACCTGGACGGTCTACCGCGCCGACGGCGACGCCGAAGCTGTGGAGGCGGAGCTCTTCCACGCGGGCGCCCAGGCCGCGGAGTGGCTGCGGCCCTTGCTGGACCGGCCGCACGGCGTCCTGCGGTGCGAGAACATCGTCCTGTTGGGCGAGGTGCCCGGAACCCGGCACCGCGATCTGCTCGCCTGGCCGCACTGGGCGTTGAAGAACCTGTACGGGCCGGTCGGGGTGATGTTCGGCAAGTTCTATGCGGGAGAAGAGGAAGTCACTACGGCTGGCCATCGGATCCCGGCCGCCCCCGCCTCGTTCCTCCCCGTGAGGGCCGCCGTCCGTCGCCGCGACCCGCAGTTCCTGCGCGCGACCCCTGACCTGGCCGCCGCGCTCGCCGCAGCCGACGACGACGGCCGCGACGTGTTCGAGCACATCCCCACCGATTGGAAGGACATCCGCACATGGGCCAGGCACCTGCTCCCCCCGGCGAAGCCGTCGCCCTCCTCACCCGACACACCGGCGAACCCACCACGATCCAGCTCCTGAGCGACCGGTGCGGCTCCTGGGCCTGGAAGATCCAGGGCCCCAAGAGCGCCGTCGCGCTGAAGGCCGACAACCCCGGCGGCGACGACGCCCGCGACAAGGCCGCCGAGATGGCCCAGGAGGACGACCACCTCCTTCGCCTCACGGCCGCCAGCGCCCTCAGCCCCGACTACCGGGTGAGCGCCGGGACATGGGACGGCGGCCGGTGGCTGGCCGTCAACTGGATCGACGGTGTACCCCTGTGGCGGGCCCTCGCCCGCGGCCCGGAAGGAGACCGCGCCTCGGTACGCCCCCGGCTCGCGGGCATCGCCCGCACCTGGACGGAACACCTCGCCCGCATGCACGCCGCCGGATGGGCCCACGCCGACGTCCAGCCCACCAACACCCTCGTCACGTCCGGCGGCCACGCCGCAGTCATCGACTAGGCACTCGCCTGCGGCCCCGGCAACGAACGCCGCGTCCCGTACCGGGGCGCCCTCACCCACACCACCGCCCCCGAAATCGCCACCGCGATCCTCTCCACCCCCGCCGACACCCACATCCCCGCCCAGCCACCCGGCGACATCTGGAGCCTGGGCGCCTCCCCGTTCTGGTGCTGGACCGGCCACCGCCCCGTCGCCTACGACGACGACCTCGACCGGCTCGAGAAGCTGGCCGCCATCGCCCAGGGCACCACCACCGCGCTGCGCGACGTCCGGCCCTGGCCCTTCCCCGAGTTGATGGCCCGCCGCCGGGACGGCGGCCTCAGCTTCGACTTCGACCGCTTCCGCGCCGACCCCAAAGTGGCCGCCCTGCAATGGCCGGACGACGTACTGGATGAACGAGCGCGACGACCGCCCGCTGGTGCGGCGGGAGCTTGCACCGCCGGCCACCCTCGCGGGTGACGATGAGCGTCGTTACCCACTCGACCAAAGTCTGCAGGTGAGTCGCCGGCCTTCATCAAGAAACGGCGGGGAGACGCATGACCCTCAAGCCCTCGGCCGGAGCCGGAACCGCGCCGGAGTGGACCAAGAGCAGCTACAGCAGCAGCGACTCGCGCCTTCGACCCGTGCCGGGCTCACCGCCCGGCACGGGTCGTAGCGCACCCCACGGCACCAGGTCGCCGGGCAGGGGCGGTTCAGCGCTTCTGTGCGGTCACCACCTGCTGGTGAGGACCGCAGGCGCCGGCATATCCGCCCCGGCAGGAGTGACATCCCCGACCACGGTCAACCTGTCTCCGACCGCATCGACGTAGGCGGGCTGGACCGGGGCGCCGGACACCTGCGGCAGGGTCTGCATCCGCAGAGTCCCTGCCGTCGAGTACAGCGCGATCCCGTTCGCCTGGTCATGGTCCAGGCCCACGGCGAGCATGCCGCTCGGCGTCTCCGCGACCGAGGAGAGCGGACCGGCTTGGGCCGGGGTCTTCACCCGCGTCCAGGAACTGCCGTTCCAGTGCATCGCCAGCGCGTGACCACTGTCGGTCTCGCTGGTCAGCACCCGGCCCACGGCCCACACGTCGTTGGGACCGGAGACGGTGATACCGCGGATTTCCCCGTACAGTCCGACCTTCGGAAGAGTCGCCTGCTTCCAGGAACTGCCGTCGTAGTGCAGCACGGCCGGCTGGTCCGCAGAGGAGTGTCCTACGGCCCACACGTCGTTGGCGGACGTGGCGGTCACCGCCGTGAAGTTTGCGACGTCGACACCGGCCGGCAGCGCCACGGACGTCCAGGCGGCGCCGTCCCAGTGATCCAGCATCCCCTGCAGTGTTTGGTGCCCAGCCCCATCATCGCTCCAGTACCAGCCCGCGCCCCAGACGTCGGTCGCAGAGACGGCGGCGAGGTGGAGTGCCGCGTTGCCGACGTGCTGCGGGGCCGGCGCCTGCGTGGTCTGCCATGTGCTGCCGTCCCAGTGGTGGACGGGCACGTTCCCGCTGCCGGTGCTGCCCTCGGCCACCCAGGCATTCTGGGCGGAGGAGGCCGAGACGGACCTGTACCAGGAGCCGGACGGGGTGTCCCCCGGGTGGGGGACCTCCTGCCAGCCCTGGCCGTTGGTGTCGTCGCGGCTCAGCAGCAGTGGCGCGTTGGTGGTGAAACTGGTGCCGACAGCCCAGGTGGTGTGGTCGTCCAGGCGCGCCTCACTGTAGAGGTTGCCCGCGTCCACCGGTGCCGTCTCGGCCGTCCAGGCCGGGCCCGCAGGGGCCGGGGCGGAGGCTTGCGCGGACGCTGCCATCCCCACGCACGCTGCCAGGGCGAGTGCCGCGGTGACGGCCACCGTGAGGTGCCGCCCGCGTCCCGCAATCCTGCTCATCATCAGTCTCCGTTCGCCGGCGCGGGGAGCCGGATGCTCCCCGGCGGTCTCACCCCGTACTTGTCGTACGCGCCGGGGGCGTTCGCGCTGCTCCGCGGGCAACTGTGACGGTGCGGGCGGTCCATGACGGGGTCGGCAGCGCAGGCCGTACGGAACAGCCGGGCGCTCCGCCGTCGTCCGACGGAGCGCCCGGCTGTGTCCGCTGTCTTATGCTTTCTGAGCCGTGTCCTGGTCCGTTTTCTCATCCGTGTACTGACGCGTCAGCCGATCTTCGTGGCCGGGCCCACGGACAGGTACGTCAGACGGTTGACCGGATGGAGCGACCCCTTGGTCTGCACGCTCACGGTCTCCAGGAGCACGCCGGTCCTGGGGTCGACAATCATGCGGTCCTGGCTCGCGACCCCGTTGAACACCAGCTCCGTACCGCTGCGCCCGGTACCGTCCTTGACGGTGCCGACGAGCTTGACGCCCTGCATGCGGGCCAGCGCCTTGTAGAGGGCCGCCCGCAGATGCGGGCTCGCGGGGGAGGACCCGAGGATGGAACCCGCCTGGACGAAGGCACTCTGGCCTGCGTACTCTTTCGAACTGTTCATGAGTGAGAGAAGCGCCGCCGGGTCCGTGGGCAGCCGGTCCAGATCGTTCCAGCCCAACTGCTTGGGCCCCAGCCGCCAGGTTCCCGCAAGGGGCTTGTGGTAGGTCCGGCCGTTGGCCACGACGGAGTAGTGACCGGACCGTGAGATGTACTCGGTGAACGTACGGGAAGTGCCGTTCGAGCCCGACGCCTTCAGACGCATCCTCCAGTAGGGCCCGTACGAGATCGGCGTGGTGGCGGCGACTTCGGCGGTGTCGTTGAGGAATGTCGCGGTGGTGATGGCCGTCGTCGTCCGGTGCGTCGCGCCCGTCGATCCCGCGCCCGTACCCGTGTACACCACGACACCCGCCGCAACCGCGGCTGCCGCCAGGACGGTCGCCGTGATCCGTCGGCCGGATAGGACGCGGATGCGGCGGCGCCGGAACGGGGTCACCGCGGCGCTGCCAGCCTCGTCCTGGGCGGCCGCGCGGACCGCCGCCATCGCCCGGGCGATGGCCTGTGCGGACGGGGGCTCCACGTGGCCTGCGGCCTGGAGCGCTTCCGCGCCGGGAAAGTCGAGAAGCTCCTGTCGCTCCGTCATGCCCGTTCCTTCCGATTCGTGTGCGGTGGGGATGTTCTCGTTCATGCCAGGTCTCCGGTGACCGTCATATGGCGCCGTGCCGGGCGGGGCTGTGCGAGCCGTTCACGCAACCGGCTCCGTGCGCGGTGCAGGCGGGAGCGGGCTGTACCGGCCGGGATGCCGACGACCGCAGCGGCCTCAGTCGGTGTCAGATGCTCCCAGGTGACGAGCAGTATCAACTCCCGCTCACCGATGGGCAGATCGGCCAGTGCCCGGTGCAGGGCGGGAGCCAGCGCGGCCGCGTCCAGCCGCTGGTCTACCGCTTGCCACGGGTCGCTGGCCGCGGGTGCCGGCGAGGTCACTTCCCGTCCGGCGCGCCGGAGATACCCGGCCAGCACGTTACGGGCCACCCCAAAGAGCCAGGCCCGGGCGGAGCCGCGCGAAGTGTCGAAGGTGCGCCGCGTGGCGAACGCCTGCAGCCAGGTCTCGGCCAGCAGGTCGTCGGCTGAGGCGGGCACGCGCCGGGCGAAGTAGCCGTGCAGGGCGGACGAATGCCTCTCCACGAGTGGCGTGAACGCCGCTGCGTCGTCCACCGAACGGATCAGCTGAGCATCGCTGTCGCTGTCGTCGTGATCGGGTACCACGAAGTCTCCCTCTCCGGACCGCCCGATGGCGGCCTCAACCCCTACTTGTCGCAAGCTCCGGCGGCGTTCGCACCATCCGTCTGACAGATCTCGTCCGCTCCTGGACGCGACGCCTGGAATGCCCCACCCGCAAGGCGGCCACAGGACGCGCCTGCCGTACCGCGGGCGGTCGCCCGACCAACGAACACCGTGCTCGCCGTGACGCCGTTGGCCCGATCCCGTACGCGAAGTGGCGAAAGGAGGGCCTCATCCCCGAGCAGCGGACGTACACGATCCCGGCCGTGCTCAAGGAGTCGGAGAAGGCCCGCGCCGACTACAACGTGGACACCGCCCTAGCCGACGGTGTGGCGGTCGTCCGCATGTTCCTCGCCGACCGGCTCGGGTTGTTCCTCCAGAGCGAGGAGGCCATGGACCGCATCGACGACGCCGTGCGCAAACTGACCGAGGTCCGCGGCGGGTCGCGAAATCATCGACCCCGAGCACCTTGGGCACTTTCCAGGAGGGGTCAGGAATCGCCATCAGAAGCCGCAGCAGCGTCGTACGGCTGACCGTGCTGTGTAGCATCACGGCCAGCCGGGCTCCCGCCCGGCCGGCGAGCGCAACGGCCACGGCCTCCAGGACCCGGCGCGAAGCAGACGTCCGTCTCCCGTACCGGAACGTCAGCCCCTCGACCTGCTCGACGAACGTACGACGCCCGCACCGGGCGTTATCGCAGTACAGCCGCCGCACGGTCAGCTCGATCACAACCGGCTGGTCGCCGACCGGGGTATCGGCCAGCCGACGCTCGTAGCAGCTGTGCACACGACCCGACGGAAGCTCGCAGTCCGGGCACGAAGCACTGCCATCGAGAGTTCTCGCCACGATGTGAACCACACCGCACTCTGTGAACACCCGCTCCACCAGAACCGCGTCGAAGTGCGGAAACAGCATTCCTATGAGGTCATCACACCGCACCACGGTCCTAGATGACGCTACGTCACCGTGGCAGAACCCGATGATCGTCGTCACGGAATGTGTGCCAGAACCGACTTCGGGTTCTGGCTCACTTTCCGTGAAAGATCCTGCTGGCTATCGCCATCAGGAGGTACGCACGTCGTGTGAGCTGCGCGGACCACGCCTCACTGGGGTCCGGTGAGGCCGGACTCGGAGTCGCTCACGGAATGTGTGCCAGAACCCGAGGAATGACGTCACCGGGACCAGCACGGCTCGTCGCTCCAGCGGAGAGGCAGAGCGCGGAAGAGGCGCGGATACCTGTGTGCGGCCGGTCTCGTGTCACGCCAGGATGATCGGATGGAGCAACCACTCGATGTGCCCGAACTCGCTGCTGGTGCGGGGTTCAGTCTTCGACCGTGGCGCCTTTCGGATCTTCAGCTTGTCCGCGAGGCGTCCGAGGACGACTACATCCCGTTGATCACGACAGTGCCCTCGCCCTATTCAGAGTCGGCAGCTGTCGCGTTCGTCGAGCGGCAGTGGGGTCGGGCGACCGCTAGGGCCGGGTATCCGTTCGTCGTCGTGAGCGCTGATGGTCGGCCGGTCGGGAACGTGGGGCTGTGGCTGACGGACCTGGGGCAGGGCCGGGCATCCTTGGGCTACTGGGTCGTTGAGTCGGCGCGCGGGCAGGGGGGCGGCCGTGGCATCGGTCGGCGCCGTCTCCGACTGGGCCTTGAGCGAATTGCGGATTCCTCGACTTGAGCTGTATGTCGAGCCGTGGAACACAGGTTCCCTGCGCACTGCCGAGCGCGCGGGGTTCCAACGCGAGGGGCTGCTGCGGAGCTGGCAGCAGGTGGGGGCCGACCGGCGGGACATGTTCATGTACTCGCTGCTCAACGGCGAGCAGTGATGTCGCTGGGCCTGCCCACTTTTCAGGCCGACAGGACCAGCGCGATGGGCGAAACGCGGACGTTGGCTCAGCCGGCCTGGGCAGGCTCCTCGGCTCGTGCCCGAGTGCTGGCGAGGCGGTCGCAGGCTGACGAAAGACGTGGCGCCTTCCCCGGTGCGGTGGATGGCCGCCGGTCAGCAACAACGGGCCTGTGGTCGGGCGGGGCGGCAGGCCTCACACACGTGGTTGTCAATCGCGGCCATCAAGTCCTGAGCCACTGCCTGCACGGCGGGATCCCCGTCACGGGCCAGCCTGTCTGCCAGCCGTCGGCCGTCGAGCACGGCCTGGTGGGCCGCGCATTGAACGTCGCGTCGAGGAGGATTGGCCTGCTCGAGGATCGTCATAAGCAGCTGGATCACACCGGAGCGGCTGGCCACAGAGTCAGTCACCGCGAGATCCCACAGGAACGGAACCGCCTCGGCAGTCGCGTCGAAGACGGACAGCTCCCCAAGCCACAGCCCAAGATCACTTAACGCTGAAGCGCTGGTCGGTGCATCGCCCCACGCCACCCGCGACAGCCGGCCCGGAACCTCTTCCGCCGATCCATACGCGTGCGTCAGCTCGTGCCACCGAACGCGGCTCATCCCTTTGAGTATCGTCCCCACCGCGCACCCCAGTTCTAATACTGCCCGCGACGCCAGGTGCCCCATTCCACCTCACGGAGCACATCGACCGTGTGCCTGCTTCGAGGGCGTTCCCAGATCTCGCCAACATCTCACCCACCGCGGAGGCCTGAACGTTCTCCAAACCCGTCTACATGCGTTCCTCGTTCTCACCTACGTAGCCAGCAAGGAGACCTGTGAAGTGCGAGCGTCGTGGTTGGAGATGATGGGGCGGTGTCTCTTCGCTATTTCAATCAGACCGGCTGGACCGCGATCTTCAACGGCACCGACACCGAGATCGGCCGCATGGTGCGTGTGGAGGGCTGGGACCAGGCGACCGGGACGGCCCTGGTCGTCGATCCCCAGCGTGGTGCTCTGCGTGCGGTGACGGACTACGAGGACTTCTCCTACCTGGAGCGAGCTGACCAGGTCGTGGCCGCGGTGCCTGGTGGAGGGTGGCGGGTGCATTGGGAGGACGAGGGCCCAGGGGGAACGCCGCTGACGGAACAGGTGCTGGCCTGGCTCATCACGTCGCAGGGGCGGGCGACGGCCATCACGGTCGATGCTCAGGGGCATGTCGAGGATGCCGATGGTGCCGACGCCTTCATCCCGCCGGGCGAGGATCCGGTGTCTTGATCGCAGCTGGTCAGGTCACGTCGTTCTCTCGCTCGATGGCCTGGAGGCGGTTCTTGAGCCGGTAGCTGGGGCCGTTGATGGAGATCACTTCACAGTGGTGGAGGAGCCGGTCGAGGATCGCCGTGGCGAGGACCTCGTCGCCGAAGACCTGGCCCCACTCTCGCCGCAGGCGTCGAACGTGACCGTGATGCCGTCATCGCCGGTCTGACTCTGCCCTGGAGTTCCGGTGTCGTCGAAGGACATGTCAATTGGATCAAGATGCTCAAGCGTCAGATGTTCGGGCGGGCCGGCTTCGCTCTGCTGCGGAAGAGGGTTCTTCTGGCCAGCTGACCGCAGCCCCCCATAGGGTGACGGGGACGAGAGAAGAGCACGATGGATCCCCGCATACCCCGCCTGCGTCGCAAGCTGGCCGCGATCCCTTTCCAACCACTGCGCAGCCACTCCTTCGGGGAAGAGCAGCACAAGTTCTGCCTCGGTCCGAAGCTGGCGGGAGCACGCGTCGCTGCATTCGAGGCCGAGCACGACATCGTCCTGCCCGACGCCTATCGGCAGTTCCTCACGCACATCGGCGGCTCAGGCGCGGCGCCGTTCTACGGCCTGATGCCGCTGGAGCAGTGTTCCCTGCTGGTCATGAATCCGCGCGGAGAACCGGGTACACCCCGCGGCTTCGACGGCACAGACCCCAGGGCCCACGGACGCGATCTCTTCCTCCACATCATCGAGATGGGCTGCACCGACGTATGCGTCATCGCGGTGACCGGTCCCCTCACCGGCCGCATCCTCATTGGTAACAGCGACGGCTTCTGGGGCCCCAACGTCTCCTCCGCCACCGACTTCCTCGACTGGTACGAACGCTGGCTCCACCACATGAGCGCCGGCCGTGACAACCGGGCCCTGGAACTCACCTCACCGCGGCTTCGTGCCCATCCAAACCGCCATCGCATGGCTCCGAAGATCTGACTCTCCGTAACAACTACACGGAATGCGAGCCAGAACCTGAGTTTTGATGTCGCTTGGCCGCTGCGGCAGCCTGTGAGGGCTGCCGCAGCGCGAGGGGCGAGACGCCTCAGGAGCGCAACTCGTCAAGCCGGAATGGTCGTTGCTCGAGCGCATGTCGGTAGCATCGTGGTCATGCCCGATGTCTGGATCGGCTTCAACTCTGATGACCGCCGAAGGTACTGGTGGCGGAACGGCATCGTGGCGCTTGCACTGGCTGCTGTGATGGTGGCGATGAGCTTGACCGCGCAGGGGCCGGGTGGATGGTGGCTGGTCGGTGTCTTCGGGGTCTTCTCGGTGGCAGTGGTTTTGAGCGCGATCAGTTCGATCTATGGCCGGGTACTCCTGACCGCGGCGGGGTTGGAGATCCGCACCCTCGCCAGAAAGCGATCGATTCCCTGGAGCGAGGTTGCCGGTATCGAAAGGCGGCAGCGAGTGTCGCGGAGCGGAATCTGGTGGGACCTGCGGATCGTCAGAGTTGGTAGGCGTTCCCTCACGATTCCAGGGACCTTCACCAACCGGATGATGGATGCGGAGCTTGAGCGGAAGCAGGCTGTCATCCAAGAGCGCTGGTCTCTCGCAATCGGTGATTGAAGGAGCGAGGGCCGGTTCAGTCAGAGGCTGCCTGTTCGGCCAGAGCCCCTGGTGTGGGCGAGCCGGCAGGACTCGGTGCCGTCGGCATCGCCGCCGTCCGCATGCTCGCCACACACCTTGCCCTTACGAGCTGGTGCGTGATTGCGTTGGAGACGCGGGGGGTCTGGGCTGGGGTTTGTGTCAGCCGGTGGTGTTGCGGTCGGAGACGAGGCCGGCG
>NZ_JBEZLL010000053.1:0-23109 GCF_040652135.1 Streptomyces sp. NPDC048295
GACGACAGCAGGCTCGCGGCTCCAACCCCTCCCCGCATCAGCTTTGGTGCACTCTCATCCGTACGAGGTGGCGCACGTCCACTTGTACGCCGACAACCGGCAGGTTCAGCAAGGCGACCCTGGCGGGCAGCCGCTCCGAGGGCCACAACGGGGCAGCCGGATGTTCGGGATCGTCCTGGAACAGTCCGCGTACCTGCTCCACGTACCACCACAGCAACTCGCGGCCCTCCTCGAACAGATACGCCTCCCGCTGGCGCGGACCCGACCCGCGGGCCCCTTTGCCGTCGACGAGGAAGCGGCCCCATTGGCCGGCCTCCCAGTGGACGTCCGACAGCTTCACCGCACACAGTTCCGCCGCCCGCACACCGGAGATGTAAGCGATCTTCGCCATCACGTAGTTCCGGCAGGCGACCGCCTCCTTCCGGGAAGCCGGCAGGGACTCGCGCCATCGGCGGAAGAACTCCTTCAGCGCGGCTCGTGACGGAGGGATCCGCAGCCCGAAATCACCTCGGTGGCGCGGCCGGTTGAAAGTATCGACCGGCGACTCCACCATCGCCCCGAACCTGCGGTGGATCTCCCCGGCGTACCGCTGCTCGATGAACGCGAAGTAGGCGTCGATGTGGTTGATCTTTTTGCGATTTGTCGCCCGCCCGCGCTTACCGGGCCCGGCGAAGTAGTGGTCCAGATGACGCGGCTCCAACTGCCAGGGCACGAGTTGAAAGAAGTCGCAGATCTCGATCACCGGTTTGATCAGCTTGTCGATTGTTCCCGGCATCAGCCCAGCGGCATCCCGCGCCCACTGGTACTCGGCAAGGGTGTCCAGAAAGAACCCTTCAGCGTCCGCCCCGCTCATCTCCGCAGCACGGCGCCGCCCGAGCGTCACCACGTCGGCGAGACCCGCTTCATCGGGCGGCGGTCTGTCGGCCGATGCGCCTCGGGGAACGACCTGTAAGCGACGGGTATCGGAATCTGCCACGAACACGCAGATTAGGAGCCTGGCTCGCAGAATCTGCGAGTTACCCCGAGAATCCCAACCGCATGGGTGACCGTCCGAACAAGGGTGGCCCACCTGCTGAGATGTGCTGATGGCAGTTCACACTGCCGCAAGGGAACCCGCGCCTCCTCCAGTTGCGACGATCCGGCGAAGGCCCGGCGGGCGAGCGTTCTGGGCAGGCCCATCGAGCACAACCGGTCGCCGGAGACGGAGAAGGCCAAGGAACGTGTCCCCTGGCTGGGCATGGGCCTGGTGTTCCGGCCGCCGCCGACGGCGCACATCGCGTGGGCGCTGATGGGTGATGAGGAACGCCGGGTGCTGGAGCGGTGCCAGGACATCTCCGTGGACAAGACGCTGGAGTGGCTGGGGGAGTCGGTCGCGCAGATCCGGTCGGGGAGCGGCGGCAAGCACCGCACACCGGTCCGCGACGGGCTGATCGTCGCGGTGTTCCGGCACTACGAGTCCAGAGCCGCGGAGTCGAAGCCGCTGCTCCACGATCACGCGGTGGTGTCGATCCGCGCCCGCCGGCCGGACGCCAAGGGCACGTGGGGCAACCTGTCGGCGGACACGCTGCTGGCCCACATCGTCGCCGCTGACACTCTCTACCTCCTGTTCTTCATGGAGGAGGTGTCCGCCCGGCTCGGGTGGGCCTGGGAGCCGCGCGAGGTGACACCCGGCCGCCGTCCCGTCATGGAGATCGCGGGTTATGTTGCCGCTTGCGACTGTTTCAGTGATCTTCTCGTTATCCGGGCGCGAGAGCTGTTCCATCCCTTGATCCAGATGGAGAGACATGCTGGCAACCGCCGACTCGACGGTGGAGCTGCGTACAACAAGCCGTGCTCATGCCGGGGACCCGCCCTTGCTGAGGGTGAGCTCGCGCTCGGTGCTGGACCGGGCCGGAGCCGTGGAGGGGCAGCCCTTCATCCTGGCCGCCGACGGTACGTACGACCTCAACCTGAACCGGTTCCTGCGGGAGCTCGATAGCTGGGGCGTGACCGCCAAGAACAGCATCGCGGGCTACAGCCGCGACGTGATGCTGTTCTGCCGCTTCCTGCACGAGTCCCGCGGCGCAAAGCCGATCTGGGAATGCGACGGCGAAGACCTGCGCGCCTACAAGCGGATTCGTCTGCGGTCCGGGCCGGACTCGGTTTCGGTGGGGACGTGGAACCGTGGCATCGCCGCGCTGGACAAGTGGGTCGCCTGGTCGACCTACGAGGGCCTGCTGGAGCGGATGCCGTTCCGGTACGTCGACAAGACCGTGATGACGCCCGAGGGGCCTCGCACGGTGACCGTGAACTCCGAATACGTCGAGGACCCGGAGGATGAGCCGGCCCGGTTCGTCTCCTTCGAGGACTACCTGCTCTGGCGGGACGTGGGGCTGCGCGGCGAACTGCCGGAAGGCGGGCGCGACCGCAGCTGGCGGGGCCGCAACGGCGAGCGCAACGCGATGTTCGCGGACGTGGTGGTGCACACCAGGATGCGGCTGGGGGAGGCCTCGTCGCTGCTGGTCCCGGAGATCCCACCGCTGGTGCTCGGGCGCCGGGTGACCGGAGACGTGCATCTGTCCAAGGCGGTGACCAAGCGGAACAAGGCCCGCACGGTGTTCATGACGCTGCGGACCCTGCGATCGCTGCACCACTACATCGAGATCGAGCGGGACGAACTGGTGACGCGCCGGCTCGCGGCCGGGGGTTATGCCCGGGCCGATGACGTGGTGCTGGCGAGGCGGACCGGGCGGCACGCCCTGACGGTGGCCGCCGGCCGGAGTTGGGCGTATTCGAAGATCGCTCCGGAGGACCGGCGGCGCCTGGCCCTGATGGACGCCGACGGGGCTCCCGGGGCTCCGCTCTGGCTCTGGCTGGGCGAGGACGGGCAGCCGCTGCAGACCTCGACCTGGCAGTCGGCCTTCCGCCGGGCGAACCAGCGGTGCGCGAAGTTCGGGATCGACATCGAGATCCACCCGCATACGCTGCGTCACGTCTACGCGGTCCATATGCTCGGGCTGCTGCTGCGGCAGACAGTTCGCGCTCTGGGGCGCCGGGAGGACCGGCGCCTGACCCGGGCGGAGCTCAAGCGGCTCCTGGTCGGCAACCCGATGCGCAAGCTCCAGCAACTGCTCGGGCATGCCCGCGAGTCCACCGTCTACGCCTACCTCGACGTCTTGGACGAGGCCCAGGAGGTCGTGCTGGCGGCGATGACGGAGTGGGACGCCCAGACTGCGGTCCTGGAGCGGGTGGAGGTGGCTGCGTGAGTGGCCGCCGCGGCCGGCGGGTCCGTTTTCCCTCACCCGAAGAGCTGCCCGCACCGCCGAAGACGGTCAGCGAGATCGGCCCGATCGCCTTCTCCGCGCGGTTCGACGACGGCATCGAGCGGGACTTCGATCTGTCCCATCTGCCCTGCCCGCGTCTCGTCCGCCACCTGGCACGGGCACTGGCGAGCATCGCGGGCAGCGAGGCCAAGCAGGGCCACTACGACTCGACCCTCAACACCCTCCGACACATCGAGCAGTTCGCCGGCTTCATCGCCCGCGTCGAGGAGGACGCCGAGACCTTCGACCTGGACGACGTGACACCGGAACTCCTTGAGGCTTTCGAGCGCAAGCTCATTGCGGACTGCAAGGGCAAGCAGAGCCGTGTTCCCTATCAGCGGGTGGCCGGCATCGTGCGCCTGCTCCGGCTTGCTGGGGATGCGGCCCCCGACACGTTCGGCATCGAGATGCAGGCCCGGCTCGGCTTCTCCACCGTGAAGGCGACCGGCAGAACCCCGACGCTGGACGCCTATCCGTTCGAGGTGTTCGAGGCGATGGAGGCCGCTGCGCTGGCCGACGTCCGGGCCATGCGAGACCGGATCCTGGCCGGGGAACGACGGGCTGCCGAGGGGCAGGACCCGGCGGTGGCGGGCTGGGGGCGACTGGAGAACGCCCTCTGGCACATCGCCCACCACGGGCCTTTGACCTCGGAAGACCACGCACAGCCAGGGATGCGGCGACGATTTTTCCTGCTGGGAGGGATGAAGCGGATCAACGCCCAGCTGTTCCTGACCTACGGCGACTTGATTCCCTTGCTGGTCCTGCTCAGCTGCCAGACCGGCATCGAGCCGGAATGCGGGCGACGCCTGAAGGCGGACTGCCTGGTCAACCCCGCCCGCGGCTACGTCAGCATTTCGTACGTCAAGAAGCGCTCGCACGGCTTCAGCCACAAGACCCTGCGTGTTCCCGACGTTGGAGCTCTGCACCATCCCGGCGGCCTTCTGCGACTGATCATGCGGCTGACGGCACGCGGCCGGAGCATGGCCAGCACGGACATGCTGCTGACCCACGCCGGGAACAACGGCGTTCGCGCGTCCTTCGGCCCCGGGACCAATGTGTCGCTCGGCGACTCAGCCGCCGGGTGGGTGGCCCGTCATGGGATCGACCAGATGAAGGACCGGGACGGCAGCCCGATCACGCTGAACTACAGGCGTCTGCGCAAGACCTACAAGTCGCGGCGCTACCTGGAGTCGGCCGGTCTCCTGGAGGACTTCGCCCAGGGGCACTCCAAGCGCGTCGCAGTCGACCATTACGCCGACATCGAAGCCCACCGTGAGCTTCACGAGCAGGCCGTCGAGGACGGACTGCGCGAGGCACTGGACACCGCCATGGAGCCGCCGGTGGTCATCGGCGCCGACGGCGAACGGCTCGATGACGGCGAGGCGGACCTGACCCCGGCCGAAGTCGACACCGCGCTCCAGGGGGAGCAGGACGTCTGGCTCGCCTCCTGCAAGGACTTCTTCAACTCGCCGACCGCGATCAAGAAGGGAAGCGGCTGTCCCACGGCCGTCTGGGGATGCCTCGAGTGCCCCAACGCCGTCTACACCACCCGCCACCTTCCCGGCCTGCTGTCCTTCACCGCGTTCATCGACCGGCAGCGCGACGAGCTGTCGTCCCTCGAATGGAAGGCCCGCTACGGGCTGGCCTGGGAACGGGCCACGACCGGAGTCCTGCCCAAGTTCACAGCGGAGCAACGCAGGACCGCTCAGGCGATCGCCGAATCCGCCGACGGCCCGCATGCCCTGCCCGCGCGCCTCCTGGAGCTGACCACATGACGATCACGCAGACCGCCGTCCCGGCCCAGGCCCACGAGCCCTCCAACCGCATCCCCGACGACGCCTACGTCCTTCCCGAACACATCACCGAAGCGACAGGGCACCGCGGCCCCCGCTTCGGCGAGGACATCTGGGACTTCGACCCGTTCCTGCCCCGCACCGACTGCCACCGGCGCATGGTGTTCTCCAAGTTCACCGACCCGGTCACGGCCCTGACCTTGAAAGAGCTCGGGTATTCACGACTCCGGCGAGGCTTCCCCTCTGAGGCGGGTCGTCGCACGTGTCGTCCCATGAAGCTCACGTGCTTCTACCACTCCACGCAGCGAGCTGCCCAAGTGATCAAGACCCTCCAAGAGCTCGGAGCCCCCCGGCTGCGAGACGCCCGCCGCGAAGATCTCACCGCCGCCCTGGCCAGGTGGAAACGCATCTCCCCGTCGACCGCGGCCCACCTTGTCACCACCATCAACCACATCTTCCAGCACTCGCCGTTCCTCAGCGCGGACCGGTTGAACACCAACCCGTGGGCAGGCCGACCGGCCGCTCAGATCGCCGGGCTGAAACGGGACAGAGAGGAGAACTCCACCCTTCGCATCCCCGAGTACATCAGCAGTCCCCTCGTGAAGGCCGCCGCCTTCTACGTCGACACCGCCAGCCAGGACATCTTTGCGGCCCAGCGCGAGCTCGCCGACCTCAACGCAGCCGAACAGAACCGGCCCCTGCTGCCGCGAGGCCAAGGCCCGCAGAGAATCGACCAGTTCATCGCCAAGCTGAAGACGGCAGGGCGCCCCGTGCCAGCCGTCCCCTTGAACATGCGGCATACCTGTCCCGGAGCCGCGGTCATCGACGGAGTGGTACAGGTTCCCAACGTCCGCCTCATCAGTCTCCTCGCCGGAGTCGGACCGGACACGGCCCGCGACTCGCGAGACCGCCTCGCCGCTGCAGGCCGCGACCTCGGCTTTGGTCAGGGAGGATTGCGCACCCCCATCTCAACCTGGCCCGACTCCGAGCGGCCCTGGTGCCCAGGGCTGGGGCCCACCGAGCTGATGGAAGAGGTCGACCACCTCAGAACGGCGTGCTGGGTCATCATTGCCTTTTTGTCTGGAATGCGTGATGCCGAAGTGCGTGAGCTGTCGCGGGATTGCGCGGTCACCGAGACGACCGACCACGGGCGCCGGCGCTACAAACTCCGGGGCCGGGTCTTCAAGTGGCGCAAGCTCTCCGGCGACGAGGCCGAGTGGGTCGTACTGGAGATCGTGCACCGGGCCGTCGAAATCCTGCGAGAGATCAGCAGCGACCCCACCCACCTGTTCGGATACTGGAGCGGCGAGACACACGGCTACGTACTGACCAGCATGGTCAAAGGGCGCATCAACAACTTCCGAGACCACGTCAACGAACTGTTCAGCACGGCCGACGGCCTGTTCATCCCCAACGAGCACGTCACCGGCGAACCCGGCGAGACCGAGGGCGACGACGAGCTGGAGGCCACGGACGAAGACGACGAGGAAGGGGCTCCCTGGAGCTTCGACACCCGGCAGTTCCGCCGCACTCTGGCCTGGCACATCGCCCACCAGCCGTTCGGCATCCTGGCGGGCACCCGGCAGTACCACCACGCCAAGACCGCCATGTTCGAAGGCTATGCCGGCACCTCGGCCTCCGGGTTCGCCGCCGAAGTCGCTGCTGAGGAAGCAGTCGCCAAACTCGACTACGTCGAGGATCTCTACCGGGACTGGAACGACGGCAATGGCGCCACCGGCGGGGCCGCCAAGCGCGTCCACGCCGAGTTCGACCGGATCCGCCGCGAGCTGGGCGACCTCCCCGGCGTCGTCGCCGGCGCCTCCCGCCTGCGCACGATGCTCCGCCACCTTGTCAAGACGGTGCACCCGGGCGTCCTCAACGACTGCTTCTACCAGGCGTCCACCGCCGTCTGCAGCAAGCGCGCTCAGTCTCTCGGTCGCCCTCTGCCCCTGCACAACATGTGCCTGAGCTGCCCGAACTCCCGGCGGTCGTCGGTCCACCTGCCCCGGCTCACCCTGGCCCGCGACCAGGCGCTGTCTGCGACGGTCGCCGACCGTGAACAACTTCCACCCCTCCAGCTCATCGCCCTGAACGAGTACAGCCAGCAGCTGGATGACCTCATCACCGAGATCACCGACACTGCCCAGGAACCGCAGCACACATGAGCGACACCACCGCACTTCGCATCCGGCAGGCATTCGAGCGGCTCACCGCTGATCACCTTGCTCTGACCCCCAACGACCAAGCGCTCATGCAGGCCTTCGAACGCCTCATGCACGGCTTGAGTGAGGCCACAGACGGGGCGCTGACCGTCGTCAACATTTGCGGCGAAGCGGGCGTGTCACGCGCCTCCTACTACCGCTCTCCCGTCGCACCGGTCATCAAGGAGATCCTTGCCGCCCCCGATATCCGCCGACCCGAGGTCGAAGAGCTCCGCTCCGAGATCACCCGGCTCAGGAAGGTGGAGCGCGAGCTACGTCAGGACCACGCGGCCGATGTCCGTGATCTTCGGTCCACGGGCGCCGCCTACGCGAACCAGATCCAGGTGCTCGCCTTGAGGAACGCCGAGCTTGAAGCCGAGAACACCGCTCTGCGCGGACGGCTGCACGACAGGACCGAGAACGTGAGCGTCCTGCCTACTCAGCACTGAACCCTGAAGAGACAGACACGCCCCGGACAGCTGGACAGATCACATAACGCGGGCATAGACCAGCGGCTGATCGGCTGGCAGTCCACGCGCCGTCAGCAGATCGAGGAGGCGCTGTTCGTCCTCACTGCCGAGTACGTGGAGGAGCACGGGCACGCGCCGGGGGAGCGGGCCGCCTACGGGCTGGCCTGCCGGGCCGCCGACCGGACACGCCCGCCCAAGCGCAAGGAGCCGCGGCCGCTGTCCGAGCTGCGCGAGCGATGGCGGGAGTCGGCCATCGCCTCGTTCGGCGCCGACGTCATCGACCGGCTGGCGCAGCGGGCGCGGGCGGCGGCCGCGGCGGTGTGGGCACGGGTGCGGCCGGCGGTCGACGTCGCCCTGGCCGCCGCCGACGTCGTCGCCGTGGTGTACGTGATGCGCGGCGCGTTCAAACGCCACCACCTGCTCGCCGAAGCCCGACGGCACCTCGCCTACGTCCTGCGCGGCCGACCGCACCAGCCGGGCCTGGACGACCAGATCGTGCAGGCGGTCGTCGACGACTACACCCGCCCCGTCGGCCGGGGCCGGATGATGACCGCCGACCTGCGCGCCCTGTACCCGAGTGATACCGAGGACCAGGCCGTGCTGCGCCCGCTGACCCGTAAGCGGTCCGCGGCCCCGTACGAGCGGGCCCGCCTTGCCGCCGGCGCCCTGGCCGCCCGGGTCCGCGCCGCGCGGCGTGCGGAGCGCCTGGGCTCCTGTCGCCTGCCGTACGCCGTTGCTGTGCCAGCCGCCTCGAGGTCGCACCCGCGGCCGTTCCGCACGGACCGGAAGGACGGCCGCCTTCTGGAGGCGGAGACCGGCGTGGCCACGGTGGAGCAGACCCGCCAGACCATGGAGGCCGCCGCCGCGAAGGTGGCCGCCACCGTCCAGGACAGCAAGCGAGCGCGCGCCCTCGCCCACGGGCAGTCCGCCCCGGCGACTGTCCCGCCGCCGCACACCCAACAGCCCGGCACCCAGCACACAACGGGCCGGACCACAGGAGGAGTCGCATGAGCACGCCGGAAGAACTGCCCAACCCCGACGACGCACTCGCCCGCGCCCGAGCGGCCCGCGCGGAGATGGCCGCCGCACTCGACGAGGACCAGGGGCCCGAGCTCGACGAGGACCTGGGGTGGCAGCCGATCTGGAAGCGGCCCCGGACGCCGAAGTCCAAGGCAGCGAAGAAGCAGGAGCTGCGCAAGCAGCGGCGGCGGCTCCAGGACGCCGCCAAGCGCCGCCTCGCCGCGGGGAACTCGCGCCGGCCCCGCTCCCGGCAGAGCCGGATCGGCAACGCGGCCGCGCGCCGCGATGCCCGCGCCTTGTCCCGGGTGCGGCACTCCAACGCCTGGCTGTGGTGACGATGCCGGGCATCGTCCACTGAGTGGACTCCACTCGATGTCGCGCATCGCCACCGGATGGACTCCACTGAGTGGGCTCCACTCAGTGGGGCCACCCGATGGACTCCACTCCGGTGCGCCGGACGACGGTGGACTCCACCGTGGTGCGCACCGCAGAGGTGCGCCGCCGCGCCCGGCACCGCACGACTCCGACGATGCCCGGCACGCTTGCGCGCGCCGGTGCGCCACACCCCCTTGACCAGCTCCGCCACGCCCCCTTGACCAGCTCCGCCACCAAGGACGTTTCCCCTTGACACAGCCCGTTTCGGATCGCGATCAGGTCGTGGTCAAGGGGGTGTGTGATAGGGGAGCCCGTCCGGCCGTGGCGCGCCCCAGGCGGTGCGGCGACGCGGGGGGCCGTACCGCCGGCGCCCGGCGGTGCGGTGCGGTGGTGCGCACCGAGTTGGCGCGGTGCGGTGCGCCGGGGATGCGCGCCGCACCGCACCACCGCCATCTCGAAGGTGCGCTACGCGGTGGTGCGGTGCGGCGGGTGCGCCTCCATCGCCTGCTTCATCCCCGCGGCCTCCAGCTGGCGCAGGACGTCGGCGACGTCGCCGTGGTCCTCGGTGAGGATGTTCTCGGTGAAGCGGGTGATGGTGTCGGCGACGCCCGGCACACCGCCCAGGCACACGCCGTGGCACAGGAGCTCCAGCAACAGTCGCCCGAGCGCCGCGGCGAGGAAGGAGTGCGCGCAGGGTTCCCCGTCGTGGTCGTCCTCGGCGGTGATGGGGATGAAGACGCGCGCGGCGACGTCCAGGAGCAGCCGGTGCAGCTCCGGGCCCGTGTCGTTGGCGACCGCGCAGGCGGTGTCGATGTCGTCGGCCTGCATCGCCCGGATGTAGGCGAAGGCGGCGGCGACGTCCTCGGGCTCCATCGGGGCGAGCGGCGCGGTGACGGTGTTCTCGGGCATGGGTGGCTCCTCATCGTCGGGCCGCCCCGCTGATCGCGGCGGCCTCGAAGACACCCTCGAACTGAGGCCCTGTGGACAGAGCACCGGCCGCCGGAGAGGGGGGAGAACTCTCCCCCCTCCCGGTTGATCACGATGCGGTCACGGTGGAGAGGTTTTCCGAGGTCGGCGTCACACGAGAGCCGAAATCCGCACCTGTAGAAGGTGAATGGCGGGACAGGCCCGCCCACCTCCAGGAGCACCCTGTGGCGAGCACCGCCGACGACCCCGAGCAGCCCCTTGACCAGGCTGGAGAGGCCCCCTCCGTGGCCCCCTCCATCACCCCCTCCCCGCCCCGTCACCACCAACCGGCCGTTTCCGCAGGTCAGACGCGGCGGACCGGGGGGCGCCGCAGGTCCGACAACCCTTATGAACGAAGGAGCCCTAAGCACAGAAGGACTTCGACCGAACCTCGACGCCGAGAACTCCTGCAAACGCTGGGAATCTTCCAGAGGGCTACGCCCGACCAGCTGTGGAAGCTGACCCGCCCGGACAACCAGCACGACAAGCTCGTACGAGACAACCTCCTGGATCTGGAGGACCACCACCTGGTGAGGATCGAAACGGTCCGGGACGACCAGCGGCAGGTGTGGGTGCTGACCAAGCGAGGACACAGCGAGGCGAAGCAGCTGCTGGAGCCGAAGGGCATACGAGTCTCGGCACTGCGCGAGAAGAGGTACGACCCGGTCACCGGGAAGCTGCTCGGCACCAGCTACGACGACCACGCCGCCGCAGTCACCTCGACAGCCGCCGAACTCCACCGCGCCGGGATCGGCCACCGGCTCGGCTTCCAGACCGAGATCGGCCACCGCCTCGGCAACGGCTTCGTGCAGCGGGCGGACCTGGTGGTGCGGGCGCCGGAGGCCGGGGTGCCGGTGATGCTGCTGGAGATCGACCGCCGCACCGAGGACGCCCACGATCTGGTTGCCAAGCTGCGCGGGTACTGGGAGTGGGGTCGGCGGCTGGCACCGGACGCGGACAAGCACACCGTGGATCTCATCCGCTCCCGGCCGGACGCGCTCGACAGCGTCGTCGGCCACGAGAAGCGGTTGTGGCGCCGGGTCTATCCGCCGACCGGCAGGGAGGGCCTGGTGCCCCTCGCGTTCGTGTTCGCGGACACCACCGAGGCGAAGGTCGCCAACACGATCGCGGTGCTGGAGGAGGCCGGCCGCCGCTACTGGGCGCCGCGCCGGTACCGGACCCTCTACGAAAAGGCGATCACTGCGCGGGACTACAGCCAGGCGGTGCCCGTCGTCGTCACCACCCTGGAGCAGCTTCAGGAGCACGGTGCCGGTGCGGTGGTATGGCGGCGGCTGGGACGCACGGGCGAACAGACGCTGACGGACGCGCTCGACAACCCCGACGGCCACGCCCTCTACCACCACCAATACGCCCGCGCCGACGCGGAGGACAAACGGCGCCGTGCCGCTGAGCGGGAGGCGCAGCGCCCCGTGTGCACTCGCTGCGGGCGGAAGTTCACGGACGAACGCTGGGAGGAGATCACCGTGCACCGGACCGCCGTACGGGCCGGGGACAAGTCCGTGTGCGGCCCGTGCCGCGCCGACGACGTCGCCCGCGAGGAAGCCGCCGCCGAAGCCGCCCGCCTCCAGGCCGCCGCGCCGCCGGAGCCCGAGGACGGCCCCGAGCCGGACCGGGTCCGCGGATGGTTCCGCCGGCGGACCTGACCGCACAAGCCCGCTGTGCGGTCGGCAGCCGCCAGGCCGCATAGTGGGACCGATCCCGAAGTCACCGCGCCACAGGGCGGGACGGACGGGCCCATCCGACGGCGACAGCCCACTGCAGGCCCTACACAGGCCGTATGAGACGCAGCCGAGAAGAGACCGCACCCCAGGATCTGCCGGGCGACCTGTGGCACACCCTGTCCCAGCTCCACCACACCCATCCCGCCCCCGTGGGCCGCGTCGGACCGCTCGCCCGCCCGGTCGGACTGCTGTCCTTCGCCGCGGCCACCGACACCGTCCTCGCGGCCCGCGTGCAGCTGTCCGGCGCGGAGACGATGCACGACCTGAACGAGACGCTCCGTGCGATCACCGGAGGCATGCACGCCCACTTCACCGGCCCCGGCGTCGCACTGGAGGTCACGCTCGGCAGACGGCAGGAGCTCCCGATCCACGAGGCGCACACCATCGGCCTCACCCGGCTCTTCCGCCACGCCGCCGGCACCATCGGCGCCCGCAGCACGCCGGGAGGCGGCCGGTGCTTCCACTGCGACGGGACCGGGCGCGCCCGACCCCTGTGGGAGCTGGCTGCCGGGCACGCCTGAGCGACGCGCAAGAAGAACGCCCGCGCCCCGGGCCGCCCTTCTGGGCGGCGCGGGGAGCGGGCGGGCGCAAGGATCTCGGAGGCTTACGCCGGTACGGGTGCCGGCTCCGGGCGCAGCGCTGCGAGCGGAGAGCGCCGGCCCTTCTCCACCGTGCGCAGCTGCTCCCAGTCGACCTCCGGGTGGGCGGGGATGACCGCGTCGACGGAGGCCGTGGTGTAGAGCGCGACGTCGACGGCCCCGGCCCGGCTGGTGCCGAAGCGGACCTCGATCGACTGCGGGGAGCGGACCCAGCCGAGCCGCACCATGTGGTCGAAGTCGGCGCGGCGGACCCGAAGGCGGGCGGCGGCCTGCTCGGGTCCAAGCGGGGTGTCGGCGGCGACCAGGTCCGCCAGGTCCTCGCGGCGGCAGACCTCCGCGACCTGGTCGGGGTGGTGCAGCGTTCCGTCCGGGTTCGCGCTCAGGTCGACCAGGAGGCCGCGGTCGACGAACCGGCGCACCACGAACGCCGTCACGTTCGCCCGCTCGCCGTACACGGTCGGGTTCGGGGTGCCGAGCGCGTCGGCGATCCGGTCGGCCGCCGCGCCGCCGGAGATCGGCGGGGAGGGCATCGTGGCCCGGATGGCGCCGGCGTCCAGCGCCTCCACGGCGGCCCGGGACCACCGGGACGCCGACGCGTCCGGGGCCGGGATCAGGCCGGTGTGCCGGGCCCATCGGAAGGCGGCTGCGGGCACCTTCAGGCGCTTGGCGGCCTGTCCCGCGTCGTACTCGGTTCGTCGCATGAGATCACCTCTCGCTCGTTCGCCGGAAGCGGCGGACAGAACATGACAGAACGCATGAAAAGTTGTCAAGACCCTGTGAAAACAGGCAAGTTGGACGCGCTCCGCTAGGACTGCGCCTGCGTACGCAAAGGGAAATCACCCGTCCGGATGGCACGGCGGTGGTCCGCCGGTCCGCGGTATTGACCGGGCGCGCAGGGCGCGGGACGGTCGTCACGCAACTACGCGCAACCGGCTCGCTTCGGAGGCGATCATGGCGTTACTTTTCTTCGGCACGGACCCGAACTCGGGTGGAGGGAACTGCCCGGCGGTGTGGGTGGACACCGACACCGCCCAGGGCCCGGAACTGGTTCTGCAGGGCAAGTTCGCCGACGCGGCGACCCGGGCCACCTGCGGTCAGGACAGTCCGCCCGCAGACGACGAGGGGATCGTCCGGATCCCGGTCAGCATGGTGGAGCAGATCAGGAGGGCATGCGATGCCGCAGAGGCCGCCGGCACCCAGCTTTGAGGACCTGCTCGACTCCGCCCAGACCCACGCCCTGCACCTAGAGCTCCGCGACGTCTACGCCGTGGGGGAGGAGCGCGAGGTCTACAACACCTTCCTGCGCGACGGGAGCGTTCCTGCGGACGACTCGGAGTACTGGGGCGGGTGGCTGCCGCTGGTGGAGCGGACCGTCGCCCGCGGGGTGAAGGTCCGGCGGGCCCGGGTCGTGTCCGAGCCCGTCACCGACTACATCCGCTTCGAGCACGCCATCACCGACGCCAACCTCCGCGCCGGCGAACAGGTCCGCTGGCTGCCCCGCCGCCGCGCCTCCACCCTCGCCCTTCCCGGCAACGACTTCTGGCTCATCGACGACCAGGTCGTGCGCTGGAACCTGTTCTCCGGTGACGGCCAGGCCCTCGATCCCGACCACACCGACGACCCGCAGGCGGTCAAGCTGTGTGCCGAGGCGTTCCGCGCCGTGTGGGACCTGGCCACCGACCACGCCAACTACCGCATCTGACCGACGCACAACCCAAGGGCCACGCACCTCATGACGACCGCCTCCCCCTCGTCCAGCGCTCAGTCGGCCCGCGAGGCGCTCGCCGTCCGGTTGCAGCACCTGCGCAAGGACGCCGGCCTCACCGGGAAGGAACTCTCTGCCCGGTGCGGCTGGCACCCCGCGAAGACCACCCGCATCCAGAAGGGCGCGGCCGCACCCTCGGACGCGGACATCCGCACCTGGTGTTCGGCGTGCGGCGCGGACGACCAGGCCGACGACCTCATCGCCACCGCCCGCGCGGTCGACTCGATGTACCTGGAGTGGCGCCGCCTGCACCGCAACGGCATGCGCCAGGTACAGGAGGACTGGCTCGCCCTGCACGAGCAGACCCGCCACTGCCGGGTCTACCTGTCCAACGTGCCCCCGGGATTCCTCCAGACCCCGGCGTTCGCGACCGCCCTCATGCAGCAGATCACCCGCTTCCAGGGCACCCCCGACGACGTCGCCGAAGCCGTCGCCGCCCGTGTCGCCCGCTCCCGGTTCCTCTATGAGGGCGGGCACCGCTACGTCGTCCTGATGGAGGAGTCCGTCCTGCGCTTTCGCACCGCCGACCGGGAGGCGATGCGCGGGCAGTTGCGTCACCTCTTGGCGGTGATGCCGCTCGCCTCGGTCTCGCTGGGGATCATCCCGTTCACCGCGCAGCGCACCGTGTGGCCGTTGGAGGCGTTCTACGTCCATGACGACACGATGGCCGTGGTGGAGACGCTGACGGCGGAGATCAAGGTGACGCAGCCGCGCGAGCTCGCCGACTACTTGAAGGCGTTCGCCGGCCTCGCGGAGATGGCCGTGTACGGCGACGCCGCCCGCGCCCTCATCCGGGCCGCGATCGACGCCCTGGAGTGAACCTCCGCAATTTCACGCAATCTCGTTGAAGGCGTTCTCCCCCGCTGCGTAGCGTCGACGTCACCGACGGACCACCAGCCGGAGAGGCGGGGCCGCATGCGCGCAACCGACACCACCGCCCCGGCCCCGGAGGGCCGCGGCCTCCAGCCGCCCGCCTACGGCGTTCCCTCCCCGGCCCTGCTGGCCCGCGCGGACCGCGGCTTCGCCCGGTTCGTCGGTCGGCACGGCGAGGACCAGGACGACGGGGACGGCGGCGGCGAGGACACCCAGCGGTGACCGCCGGCCACCCGCACGAGACGCT
The DNA here is from genome assembly GCF_040652135.1 of Streptomyces sp. NPDC048295. NCBI lineage: Bacteria > Bacillati > Actinomycetota > Actinomycetes > Kitasatosporales > Streptomycetaceae > Streptomyces > Streptomyces sp. NPDC048295. Next base: position 15,354 of record NZ_JBEZLL010000053.1, read on the forward strand.
CCCGGCAGCGAGGCCCGCCATGCACACCAGCAGCCACACGGTCCTGTACGACCCAGACGGCCTGATCGAGGCGGAACTCCCGCTCGACCGCGAGCCGTACGAGTGCCTCGTCACGGCCGTCCTCGCGTGGACCGGCGAGGACACGCTCGCGGAACGCGACTACGAGCAGATCGGCCTCCAGCTGACCGGCCACGCCCGCGCCGTTGCCTCCGACGTCCGGCGCCGCGCGAACCAGCTGCCCAAGAGCAGCGGGCCCCGGGCGCTCGCCGACATCGTCCTGCGCGAGGCGGAAGGCCGGCTGTCCGCGAAGCTCGAGGGCACCGTGCACTGCGTCCAGAACCGCGCCCGCCTCGTCCGCGCCCTCTACGAACGGCTGGATCGCCTGGAGGCCACACCCGCCCCGGAGAAGGTTGCACCGGGCGGGGGCTGAACCGTTGGCTGGACGGTTGCCTCCGGCGGGGGACCGCAGGTGTGACCGAAGGTGTGGACCCCTGAAATCGGACACCACCTGTGCGGCTTGTCGGTCATCGCGGGGCTCCCTTTGCCAGCCCGAGGCGGGCAAGCCGTAGAGGGTTCCCTGGGCGCCCCCTTTGAAGAGCACTCAGGAACCCCCTTTGGCGTCCGTCACCCGGGGGCGGAGGAAAATCCCTTGTCAGGGCCGGATTCGGCGCGAAAACTGCGCCGTCACAACCCTCTTCTCTCCTCTTGTTGTCCGTAGTGGAGGAGATCATCGGGTTCCGGGGGCCCGGACGCCCTCCCATGCCGGGCGCGGCCAGCAGCGCCGGTCGGCCGGCGACCGGTCGCGAGCAACGAGGGAGCAGAGCTGATGGCGGGGAAGCGGAAGACCAACCCGGCAGGATCGACGAACAGCTACCGCGGCGACGTGCTGCGCGTGCTCGGAGCGCTGAAGGTGGCCACGGCTGATCAGATCCAGCGGATCAGCGCACCTCACCTGACCTTCCGGCACGCCGACAAGGAGACCCCGTCGAAGCAGAAGCAGGCCCGCACCGCCTCGCACACCGGTGCGCTCTCCGACATGCGCAAGCACGGCCTGTCCGAGAACGGCGGCTCCACCGAGACGGGCGACTCCCTGCGGAACCTGACTCCCAAGGGTCTTGAGGCGGCCTCCTACGAGCTGCGGCGCCCGGCGGGGGAGATGGGCTCCACCGCGCGCGGTGCGGGCTCCAGCGGGGCCTCTCACCCGATGGCCGTCAACGAGACCGTGATCGCGATGCTGCGCCCGAAGCCGAACCTGGCCAAGCTCGCCGACGACCCGCCCCATGTCCAGGCCGCCGCCCGGGCCGCCGTCGACTCACCGGACGGCATCGGCACCATCGCCTCGTACTGGACCGAGGTCCCGCTGCCCGCCACCGGCACGTGGAACGCGCCGGGCAAGGGCGGCGCCCAGGCCGACCTGGTTCTCACCGCACCGCAGGACCAGGTGCCGCTGCTGTTCATCGAGGTCGACAACTGCCATGAGACTGCTGAGGAGCTCGCCGCCAAGCTGGAGAAGTACGCCCGCTTCTTCCGGCGCAACGCGAAGGACACCGACGGCAAGGAGCGCCCGATGTGGCGTACGCGCTGGAGCGCTCCGGCCACCTGGTCCGGTGATGCGACGTACCCGCCCGTGCTGCTGGTGTTCAACCACATCGGCGAGCGCAACCCCAACCGCACCGTCCCGCGCCTGATGGAACTGACTCGTCACCTGTGGGAGGGCGAGCGGCAGAAGGCCGGCCATCACCGCTACGACGGGCGAATCCCGATCATCGCGACCGGGCTGAACAACCTGCGCCAGCACGGCCCGACCGGCCAGGTGTTCCTCCGCTTCGGCCGCGACCACATGCAGCCCCTGCGGGAAGCGATCGGCAACCCCCGCCGCGAGGCCGCCGACGCCCGCGCCAGGGAAGAGACCGCCCGTGCTCAGGCGGAGTACCAGGCAAAGGTGCAGCACGCGGCGCAGGAGCGGGCCGCGAAGGAGGCAGCCGAGCGTGAGGCGCGCCGTCCCGTGTGCGCCGACTGCGGGGCGAAGTTCACCGACGAACGGTGGGAGGCGGCACACGCGACGGACTGGGGCACCCCGAAGGACTCCCACCCACAGCTGTGCGACGGCTGCAATCAGAGGGCCACCGTGGCCGCCGTCGGCCCGGCGGCCAGCACGCGGGAGCACCAGGAGCCGGAGCGCGCGGCCGTGGGGCAGCACGACTTCCGGCGGAACGCCCGGCGCCCCGTCTGCACCCAGTGCGGTGCCGACTTCACCGACGAACGGTGGCGGGCGACCGAGCGCGTGGGCTGGGGCAGCACGGGCCAAGAGACCCGACCGACGCTGTGCGGCGACTGCGACCAGCAGCACGAGACCGACTGGGAGCAAGCCTGGCCGGGCACGATGCGCCAGGAGCCGGAGAAGGACCAGGCCGTGCCCGAGCAGAAGGCCACCAGCTGGCTCTCGCGCCTGCGCCGCTGAACCGGGCAAGCCGCCAGCGGGCGCGGGCAAGCCCAAGGCCACCCCGGGCAAGCCCATGCCGACGGCGGCCGCCGGGCGATGGGTACATGTACCGGTATGACACGTGAGCGGATCCGGTGGCCGGCCGTGGTGGACCGGGCGAGGCAGATCGTTGCGGGCTACGCCCCGCTCAAGGTCACGCTGCGCCAGGTCATGTACCGGCTCGCCTCCGAGGGCGTCCTGCCCCACACGCCGCCGATGTACCGCCGCCTGTCCTCGCAGCTGGCCAAGGCCCGGCGTGAGGGCCGCTTCCCCGACCTCATCGACACTCTGCGGGAGGTCCACGTCCCGGCGGCCTGGCCGGACGCGGGCGAGTTCCTCAGTGAGGCCCCGGACTGGTTCCGCCTGGACCGCACGGAGGGCCAGGAACACGCCCTGTACGTGGCTGCGGAGAAGGACACCTTGCGTCAGCTGCTGACCGACTGGCTTGCACCGTTCGGTATCCCGGTCCTCGTGGTCCGCGGCTTCGGCTCCCAGTCCTACGTCGACGTCGTCCGCGACCGCACCGCCGCCGACCCGAGGGAAGCGCATCTGGCCTACGTCGGCGATTTCGACTGCTCGGGCGAGGACGTCGAACGGGACTGGGTGGAACGCACCGGTTGCTGGAGCCGGGTTACCCGCGTCCTGCTCACCCACGCCCAGGTCCAGCGGTACGCACTGCCCGCGACCGAGGGAAAGCGCAACGACCCGAGGTGGCCAGCCTTCGCCGACCGCTACGGCTTCGACATCGACCACCCCGTGCAGTGGGAAGTAGAAGCCCTTGAACCCGACGAACTCCAGCGCCTGGTCCTCGCCGCCGTCGACCCGTACGTCGACCGCGACGTCCTCGCCCGGCAGGTTGCCCGCGAGGAACAGCAACGCCGCGCCCTCGTCGCCTTCCTGGAGGGCTGGGATCCGGCGAACGGGGGAGAGGCACCGTCGTAGCACCGCCCGGCGACACCTGCGCCCTGTCGTTCGTTGATCCCCGGTGAAACACCACCGCGCAACACGAGCGCAACAGGCCCCGCGTTTCACGTCTGACCTGCAAGAACGCCCGAAGGGAGCCAGGGCGGCCCGTTATGTTTCACCCTGCGTTGCAGGTCCTCGCGGACACCCGGGACCGAACAGCCGGCCTGCTGGCAGCGTGAGACCCCGGGCCTTGGCAGGCCCGGGGTCCGGTCTGTAGCGGGGGAGCGGTCAGTAGTCGTCGCGCTCGGAGGGCGGCCCGTACTGCTCGATGAGGTCGCAGGTACATGTACCGCCCGCGTAGAGAGTCTTGTCGCACTCATCGTGGTGACTGCGCTGCGGTGCGGCCCGTACGGCGGCAGGCTGCGCCGGAGCGTCCAGGGCGACCCGGGCCGCTCCTGCCCAGCCGACGCCCAGCGCGGCGAGGGCGGTGAGCTGGTCGGCGCTGAGCTTGTCCCGCCTCGACTTGACGTTCGAATTCCACACGCCCAGCTTCACGATCACCGGCCCCGCCTCACCGTCGACCGCGATCGTCTCGCTGTGCCCGCGCGGCACGGGCCGGTCCGCGCCTTCCCGTTGCACCCACTGCGCGAGCGCCGCCAGGCCCCGCTGGAACGCCGCCTCCGCCTTGCTCCCGGCCTTCTTCGGGCCCTTGGCCGCGTCGGCCGGCGCCGCAGGGAGCTCCGCCGGGGCGGCGGCGGTCACGGGGAGGGTGGCGCCGCGGATGCCCAGGGCGGTCAGCCGCTCGCGCTGCTCGGGCAGGAGCTGCGCCCAGGTGCCCGGCTCCTGTTGACGCCACCTCCAGGTGCCGATGTCATCGCCGTCGTGCATGACGCCGCCCGCGATGTAGGGCAGCACGCCGTCGGCGTCGACCAGGTCGGCGAGCACCCGGTAGTGCCGCTGCCAGTTCAGCGGCCACGGGCAGTCCCAGTCCGGGTCAATCTCCGTCAGCTGCGCCGCGCGCACGGCGGCCCGCTGCGGGTCCTTGCCCAGGCCGCCCTTCCGGCGCAGGTTCGCCATGTGCTGCCCGATGGGCACCATCGCCTCGCCCTCGCCCCACACCGCGTCCTGACGCGGCGCGAGGTGCCCGGTGGCCCGGCGGTAGGACCGCAGGGCGGCGAGCTTGCTCTCCCACGCCTCTTCGCCCGGTTCCCACACCATCCCGGCCTCCGGCGCGTCCAGCAGCGTCTTGCGCCGCTCCTCCAGCTCACCCGCGCGCAGGGATTTCCGCTGCTGATGCACCCAACGGCCAAGCGGAAACGACTTCGTGACGCCGACCTCGACCTCAACGTCATACGGGACGGCGTAGACGCCGGTGATCTCGTTCTCCGCCCGCCAGCGGATGAGGGCCTGGTAGCCCTCCAGCCACACCAAGGACTCCGGCCGGTACACCCGTGTACGGAGGAACGCCGCGATCGTCGCCGCGTCGCGCGGGCTGGAGAAGTGCAGCAGGGCCGCCTCGGCGGCGGCCTGGGTGGCGTCGTCCTCCTGGTCCTCGCCGTCGCCCGAGCCGCCGGCCCCGACGATCTGCCCGTCCTCGTCACGCTTGACGTGCACCTTGCGCTTGCCGCTCGTGAGCGCCCGGGAAGCGAGCTGCTCAACAAGTCGGTCATCATGCGAGCGGAGCCCCTGGAGGACCGCAACAAGGGGGCGGAAACTGGCACTGGCGACCATGTCCGTCGGGTCCTCGTCGGGCTCCAGGAAGACCGGGACGATGATCCTGGCGACCTTGGTGGAGCCGTCGCGGTTCAGCCTCAGCGCGCGGCCGATGTTCTGCACGATCTCGACCTGGGAGCCGCGGGTGTCGGCGAAGCAGATCGAGTCGACTCCCCGTTCGCCGGTGATGTCCACGCCTTCACCGAGGACGCGAACGCTGGCGAGGAAGGCACGGTGCACCCGGCGCCCGGCCGCGTCGATGCCGTTGGCGAACTGGCGCAGCGCTTCCCGCCGCTCGGCCACCGTGTGGTCGCCGCACAGCCACGCCGACCACACCCGGTCCGGGGGTACGTGGCGGCCGGCCTCCAGCTCGTAGAACTCCGCGTCGATCGACGACTTCGGGAGCTTGTCGGCGGCGGCCAGATCGGCGTCGGAGGCGTCGTTCAGGTACAGCGCGGCGGCCGTCTCGGGCAGCTTGTCCGCGAACGCGCGGGCCTCTTCGACCTTCTGGTGGAACGTCATGACCGTACGGAGGTTGTACGCGGCGGCGTGCTCCAGGAGCGCGGTCTGCAACAGGGCCAGGCGCCGGCCCCGCTGCGCCTCCTCCGACTCCCCGAGGACAGGCGAGGGGTCGCGGATCTCCAGGACGTCGATCTCGAATCCGGCAAGGATTTCGCGTTCGATGGCCTCGCTCAGCCCGAGCTCTGCGAGCCAGGCGCCGTAGGTGCCCTCCGGGTCGTCCGACATCGTCGCGAGCTCCACCTCCTGGCCGTCCGCGCCCTTCTGCGGGCGGGCCGCGGCGAGGATGCGCGGGGTGGCGGTGAGGTAGAGCCGGAAGTCCGCCGGGATCCGCTGGTTGTCGTGGATCGCTGCCCACGGACGCCCAAGATCACCGGCGGTTCCGTGGGCCTCATCCACGATGGCGAGGTCGAACCGGTCCATGCGCTGTCCGTACAGCCGCTCTCCGCCCGCCAGAGCGGCTTCCAGCGGCCCGCGAACCTTCCGCCGGCCCTCGGGTGCGTCGATGTCCTCGCGGTCCACGAGAGAGGCGTACGTGGCGAACACGACCACGGGCCCGTGCCCGGCCCACAGGGCGAGCTGGATGGGGTTGGTGGTGGTGCGCACCCCGAGCTCGTTCAGGACCGCGTCGTTCTCCAGCGAGCACACCGCGACCATCGGGGCCCGGTGGCCCACCAGGCGCCACGCCTGGGCGGTCTGGGCGAGCAGGTCCAGGGTCGGCACGGTCACGAGGATCCGGCCGTCCGCGAACGACTCCAGCGCGCACGCGGCGGCCGTGATCGTCTTGCCCGAGCCGGTCGCTGACACGATCGTTCCCCGGGCACCCTGCGGGGGCACGGATGACCTTGCAGGGAATCCCACCCACTTCCTAAACGCGGACCGCTGGTCTACCTGGTGTTCCTTGAGCTGAATCGCTGACATTCCGTACCTCCCCTGGAGTTGAATTCCTGCGGTCTTTCAGAGGGCCGCGTGCGGAATGCATGCCGCGCCCATGTCGTTCCAGATCGACGCATCCGCCTTGTGCCAGCCGCCGGGCTTTCCGTCCTTGAAGGGCGGCTTGTCGTCCGGGTCGTAGTGACCGGCATCGAGCGCGCAGACGACGTAGTCCCCATCGCTGTTGACCGTCCGGGCCGTGCACAGACCGCCGGCCTCGCCCAGCGCCTCCAGGACCTGGCGGCGCCTGGTGGTGTGCGGGTACGTGGCCGGCAGGACGGCTTCCCGGACGTACCGCTCCAGCCGCACCAGGTCGACGCGCTCACGCTGCCTCACGTCCGCGATGTGTACGGCCAGTTCAGCGGCCCCGGCCGACCGGCCGCCGCGCCGGGACCACTCCCGGTCCGCGATGCCCACCAGGGCCTCGCTCACGGCCGCCACGCCCTCGTCCCAGCCGTCCTCGAACTCAGCGCCACGAGGGCGCGGCGCCATGCCGTCCAGCTCCACCACCTGGCACTGCGCCCCTGCGACTGCCCCGGCCTCCAGCGCGGCCACCAGGTCGTCCGCCTCGGTCGCGGGCACACCCTGCGCCTCCAGGAGCGCGAACAGCCTCAACCGGGCGTTCACGCCTGCCGTCTGATACTGGCTCACCCGGCGCAGAGAATCGCTGATCAGCGCGGGATCGGGTCCGGTAGATTCGTGGTGACCGGTCATCTGCGGTCGTTCCTCTCGGAATTCCGGGGAGGTTCCCGGGTGGCTGGAGGGTGTCCCGTGTTTCCGCCAACGGTACATGTGCATCATCACGAATGCACCCGCTACACTGGAACCCACACGAACGAGCGACCCCCGCCCTTCGTAGCCAGCCCGGCCCGCGCCAGCGGGCTTCAACGGTTCTGGAGGCGCAGCCGGAAGGACCGTCAGGCGGGGGAGCGCAGCGGACCCGCCCAGGAGTGCGCAGCACTCCCCAACTCCCTTACCGAAACCCCTACTAGCCGCACTCGACACCCCGTCAACAGCCTGGCCGCGCACCGCGCGGCTGACGGGCGCGCAGCGGCCGGCCCCACTCAACTCCTGGAGCGCAGCGCAGGGAGTTGGCCCGTGCTCCGCACGGGCAGCCCGGACTCTCGTTCTGCGTCCACCACTTGGCCGTCCAGTTGCGGCCGTGGTGCGAGGCCGTACCGCCCTGCGTGTAGGCGGTCGACG
>NZ_JBEZLL010000054.1:0-22831 GCF_040652135.1 Streptomyces sp. NPDC048295
ATACAGGTTCATCGACGGGATCTCAGGGTGCTCGGCCAGCAGCTCCGCCTGTGACGCGTTATTCGAATTCCGGCGCAAGCGCAATTCGAATTCCGTAAACGGAATTCTGAAACAACGTCAATTCGCGCAAGCGCGAATTGCGAGGAGTCCCGCAAGCGGGCCTCCCGAAGCTGGCTACACGGGGGTGTGCATCACGCGCGGGCCTGTGTAGGGCTTGGGGTTACTGCCCACTACCCTTGCAACGAGAGTGACGGACCGTCGGCCCAATCGGGTGTGCCGGCCCCACCGCGGGTGACGGGCTCCGCTGCGCTCCACCCGAACCCCTCCCCCACCCTCGAAACCGGCCGCTCACGTTCACCAATACCCCGCCAGCGTACCCTATGAACCGTGGCCCTTGGGACGGGATTCAGCCAAGCATCAGCCTACAGGGGAAGTCTGGGGAAGCCTGTCGCATGGATGATGCATCATGGGTACTGACTGTGTAGAGTCTGGGATCAGACACCATCACCCCGGCCAGCCACTCGCCGCGCCGGACTCTCATTCCTACTACATGCCGCATTCCGCGAAATGGAGAACACGGGAATGGTCGTGAAACTGCGTGAACACCAGGTTGAGGCCGTAGCCGCCATCGTGCGCGGCCTCGATATCCCGCCGGGCGGCATTCCCTGGAATGGTTTGCGCGGGCAGGTGCACGCCGCGTGCGGAACGGGAAAGACCATCATCGCGGCGGCCTCCGCAAAGCGGATTGTGCCCAAGGGCCGCGTTCTCGTGGTGATGCCGACCCTCGATCTCCTGGCGCAGACCGTGAAGGCGTGGAGCGAGGCCGGGCACAAGGGGCCGGCGGTCATGGTGTGCTCGCCGCTGGACGATCCGGAGCTGTGGCACCTGGGGGTGCGGTCCACCACCAACCCCGTGCAGCTGGCGCTGTGGCACTCGGCGGGGCCGGTGACCATCTACGCCACCTACGCGTCGCTGGGCGTGCTTGTGGAAGCGTTCGAGGGCGCCTACGGGCAGAAGCTCGCCCTGGTGGACCTGGCAGTGGTCGATGAGGCGCACCGGACCAGTGGGTCGATGGGGAAGGCGTGGGCGGACATCCACGACCAGACGAAGATCCCGGCGCACCGCCGGCTGTACCTGACGGCGACGCCGCGGATCTGGGAGGAGCGGCTGAACCGCGAGGTCGCCGAAGGGGTGCGCGACCCGCTGCCGCGCGAGATGGCGGCCTCCATGGACGACGAGAAGGTCTTCGGGCCGGTCCTCTACAAGCTCTCGCTCGCGTCGGCCGTGTCGCGGAAGCTGCTGGCGCGGTACCAGATCATCGTCCTGGAGCTCCAGGACCCGGTCGTCACCCCGGAGCGGCTGATGGGCGAGGAGCGGCACACCGAGGAGGTCCGCGGGCAGCGCCTCGGGGCGCTCCAGGCGGCGTTGCTGCACACGATGGCGCAGCACGACCTCCAGACCTGCATCACCTTCCACCACCGGACCATAGAGGCGCAGGCGTACGCGGAGGGCCTGTGGCGGGTGGCGAAACGGCTGCACGCCGACCGGCCGGAGAAGTACCCGGCTCAGATCTGGGCGGACTGGCTGATGGGTGAGCACGTCCCCGAGCGCCGGCGGGAGGTCCTGGGAAGCTTCGGGTCCACGGCGCGGCGGGCGGTTCTTTCGAATTGTCGCGTTTTGGGAGAAGGTGTCGACATCAGAGCGGTGGATAGTGTCGCTCTTTTGGACCCCAAGGGCGCGCCGCACGACATCGTCCAGGCCATCGGCAGGGCTCTGCGCCAGAAGCCCGGAGAGGGAAAGCTCGCCTCTTTGATCGTTCCGGTGTTCCTTCAGCCCGGTGAACAGCCGGAAGACATGTTCACTTCGGGATCGTACCGGCCCCTGGTGAAGGTCCTTGAAGGATTGCGCGCTCACGACGAAGAGGCAATCGAACTGCTCGCGATCCCGCAGGAGCCGCAGAAAGACGTCGCCCAGCCGTCCGAGTACATCGGCCCGCCGCCCGGGGAAGGCGAGGAAGAATCCCGTCTGCTGCTTCGTTTTGCGACTCCGCGTGACCCGGTGATGGTCGCGAACTGGGTCAGCTTCAACGTGATCGACACCGAACGGCAGGACTGGGCCCGCGGCTGGGCGAAACTCAAGACGTACGTCGAGCGGGTCGGGAACGCGAGAGTGCCGTACGGACACCGGGAGGGTACGACACCCCTTGGGCAGTGGGTCGCGGAACAGCGGCGGGCGTATGCGGCCGGGGAGATGAGCGGACAACGCGCGCAACGGCTGGAACGGCTCGGCATGGTCTGGAGCGTGGCAGACGAACGCTTCCAGGAGAACCTGGAAGCCGCCAAGGCGTACTACGACCAGCACTGGACCCTCTGCGCTCCAAGGCCTGCCGTGGCCCTGGGCAGGCCGGTAGGACAGTGGCTGAGCAATCTGCGCCGACCCGGGGCTCTGGACGGGCACCCCGAATGGGAGGCCGCGCTCCTGGACGTGGACGAGGACTGGAACCCGTCCTGGCCGGCGCAGTGGCAGCGGCACTACGCCGTGGTGCGGGAGATGCTCGCCGAGGAAACCATCCTCGCCTACGTCGAACCCGGCGTCACCGTACACGGCATGGACATCGGCAAATGGCTCGACCGGCAACGCAAACCCGAGGTCTGGGCAGCCCTGACCGACGGGCAGCGCGGGCGCCTGGAAGCCTTCGGCGTCATCCCGCACTCGCCCGGTCTGGAGGCATCGGTGAAGCCGTCTACGGCGCCCATGAACGCCTTCGAGAGGGGCGTCGCGGCCCTGGCCCAGTACAAGGACCGCACCGGCTCCCTCACCGTCCTAAGGGGGCACGTAGAACGGCTCGAGGACGGCACTGAGGTCAAGCTAGGCGTGTTCCTGTCGAACACGAAGTCGAGGCGCGCGAAGCTCAGCGAGGGCAGGCGGCAGGTGCTGGCTGAGCTGGGACTGGACTGGGCTTGAGTTGGGCGCCGCGGGGGTGGCCGTCACTGGGCGGTGGTGTTCTCGGTGCGGATCATGCGGCGCAGGCTGGTGCGGGCTGCTGCGATGTCGTCTTCGAGCCCGGTGAGGCGGTCGCGCAGGGCGGTGTTTTCTTCGGTGGCTTGTTGGAGTTGGTCGGCGAGCTGGTGGTTGTCGCGGGTGAGTTCGTCGATCCGGGAGGTGAGGTCGGGGGCGTGGAGGGCGTCGAGTTGCTGGCCGAGCTGGTGGCGGAGCGCGTTGTTCAGGCGGTCGCGTTCCTGGCGGAGGTCTTTGATCTCTTCGCGGGCGAGGTCCAGTTCGGCGCGCAGGCTTGCTGGGTTGGGGGCGGATCCTGGTAGGGGTGGGGTGGCGGGGGTGTGGATCTGGCGGTTGCGGGCGGCGTGGATGTGTTCGCGGATGCCCTCGGTGTAGGTGAGCCAGGTGGAGACACCTGCGGTGCGGGCGACGGCGGCGTGGCTGATCTTCTGGCCGTCTCGTTCGAGGGCGGCGAGGGCTTCAAGGACACGCTGGCGTTTGTCGAGGCTGTCACGGCGGCGGGCCTGGGCGAGGACGGCGGAGTTGCCCTGTCGGTTCATGACGGTGGTTCCTGAGTGCGGTCGACGACGGTGAGCGGAAGCAGGGTGTGGCCGCTGGCTGCTCTGGCTTTGCGCAGGGTGGTGCTGGCGTGCTCGATCTCTTCGCGCTCGCCTGCGGGTAGGGCTGCCAGGCGGGTTTTCATACGGTGGACGATCTGTTCGTAGGTGGTGATCTGGGCGGTGAGGGCGGTGGTGATGAAGTCGGCCGCGTCCATGGCCCGGGCGGTCTCCCGATCGGCACGCAGTTCGTTGATGTGCTGCTCGATGGCGGGGAGGTAGGAGGGGTCGGGGCGGTAGTAGCCGCAGCCGGCGCACTGGAAGCGGAGCGGGCAGGCGTCTCCCCCGGCTTTGACGTTGCTGGGTTCGGTGCAGCCTCCATAGGGGACTGCCACGGAGCGCAGCTCGTAGCTGCTGGGGGAACTGGGGGCGGAATGTCCGAGGCGGTCGACGACCTGGGTGCTCAAGGAGGTGACGGCGGCGCGTTTGCGTTTGAGGGAGACCTGGTAGTAGCGCTGGGTCATGGCGATGGAGTGGTGGTCCATCAGCTCGCGCAGCACGTCCACGGGGGTTCCTGCGTCGGCGTGGCGCTGGGCGTAGGAGTGGCGGAAGGCGTAGGGGTAGATCAGGGTCCGGTCGAAGGACAGCGGGGCGCCGTCCGCGTCGACGCCTTCGGTGCGCAGGGCGGGCAGGGAGTCGACCCACAGGCGCAGGGTCTCGCTGATGTAGTTGGCGCCCAGGTGAGGGGCGATGCTGTAGGCGCTCAGGGCGGGAAAGAGGTAGGCGTCGCCGCCGGCGGGCAGTTGGAGGTGGCTGCGGCGGGCTTGCCAGGTGCGGATGGCCTGGGCGGTGGATTCGATGATCGGCAGGCGTCTGCGGTGGCGGCGGCGTTTGTGGTTGTTCCAGATCAGTGAGGTCTGTCCGCGGTCGGTCTCCAGGCAGTCGCGGGGCAGAGAGGCGATCTCCAGAGGGCGGCGGCCGGTGTCTCTGAGCAGGATGTAGATGGTCTGGTAGAGCAGTTGCAGGTCGGCGGCGGGGACATCGCGGCGGCCTTGGACGTCTCCGAGGCCGAGGGTGTGCAGGTGGGCGTCGAGCTGACGGATGACCGATTCGGGGATGGCTTTGCCGATGCCGTCCTCGTCTGTTTCTTCCAGGCGGATGCGGTGCTCGACGGGGTCGCGGGTGAACGCTCCCGCGAGAGTGTCGAGATGTCCGGAGCGGCGGCCGTAGTCGATCAGCTGGAAGAAACAGCCGGCCAGCGTGCGCCGCTGGGAGGAGCGATAGGCGGTTCCGTCGCGTCGGAGCGCTGTGCGGAAGGCGTCGACGACAGCGGAGGCGTCGGTGAGGTGCAGCGCTGCCGGGTCGAGGCCTTCCCCCGGTCGCTGGGCCAGCGTTCGGGAGGCGATGACCACGGCGCGCATCGTGTTGGAGAAGGTGTCGGTACGCGGGGAACTGCTGGTGGCCCAGTGGCGCATCAACTCGCGGAGCCAGGGCTGGCGGATGGTGCGCAGGTCTGCGGTGCCGGGCATGCGGCGGGGCCGGGATCCGTGCGTCGTGCGCAGGCCGATGGCGCGCAGGTCAAGGACGTCCGGGTCGGCGAAGGGTCGGCCGGAGAACTCTTCGAAGGCGCCGTGGACGGCTGTCCTCAGCCGCTTGAGGGTTCTGACTGCGCCGGCGTGTGGGCTGGCCAGGCGTGCCGGGCCGGTGTCGTCGGTCAGGAGTGTGGTGGCGCTGGCGAGGTCGCGTACCAGGCTGCGAATGCGGTGGGGTTCCAGAGTGCGGGTCCACTGGTCCGTCTGTTGCAGGGCGTAGAGGATCTCATAGCGCAGCAGGTCGTTCAGGGCGAGCAGGCTGAACTGGTGTGTGTCCAGGTAAGGGGGCTGCTGAGTGGCCCACTGGTGGACGTCAGTGCGTTTCGTGCGATTGTCCTGGCTCCATTGGCGGGCGTGGTAGTTGCATAGTCCACGGGAGTTGTAGGCGGGGCTTGGGCAGGTGGGAACCAGGCAGGGGATTGTTTCGGTGAAGGGCTGGGCACGGTCGCGCAGCCATGCTTGCTCGGTTCCTTTGGCTGCGTGGTACTTCCAGGCGTTGTAGTGGGTGGCGCACTTGTCGTTGCAGTGGCGGGGGCGGACGCAGCGCACACCGTCACGGGCGATGGAGCACTGGGCGGTCACCATCCCGCGGGCGCTGCGTTCGCGGGCAGGCGTGAAGGTCGTGGCGAAGGTGTCGGGGTCCTGACTGCTCGCTCGCTGGTGCTCCGCGCACAGGGTGCAGAAGACGTTGCCGGAGATGACCACCTGGTCACATCGCCGGGTCCGGCAGGTCGAGGACGAGGTACGCGGGCTGTCCAGATCGCCGGTGAACAGCCAGTGGCGCGCGTCCCACTCCCTCGGTCGCCAGGCGGGGTCGATGCGGTCGGCCAGCCAGACAGTCCAGCCAGGCGTATCCGAGGCGGGCGCGGCCGGGAAGCGCAGCGGTGTCGGCTGCCCGGCGACGCTCACCTCGGGTCCCGCAGCGTCGCGACGCGCTCGACGGCCTGGCGCGTCTCGGTGTCGCACACGTGCCGGTAGCGCTCCATCGACAGGGGCGAGAGGTGTCCCAGGAGACGCTGGACGACGTCCCGGTCCACTCCGCTGCGCAGCCACGTGGTCGCGGCAGAGTGGCGCAGCATGTGGGGGCGGAAAGGGTGGTCGGCGGCGCGGGCCAGGCGATCGAACATGCCCTTGGTGTTGGGGTAGGACATCGGCCGGCCCACCGGCGGGCGGAAGAGGTTGACGAAGACCATGTCGCCGCCTTCCGCGCCGGCGGTGTGGCGCTCGTACTGGTAGTCGGTGTACAGGCTGGTCAGGTCGGCGGTAACCGGCACCGTGCGGGGGCGGCGGGACTTGGCCAGGGCGCGGTTGGGGTTCTGAGTGCGGCGGCGGACGTGCAGGTGTGGCCCTTCGGTACCGCACCCGAGAGCGCGGGATGAGGCCAGCAGGTGCAGGTCGCTGCGGTGCAGTCCCAGCGCTTCGCCGATCCGCAGGCCGGTGCAGGCCAGCAGAGCGATCAGGAACCGGTCACGGGCCGATCGTGCCAGAGCCAGCATCCTGGCGATCTGCTCGGGACTGAGGTCCTGGTAGCCGGGGTCGGTGAACGCGAACCGGAACGAGGCGGTGTCCATCGTGCGCAACCGCCCCTCTTCCCCGGGGTCGTAGCCCGGCGGCAAACAGAACAGCGTCTTCGGCTCGGACAGCAGCGTCACCGTGGAAGGGGAGACCCAGCCGTGGGCGGCGCCGAAGCGCAGGAAGTCGCTGACCACCGTCATCACGGCGTTCGCGGTTCCCTTGGAGCGATTCCGGGGCCGTGCGCTGCCGGTTCGTCGGCTGCGCAGCGGGAGCGGGGTGTTGATCAGCCACTGCTGCAGGCCCGACAGTCCGAGGAATCCCGGTGCGGCCCAGTCCATGCGGCGGGCGGCGCAGTAGTTCAGATACAGAACCAGACGGCCGGCGTAGACCCGCTCGGTGTTCGGTGAGCGGTCTTTGCTGCGCAGCGAAGTCAAATAAGCAGTGGCCTCGTGATGCAAGGCATAGGTGAGCGCATCGGCCACCACCCACCGCTCCATGCCCGTTGACGGAGAGGAAGACCGTTCCGCGATGAAGGAGTACTCCACGTGCCGAACGTAACTGTCACCCAGCCGCAGCTTTATGGGGGTTAGCCCACGACCATCCCCGCAGGTGACAGCAGGAACAAACGTCCCTCACACTCCCCCACCTCTAGATAACGTCGATCCGGGCCGTGGACAGCGTCGCCCTCCTGGACCCCAAGGGGGCGCCGCACGACATCGTCCAGGCCATCGGCCGGGCGCTCCGGCAGAAGCCCGGGGAAGGAAAACTTGCCTCATTGATCGTGCCGGTATTCCTTCAGCCCGGTGAGAAGCCGGAAGATATGTTCACCTCGGGATCGTATCGGCCTTTGGTGAAGGTATTGGAAGGTCTGCGGGCTCACGATGAAGAGGCAATCGAATTGCTGGCGATTCCGCAGGAGCCGCAGAAGGACGTGGCGCAGCCATCCGAATACATCGGCGCCGCACCCGCAGATAACGAGGAAGAAACCCGTCTGCTGCTCCGTTTTGCGACTCCGCGTGATCCGGTGATGGTCGCGGACTGGGTGTCCTTCAACGTGATCGACACGGAGCGGCAGGACTGGGCCCGCGGCTGGGCGAAGCTCAAGGAGTTTACGGAGCGTGAGGGCCACGCCCGGGTGCCGTACGAGCACAAGGAGGGCGCGTTCCCGCTGGGGACCTGGGTCGCGGAGCAGCGACGGGCGTTCGGGGCTGGGCAGATGAACGGCCGGCGCGCGGCGCGGCTGGAGAAGCTGGGCATGGCCTGGTCGGCGGCCGACGCGCGGTTCCAGGAGAACCTGGAGGCTGCCCGGGTCTACTTCGCGGAGCACTGGACGCTGTGCGCTCCCCGGTCGGCGGCCGCGCTGGATAAGCCGGTGGGTCAGTGGCTGTCCAACCTGCGCCGACCCGGCGCGCTGGCCGAACACCCGGAGTGGGAGGTTGCGTTGAAGGAGGTCGACGAGGACTGGAACCCGTCGTGGCCGGCCGAGTGGCAGCGGCACTTCGCGGTGGTGCGGGAGATGCTCGCGGAGGAGACCATCCTCGGGTACATCGAACCCGGGGTCACCGTGCATGGCATGGACATCGGCAAGTGGCTCGACCGGCAGCGTAGGCCCGAGGTGTGGGCGGCCCTGTCCGACGGGCAGCGCGGGCGCCTGGAAGCTTTCGGTGTCGTCCCGCACGCCCCGGAGCTGGAAGCGCCCTCGAAGCCGTCCACGATGCCCGTGAGCGCCTTCGAGCGGGGCGTTGCGGCCCTGGCACAGTACAAAGCCCGCACCGGCACCCTCACCGTCCCAAGGGCCCACGTCGAACCGCTGGAAGACGGGACCGAGGTCAAGCTCGGAGTGTGGATCATGAATCAGAAGGGACGCCGCACGAAGCTCAGCGTCGACAAACTCGCCGCACTCGGACTCGACTGGGCGGAGTGACGTCATCTCCTGCGGTTGGGGCTGCCATTCCGGCAGGCCCAACCGCAGGTCATTTTCACCCGTCTTCTGCCGCTGTACCTGGCGTTTTCTTGCCGGGTAGCGGCTTCTCCAGGCTCTGGCCTGGGTGGTAGGTCCGCCGGTTCTTGACGAACGGAGGCAACTGCACAGCGTCCCCATCGGCGTCGGTGTCGATGGCTCTGGCGTCTCCGTCGGAGTACACCGCCCAGGCCACCACCGGATCAGCGAACAAGGTCCCCTCGTTCGGGTCCTGCCACTCCGTCATCCAGCCTCCGCCCGGGACAACGCCCACGATCTGGCGGCGCTCGCGAACTTCCTTGAAGCCCTCGATGTCCTGTGCTCGTTGCAGCCCATTGCGCCACAGCACCAGCGGTTCGCCCTCGTCGCTCCAGGCGTGCACGGGGAGAAACATATCGGGTAGGCGACCGCGGTCGAAGACGGCTTCGGTGGGCACGGTCGCCGGGATCATGAGTCCTCCATGGGTTGGTGATCCGCCAGTCTCGCGGGCCCACCTTGCCAGCAGGTCCGGTCGACCATATTTGACCGGTCTCGGTTCGTGATGCCGTCGCGGGGTGTCCGACTCGCGCCTGGTTGGGCAGCACACCCGACGACACGTGAGTGCCCGAGATCGCGCCATCACCCTCGGACTGGGGCTGAAGGCGGTGCGAGGCCAGCGGACAGGGCCCCGGGCGCACAGGACAGCTTGAGGCTCTTCGCTGCCCGGGGCCAGCCGCATCGCGCCCCAGGGCCTACACGCACTTGAGTGCGAGGCCGTGGGGATCCGAGCAAGGGCATCGCACTGGCGTGCGTGTAGGTCCTGGGGTTCTGGGCTGCTCCCTCCTTCTGATCTCCGTGACGGCCGGGAAGGCTCCGGTGGGGCAATGCCGTGGGCTGCGCACCCGGCCGTGCTGCCCCACCGGTAGGAACTCAGTTCCAGAAGGTTTCGATCTTGCTCGTACGGCAGAACTCGCGGCTCTCTCGGGGCGTGAGGTCGTGTGGAAGTACGGCAGCTTTGATGCTGGTGGCGACCTCATCAGTCAGGACTCCTTGAGAGCAAAGCTGCTCCACGAGCAGGTCAAGTGCCTTGGCATTGGCGACGGTCTTCTCAATGGTGCGGCCGAGCTGGGGCTGGTTGAGTGCCGCGATGCCCAGTGGGCGATCCGGCTGGCCTTCGTCAGCGACAAGCGTCAGGTTGTGACGCCGGCTATCGCCTTCGCCTTGTTGCCACAGGCAGCGGCCGAAGCGCATGCGGACGGGAGTCTCGCTGACGCCCCGGCGGACGACGTCGACGTACTGGTCCTCCTGCGTGACGATGAGCTTCTCCAGGCGCTCGCCTTCCTCGCCGGAGACGTCAGCAACGAGAAACACCATGAGCACTTCTTCGTCGATGTCTTCGTTGTACTGGATCGGGACAAGCGTGAGCCCTGCGACCTCCACAGCGGAGGCATGCAGGTCTTCCGCCTCTTGGAGTTCCAGCCGGTGGGTGTACACGAGCGGCTGCGCGTTGTCGGTGTACGAGTAACTGTGGCTGGACACCAGCCAGGTTGTGCCCTCTCCCGCGAGTGGTTGCCCAGCGGGGGCGGCAGCGGCCTTGAGGTCGCTTTCGAGATCGTCTTGCAGATCGCCCGGCACCTGCAGCTGCAGCTCCACACGTCGCAGCTGCTGTCCGGTGTGGGCGGAGGCCGCAGGCGGAAGCTCTTCCGCCTGGAACTGCCGTTGAGATCCCAGGAGATGAAGAGAGAAATCAGTCATGTCACTACTGTCCCGTTAGGTACTGACAACGGGTGCAGATGAGGTCCGGCTGGTGAATCTGGCCCGGGTGCTGGTGAACCGGCTCACCACCGGTGGAAGTGTGAGCGCGCTCGAAGGCAGGCTCAGGTCCGGACGGCCCGGAGCAGCGGCGGGTGCCGTTGCCCCGGGCCGCCCGGGTCTGGGTCGGGGTGGGTGTGGTGGGTGTCAGGCTGCGATGCCGGTCGGGGACTCGAAGAGCCAGTCGTCGAGCTGGACGCGGCAGGTCTTGAGGATGCCGGCGATCGTCGTGTAGGTGCCGACGAGTGCGAGCAGCTCGATCAGCTGCGAGGTGGAGTAGTGGTCGGCCAGGCCCTGCCAGGTGATCTCGGAGATGATCTGGTCGGCGATCAGCTCGTCGACGGCCCGCAGCAGCGCGCGGTCGGCGTCGCTCCAGTCCGCTTCGTTCACGTCGAGCGGGACGCGGGCGATCTCGGCTTCGGTGCGGCCGGCGGCGGCGCCGATGCGGATGTGGTGCTCCCACTCGTAGGCGGAGCCGGTGCGGTGGCCGACCCGGAGGATCGCCAGTTCCCGGTCCCGGTCCGGGATCTCGCCCATGGCGAGCTGGGCGAGCAGGGGGGCCAGGGCGACGATCAGGTCGGGGTTGTTGCCGATGGTGGCGAGGATGTTGAGCACAGGGCGGCCGGCCAGCGGGCTGTCGCCGTCGTCGGCGAGCAGTCGTGCCGGGATGCCGTCCAGGCGGGTGGACAGGGCGGCCATCTCGGCGCGGGAGCGCGGCGCTATGCGGGGCTCGGTCGGGGCGGGGTAGGTGGTGGTGGTGGTGTAGGTGTGCATGCAGCCCATCAGGGCCATCTCGTCGTGCGCTTCGTGCGGCTCGTTGTCCAGCTCGCGGTAGACGGCGCCGATGTTGAGGACGATGCGGTCGGGGTCGTCCCAGTTGGCGAAGCCGGCCATGTCCAGGGTCTGCGCGGCCTGCATGGCGGTCAGGCCGGCCCGGTGCGAGCGGACGGCGTGGTCGCGCAGGCGCTCCAGGTAGTCGCGGAAGGCGCGGACCTCGGGCTTGCCGATGACCGGGCCGTGTCCGGGGACGATCGTGTCGGCGTTCAGGTCGAGGATCAGGTTGCACGCGTCGATCCAGCGGGCGATCGGGCCGGTGTGGATGACCGGGTGGCCGCCGATGAACAGGATGTCGCCGGTGTAGACCACGCCGGCGTCCGGCACGTGGATCAGGACGTCGCCGGGGGTGTGGGCCGGGCCGACCTCGATCAGCCGGACGGTGCGCTCGCCCACCGCGACCTCCAGCTCGCCGCTGAAGGTGCGGTTCGCCGGGGTCGGGGTGATCGACTTGAAGTCGAAGATCTCGCACATGTGCTTCACGATCGGCGGCAGCTGGAAGCCGGCCGGGGGCGTGTTGAGCAGGTCGAGGAGGTTCTCCTTGCGCATCACCTCCGCGGCGGCCTCCGAGGCGATGATCGTGGCGTCGGTGACCAGCTCGTTGCCCCACCAGTGGTCGCCGTCGCTGTGGGTGTTGACCACGGTGTTGATGGTGACGCCCGGCAGGGCCTCGGCGATCGTGTCGAGCATGGCGCGGGTCATCGGCACGTCGAACAGGGTGTCGACCAGCAGCGCCTGGTCGCCGGAGACGATCAGGCCGGCGTTGCTGTAGCCCCAGGTGCCGTTGGGCGTCAGATAGGCGTAGGTGTCCTGGCCGATCTTGTGCAGACCGAGGGTGAAGGGGGTGGTCATCGTGGGATCTCCTTGTGAGCCCTGATTGGATTACAGTACCAACATATACTCCAGTATGCCTGCGGATCCAAGTACACTCTGCGCATGAGGCCGACTGCATCAGAGGAACCGACCGAGCCGACCGACCGGCGCACCCGCCGCCGCGACGCGACGCGCGAGCGGCTGCTGACCGCGGCCCTGGAACTGTTTGCCAGCCAGGGGTACGCGGCCACGACCTACGACCACATCGCCGAACGCGCCGACGTGGGACGCCAGACGGCGTTCAACCACTTCCGCCGCAAAGAGGACTTCGTGATCACCTGGGTCCGCCAGCGCCACGAACTCCTGGACCGGCGCGACGCGGCAGACACGGCCGACGCGACCGAACCCGGGCCCGCCATCGAGGCGCTGGCCGACGAACTGCGCACCCTGGCCGACCTCAACGAGCGCGACTACGCCCTGGCCAAGGAACTGCACGACAGCGGAGTACTGCACGGCGCGATCGACCTGCGCGCCACGCCCCGCGCCTTCGTCGCCGCCATCGACCGAGGCCGGCGCAACGGCGAGATCCGCGCCGACCTCGACCCCGAGACCATCGCCGACCTGCTCTTCGACGCATACGTGACAGCACTCAGCCGCTGGCTGCAGAGCGACCGAGGCTTCCCGCTCGCCGAGGCTCTGCTCACCCGACTCGCCGTTCTCGCCAACGGATTCACGCCCCGCGGCGTCCCGGGCTGAGGGGCCGGCGACCGCCGCGGGCCGGAGAGGGCCCGCGTACAGTGGAGTCATGGGCCGGGCCGGTGCGCGCACGTCTTCTGTTCCGAGCCGCTGCCGGTGCGCTCCCGCAGCGACAAGCGGTACTGCTCCCCGGCCTGCAAGCAGGCGGACCGCCGGTGGCGCCGCCACCGGGCCGAGGCCGTAGCCATCGGCCTCTACTACCACCCGGGCGTCGAGACCGACCTCGTCGCGCACTGCCCCGTGTGCGACAAACGGTTCGCCCTCGGACACCGCCACCGCCGGGACGCGGTCTACTGCTCCCCGGCCTGTCGCCAGGCCGCCTACCGCGAGCGAAAGAGGGTACGCGCAGTCGTCACGACCGGTCTCGATGTGACGGATGCCGGTACCCGCTCCACGCCTGTGACCAGCGAACACGCCCCGATCATCCTGGGCCCGACCGGTCAGTCCTCGGTGCCGTCGTCGTCCTCGTCGAGCCCGGGTGCCTCCGGGCCGCGCAGCGGCCTCAAGGCCCCGTCGGCCGGGACCTGGGCGGTGAAGCTGTAGCGGCCGAGGAGGTTGAGGTTGCGGTGCCTGAGCGGCGAGAGCCGGGCGACGTCCTCGTCGCGGATCTCGCACCCCTCGGCGCGCAGCTGCTCGATCTTCGGGAGCATCTTCTCGACCCGCTTGCGCAGCCAGGCCAGCGACTTCGGCTCGCCGAGCGCGCCGAGTTTCTCCACGTTCAGCTTCACCCGGCCGTTCGGCAGGACGTCGAGCGACACCTTCGCGTCCTTGCCCGCCGATTCCAGGCGCTCGGCCATCTGCTTCCAGCCCGCGTCCAGGGCCCGCACCAGCTCCGCCAGGTGCTCGGTGACGGGCATGTCCAGGCTCAGCCCGGCCAGCACGTCCTCGCGCACCGCGTCCCACGCCGCGCCGTCCAGGAGCCGGGCGCGCGGGTCGGACCACCGGTGTGAAGGGGACGCGAACACGTTGCGGTTGTTCAGGGCCCGGTGCAGCTGCTCCAGCACGCACACAGCCTTCGACCACCTCGCGCTCGCCCGCACCCACCTGGCAGCCGGCGAACCCGAAGGCGCCCGCCAGGAAACGATCCACGCCCTGGACCTGTTCGGCACCATCAGCTCGCACAGAGTCGGCGACCGGCTCACCGAACTGCACGACGAAGCACTCCCCTACGCCAACAGCACCCCGGCCACCGACCTCCGCGAACGCATCACCCACGCCCTCGGATAACCGCTCGATTTACACAGGAACACCCAGCCCACCGTCACTGGGCAGCCGGGCCGCAGGACGAACCCTGCAGAAACGCACCGTCTGTCGCGGCTGTACAACATGACGTTCATCAAGCCGCAATGACGCGCTGCGGGACCAGCCCGCAGAGACGCTCCACAAGGACGGCGCCGCGACCGTCCAGTTCACGCTGCCGCGGTGGTGCTGCGGGCCAAACCCACAGAGACGCTGGCTGGGCATCTGCACCCAGCGTGCCACCTGGACGCCACAGTGGCGCTGCGGGGCAAGCCCTATCCCGCTTCGGCCCAGGGCAGGCGTGACTGAGCGCTTCAGTCGGCGATTCTGAGTGTCGTGGTTGGCGGGCGCCGACCTGCGCAGGTGTGCGAGCTTTTGGGCGCAGCTTTTGTCGCCGGGTGATGCGAACAGGGGCGGACAATGCCCGGAGACCGCGAATGCGTCGACGCATCGGTGCGGAAGGTATGGCTGCAGCAACGCCAGCCCCGTATCCATCGCGCGGGGGCCCGGCTAGGGTGCCGCCATGCCCACCAGCCCCCATGCGGCCGAACCGACTCTGCTGGAACCCAAAGGTCCTGCGGTCACCGTGTCCCTATGCGCCTTCGGCCTGATCCTGCTGCTTAGCGGGACTGGCGCAGCCACCTACTGCGCCGCCACAGCGATCACGGGCTACGTCGGGTCCACGGGTGCCTGGGCAGTTCTCGCGGGTGCATTCCTGCTCGCGGCCCTCGCCGCCTGGATCGGACTCAGCGTCATCCTCACCGTGCGTCGGGATCGCGCGGCGACGATCCAACTGGCCCGCTGCGGTGTCGATGCGGCGGCCTTGGTTCTTTCGGTGGCTCTGGTGCCAGGGGGCGAGGCGAAGGACGAGATCCATCTCCATGTGCGGATCTCCGGGCCCGGATTCGAAGAGTTCGAGTCAAAGGAGAAGCTGCTGTCCGAACGATTCAAAGGTGTTGCCCAGGGCGCGGTGCTGCCGGCCCGGGTCGACCCGTCAGACCTCGTGTTCGCGCTGGACCGGCTCCGCGCAGCGCGCCCCGCTCACGCCTAGCACTGGCCACCCCTGGATAGTGACCAGCTTGCGGGGCTGGCGGTAGGACATGTGGGCCTGAGACCCCAAAAAACACCTCGCCAGTTACGACGCTCAGATTCGCCGCCTGAAGCGCACACCCGCCAAGTGAAGCGCTCAGTCACAACTGTGCCGAGGCTCGGTAGTTGTCACCGACGGCACCGCATAGGCTGCGCAGAAACCAGGTCGAAGCAGCCGGACTGTCACCAGAGAGGCGCTGGAGTTGTCACACATAGCCGATCACTGGACTTTCTGTCACCGGGGCGCAGTGTGACTCGCGACGACCTCATCGCCATGCTCCACGAACAGACCCCGGCATGCGGGCCTGCACGTAACGCCTTGATCGCCGGGGCTGACTTCGCCGTCTGGGACGGCCTGGTCCCTGCCAACCGGCACGCGGGCGTCTTCCGGGCTCGAATGCACCACTCCTTGAAGCGTGGCCACACGATCGACAGCCTGGCCGACAGCGTCGACATCCTTCTGCGAGCTGGGGAAGAGCCGCATCGTACCGGATCCATCGACGCGGTGGACAGGTCGTCCTGGTTCACGATCTTCCTGAACTCCACGGCAACTGCAGTCGTAGCCTGCTGCGGCGGACGCCGACCCACCACCATGGAGTCGGCCGACACCCCCGAGTCCGGCGCTCAACCTCGCAAGTGACAACAAGCCTGCCTATGTGACAACTATCGCGCTCTGGCTCAACAACAGATTGATGCTCGCCGTAATGGGCTTCGAAATCAGTAGTCCAGATCGAGGTAATCGATGTCGTTGATTTCCACGTCCGACAGTCCCATGGCGCGACCGCCACCGTCCTGGAAATACACTTCTTTGAACCCTTCGGCGATGATTCCGCGCATCTGCTGGTCGCCGGCTCCGGTGTCGCGGGCGTCGAAGAGGCGTTGCGCGTACTCCGGGGGGAGGTGCACGGTGAGGCGGCGGAAGCGTCCGTCGTCGGTCGTGCCGACCGGCGCGGTGTAGCCGAACCGGGCCCGGGTCTCCACGGTGATGCCGCCGGTGGTGGCGGCCCGGCGTTGCCGGCGCTTGCGCACCAGTGGCTGCCACCGCTGCCGTACGGCGTCGTCGATCTTCGCGGCGATGTCCGGGCGGGCGTGCTTGCGGGCGCCGCGCCGGTAGCGGTTGACGGAGTCGGCGGTGACGCCGATCTCCTGCGCGACGGCCTTCGCGCTGCCCAGCTGCTTGAGCAGGAACCCGATCTGGCCCTTGAGGGTCTTGGGTGGGTCCTTGGTGAACGCCTCGCGGTCGGCGCGCTCGATCGCGTCGTCGATCTCTCCCACCGTCTACTCCCCTTCGTCCAGGACGGCGTCGCCGCCCTTGATGTGGCGGGCCGGGTTCAGGCCCTTCTCCATGAGGTCGACCGCCCACAGCATCGACTGGACGCCCTCCAGCTTGGCCAGGCCGGGCGTGGGCCCGAGGCGGAAGCCGCCGGGCTGCGGCTTGCCGGACGCGGCGTAGGGGAGGAAGTCGAGCGGGCTCTCACCCGGCGAGGGGTAGACGACGCAGTCGGAGAGCACGGCGAGCGGGTACAGGCCTGTCATCTTCGCCATGTTGTTGAGCTTGCGGTGCATGTTGACGCGGGCCTTGCTGATGACGGCGGCCCGGATGTCGGGGCGCCAGGTCGGCCGCTGAAGTGCCGGCCACCGCTCGCCCTCCTTGTAGGACTTGCCCTGGGGGCGCTCGCGGAGCTTGCCGACGCCGCCCTTGACCGTGGCCTTGATCGCGGACAGCACGGCGGCCAGGGCCGGGTCCTTCTGCTTGTGCTGTTCCATCGCCGCCAGGAACTCCGCGTCGGACAGGTCCTTGGTGACCCCCATGTCGGCGAGGGTGTCGACGTAGGCGTTCTTGAGCCGGTCGTGCCACGGATCCAGATAGGCCCCGGTCTCGCGGCGCAGGTACGCCTCGATCGGGTGGACGTCGTGCCCGAGCTCCTGGGCGTAGGCGAGGGTGTGCGTCTGGTACCAGGCCGGGCCCGTCGGACGGCTGCCGTCCGGGGTGAACGGGCTGGGTAGACGCGGGTCCAGCTCGATGTGGGACAGGTCCGCCAGCCAGCTCCCGGGGATCCTAGGGTTGAACTTCGGGGCGTGGAAGTGATCGGGGGCGCTGAGGCCGACGACCAGGCGGGCCGCGGCGGCGAGGAAAGCGGTGTTGAGGTCGAGGCCGACTGCGAAGGGCAGCGTGCATTCCTCATCGGACAGCGTCTCCACCGCCCGCACCCACTGGTACGCCTCTTCGTTCAAGAACCCGCCGGCCCAGCCGCTGCTGACGACGACGGGGTGCTCCGGGGTGGCCTCCGGCGGCGCCGGGTCCATCGGCTCGGTGCCGACCGAGCCCGCGTTGTAGCCGGACACCCAGTTCCCGGTCTCCGGGTCCCGCACGGCCTTCGTCGGCGGGCGCAGCGCCGTCATCAGCTCCAGCCCGGAGACGGCGGTGGAGCCGCGGGGGGTGATGACCCGGGTCGCGTAGACGCCGAGGACGCGGGCGATGTCGGCCGGCTCCATCTCGGCAACGCCGGGCCAGGAGCGCTCATCGAGGGCATCCCACGAGAGGATCGCGAGCTGCACGCACTGCCTCTCGCGGCCTTGCGCCTTGCGGTAGATCCGCGCCCAGGGGCCGAACCCTCGCTGCGTGAGCTGCCACTTCGCCTTCGCCACCTGCTTGACCACGGGGTGGTCCTCGGGCAGGCGCAGGGAGCGGCGCTGCTCGTGGCCTTCCAGGCGCTCGGGCAGCCCGAGCTTCACCGCGGCGGCCGCGGTGAGGACGATCAGCGGGTCGCTGTCCTTGCCGTAGCGGTTGAGCTTGGCGGCACCGAGGCCGGACTCCTTGAGGGTCCACTCCACCAGCTCCGGGACGGTGGTGGCCGGGCAGTCGAGCACGATGCCGTCGATGCCGTACGCGGAGCCGTCGCCATCGAGGACGGCGAGCGGGCCGTGGGGGAAGCGCGGGTCGACGGCGGGCGCGGCAGCCTTCTTCGCCGCCGTGCGACGCGACGACGTCGCCGGGCGCCCGACCGGACGGGCAGCGGCCGGTGCGGCGGAAGCCTGTGCCGGGGCGGCGGTGTCGGCGGGCTCGGACGCGGCCGGGCCGGTGAACGTGTCTGGCACCGGGGCGGGCTGCGGCGCGGCCACGGGGGCCGGGGCGGCGGGGACGGCGTGGGCGGGGTATTTCGCCGCCCACCCCTTCAGTAGCCGCTGGTACGCCTCCAGGCGCGGTGACTTCGGCTCGGAGCGGCCGTTCTCGTAGTTCTTCACCGTCTGCACGGTCGACTTCAGAGCCTGCGCAAGGCGGGTCTGGGTGATGCCGGCAGCCTCGCGAAGCCGGGCGCGCTCCGCCGGGGGCGGGAGCTGCGGCTCCTCCTCCAGCAGTGCGTCGACGCTCGCGAACAGCTCTTCCTCGGATGCCATGTGAATCTCCTTTCGCGCCTCACCCTAGCATCATTTACCCTAACTTTTAGCCCATTTTTTAACCCATTAGGTTCTATCGGAGGGGCGGGGGTGGACATGTGCGACCGAGACCTCTAGATGGCTGACCCGTCTCACTGAATCTTGACCGTTCTCACCGAACTTTGAGCGCGTCGCCAACGGCTCCGGTGTGCCGATGGCGATCGTTCGGCCATGGTCTTCATCCCCCCAGCTGACAGGCACTACTGCCTCGATCCGTGGTGCGAGAACCCGGACCCTGATCTCATCCCGGACGCCCTGTGCGGCTGCCACATCCTCACCGAGGCCGAGCTCGAAGAACGGAAGAGGAAGTACCTCCAAGCCCAGCAGGAGCGCCGTGAAGGCGGCGATCAAACTTCGGTGAGAACGGTCAAGGTTCAGTGAGACGGGTCAATGGCGGATAGGTCGCAGCAGTTGGCGGATCTTCAGACTCGAACGACGGCCAACGCGCCCACCTGCAGTAGCGCACTCACGTTCGGAGCCGGTGTCGGCGTGATCCGCCAACTATCACCCTCAAGATCCGCCAACTAGCTTTCTCTGCACCGTCCTGACCTGCGCCGGAGCGAGGATGATCCGCCATCTATAGGTCTCGGTCACAACATGCAAGAAGGCCGCCCGGCGGATGCCGGACGGCCTGCGACGAAGTCTGAACCCTGGGTGTGTGGCCTGCCCCTTTCGGGACTACCAGAGACGAATCCAAGGTCTTCCCCAGCAGCGTACTCATGCAGCGCGGCTGATAGCCACTCGGCGGCACTCTGCGCGCGCGTGATGATGTCTTGCGGATAGCCGTACTGCCTCTGATGACTGGCGAACTCATCCTCGTCGTCCACAAAGACGGTTTCGTCTAGCCGTATCCGGCAGACATCCAGATCCAGGTCAACCATGGTCTCTTGCCCCTTATGCGGCCAATCGGAGGGAGTGGTCACATCGCAGTAGACGTCCAGGTGGGCTGGAGCTGCCTGGAACAGGGCCGTCCACCAGGCACCGCGAGGAAAGAGCATGACTCGTCGCTCTTCGGTTGCGTAGACCTCGCCCTCCCCACCCTTGCTGTAGATCGTCCCGATCGGAGCACCGAGCCAGACCCCGAACTCATCCTCGCCCAACCACACCATCGAGTGGTGCCAGTGCAGGCTGCCATCGAACTTACGGACCACGACCCGGACCTCGGCTTCTCCCATGGGCGGGAGGCTACTGGCGGGCGGGCAAACCCGGTGAACCTTCTCGGTCACAGCACTAGCTGTTGCGGGGCCAGGATGTTGATGACGGTAACGTGAGCGGGATGCTGCTCCCCGGTTCCGGTGGGCCGGTGATGCGTCATGCCTGCGACGGGCGCTCCCCGCAAGATACGGAGAGTTCGTTCCTTGTCTCAGGCCGTCGGGTCCCAGAGTCCGTTGGCTTCGCCGCGGGCGAGGTGTTCGGCGTAGACGCCAACCTTCCAGGCGATGACGGAACGGCACTCCTCCATGGCCTGGATCTGCGCGTCGACGCGCTGTCGGTGGGCGTCGAGGAGCCGCAGACGTTCCGCCTCGTTGCCTGGACCATGCCGCACCAGCTCGGCGAACCGCTTGAGGTCGGCGAGCGGCATGCCGGATTCACGTAGCTTGACGCAGATGAGCAGCCAGTCGACGTCGAATGCGGTGTACCGCCGCCGGCCGCCTGAGGTGCGCTGGACCGGTCCGACCAGCAGGCCCTCGCGCTCGTAGAAGCGCAGGGCGTGCACGCTGAGTCCGGTCTGCTCGGCCACCTCGCCGATGCTCTGGGGCTCCGCAGAGGGCTCGGTAGTCGCCATGCGTCACAGTCTAGGACTTGATCTAGACCTCGCTCTAGATCGTAGCGTCGTCGGCATGACCAGCACTGATCAGCAGCCACTCAGCTCGCCCTTTTCTGCCGCCAGCACCGCCGAGGACGTCATGGTCGGCCTCGGCCTCTCCGGCAGGAGCGCCGTCGTGACCGGGGGCTATTCCGGACTCGGTCTGGAAACCACCCGTGCCCTGGCAGCCGCCGGGGCCCAGGTCATCGTTCCGGCGCGCAGGCCCCAAATCGCCCGCGCGGCGCTCGCGGATGTGGAGGGCTGCGAGGTCATACCCATGGACCTGGCAGACCTTGGCAGCGTGCGCGCCGCCGCCGCGCGGATCAGCGGCTCCGTCACCAGGCTCGACCTGTTCATGGCCGTCGCCGGTGTCATGGCCACCCCTGAGAGGCGTGTCGGCCCTGGCTGGGAGGGCCAGCTCACCGCCAACCACTTCGGGCACTTCACCCTTGCCTGTGAGCTCTATCCGCTCCTGGCCGCCGCCGGCGGTGCGCGTGTTGTCGTCAACAGCTCCTCCGGGCACACCCTGACCGACATCCGCTGGCACGACCCACACTTCCGTACCGGCTACGACAAGTGGCTGGCCTACGGCCAGGCAAAGACCGCGAACGTCCTGTTCGCCGTGCAGCTCGACGCCCTCGGGCGCGGCGACGGCGTCCGGGCGTTCGCTCTCCACCCTGGCAAGATCTTCACCGGGCTTCAGCGGGAGATGACGCTTCGGGAACAGATCGACCGTGGATGGGTGGACGAGCACGGCAACGTGATCGGCGCCGACTTCAAGACACCCTCCCAGGGCGCGGCCACCGGTCTGTGGGCAGCCACGTCCCCACTCCTCGACGACCGCGGCGGTCTCTATCTGGAGGACTGCGACGTCGCGGGTATCTCTGCCCTCGACGCGCCCATGGACGACGGCGGCGTCCGCGAGTATGCCATCGACCCCGATGGGGCCGCACTGCTCTGGGACCTGTCCATCACCGCGACCGGCGCCACCCCGATCACTCGATGACCCCAGGCCCGCACGTGTCGCGGCACTTCAAGCGGTACTCCCGAGTACGCGAGGTCGTCAGTTCGATACCCCTTCCGGCTGTTACGTCAGGTGTTGCGGAAGGCTCCGGCCGGTAAGTCCACTTCTTCTGATTGGTCTGCATGCCGTGCCCGTTGCCGGTGCCTGTCCGATATCGCTGACCGCCTCGCGCAGGCACCGGCTGAAAGAGATGGCCTACGGCCACAAGACTCCCCACCAGGCCCGGATACGCGCGCACATCGTGCTTCACGCGGCCAGGGGCCGTTCCAACGCACGCATCGCCCGGGAGACGGGCCTGCATGTGGAGACCGTGCGGACCTGGCGGGGCCGGTTCGCCGAAGAGGGAGTGGCCGGGTTGGCCGACCGCCGCCGCTCCGGTCGCCCAGCCTCATTCACTTCACTCCAGACCACCCAGGTCAAGGCCCTGGCCTGCCACCCTCCCGCCCAGACCGGTACCCCGCTGGCACGCTGGTCGTGCCCTGAGCTGGCCCGCGAGGGCCATGGCGCGGGGCATCACCGCCTTCGTGTCGGCTTCCACCGTGCGCCGCTGGCTGGCCCAGGATGCGATCAAACCCTGGCAACACCGCTCGTGGATCTTCATCACCGCCCCCGGCTTCCGACCCAAAGCCGAGCGCATCCTTGACCTGTACGCCGCACCTTCGATGGCGTCGCCCTGGGCGCGGACGAGTACGTCCTCAGCGCCGACGAGAAGACCTCCATCCAGGCCCGCTGCCGCTGCCACCCCACCCTCGCCCCGGGCCAGGCCCGCGCGATGCGCGTTAATCACACCTATGGACGCGGCGGCTCCTTGGCCTACCTGGCCGCCTACGACGTCCACCGCGCGAAGACGTTCGGCCGCACCGAACCACGCACCGGTATCGACCCGTTCATGAACCTGGTCACCCAGGTCATGAACCAAGAGCCCTACGTCAGCGCGAAACGTGTGTTCTGGGTCGTGGACAACGGATCCTCCCACCGCGGCAAGAAGGCCGCCGACCGGCTGACCGCCGCCTACCCGAACGCGGTCCTCGTCCACACCCCGGTCCACGCCTCCTGGTTAAACCAGGTGGAGATCTACTTCTCCGTCGTGCAGCGCAAGGTCGTGACACCCAACGACTTCACCGACCTCAACGAGGTCGCGGACCGGCTCCGAGCATTCGAAGACCGCTACAACGCCACAGCACAGCCGTTCCAATGGAAGTTCACCACCTCCGACCTGGACGGTCTGCTGGCCAGGCTCGACCGGCACACCGCCGATCACCCAGAAGAATCCTCCGCCGCCCCAGCAGCATGATCAACCCCGAAGGACTTACGACGCAGACCACTAACGAGCTGGTGCGTGATTGCGGGTGATGTGTTCTTGCTGGTGGGTGACATGATCCGGATGTGGCGATCATGCTCAGTCGGACGGTTCTTACG
>NZ_JBEZLL010000055.1:0-22478 GCF_040652135.1 Streptomyces sp. NPDC048295
AAGCTCACCATCAACCCCGCCATCGCCCACGGCCTCGCCCACGAGGTCGGCTCCATCGAGACCGGCAAACTCGCCGACATCGTGCTCTGGCGCCCACCGTTCTTCGGGGCCAAGCCGCAGATGGTCCTCAAGGCCGGGTTCCCGGCCTACGGGGTCACGGGTGATCCGAACGCCGCCACCGACACCTGCGAGCCGTTGGTCCTGGGCCCGCTGTTCGGCGCCCACGGAGCCGCTCCGGCCGATCTCTCCGTCGCCTTCGTCAGCCGTGCCGCCGCCGAATCGGGCTCCTTCGGCTCTCCGTACGACACTCTGGGCACCCGGCGCAGGCGTGTGGCCGTCCAGGGGACCCGCGGTATCGGCCCGGCCGACATGCTGCACAACGCCCGGCTGGGGCAGGTGGACGTAGACCCGCGCAGCGGCCTCGTGACCCTCGACGGGGATCCGATGCGCTCCGAGCCGGCGCAGCAGGTCTCGCTGAGCCGCCTGTACTTCCTGTAACCCCGGACTGCTGACTGAATTTTCAGAAGTGCGTCCTTTCTATTGACTGAATTTTCAGTCGAGAGGATGCTGTTCACACCGCGTACCCGCCCGTGCCGCAGCCGGGCTGAGCCGGCCGCCGCCGACGGGTACTTCTGGCGAAACGAAGAGAGATCCGCGATGACTGCATTCCGTATGCCTGCCGAGTGGTCCGAGCACGAGGGGTGCCTGATGGCCTGGCCCGTCCGTGAGGACCTGTGGGGCGGCGTGCTGGACGACGCCAAGGAGGAGTACGCGAACGTCGCCCGCGCGATCGCGCAGTTCGAGCCGGTGACCATGGTCGCGCCGCCCGGGCACGGCGAGGAGGCGCGGACGAGGTGCGGCCCCGAGGTCACCCTGGTGGAACTGCCGCAGGACGACTCCTGGTTCCGTGACTCCGCACCCCTGTTCGTGCTCGACGGCGACGGGAACCGTGCCGGGGTGGACTTCCGCTTCAACGCCTGGGGCCGAAAGCACCACCCGTACGACTCCGACGACCGGGTCGGCGCCCTGCTCCTCGAACACCTCGGGATCGAGCGCATCGCCTCCGACCTGATCCTTGAGGGCGGGGCGATCACGGTCGACGGCGAGGGCACGCTGATCACCACCGAGCAGTGCCTGCTCCACCCCAACCGGAACCCGGGGCTGAACAGGCACGAGATCGAGACGGAACTGAAGTCCCGGCTCGGTGTCGAGAAGGTTGTCTGGCTTCCGTACGGCGGCCTGCTGGACACGGAGACCGACGGCCACGTCGACGGGGTCTGCGCCTTCGCCGCTCCGGGCAAGGTCGTCGTCTCCCTGCCCGACGACCCGGCGCATCCCGACTACGCCCGGATGCGAGCCAATCGCGCGGTGCTGGAGGCCACCACCGACGCCCAGGGCCGGCCGTTCGAGATCGTCGACGTGCCGCAGACCGCG
This sequence comes from Streptomyces sp. NPDC048295, assembly GCF_040652135.1. Lineage (NCBI taxonomy): Bacteria > Bacillati > Actinomycetota > Actinomycetes > Kitasatosporales > Streptomycetaceae > Streptomyces > Streptomyces sp. NPDC048295. The sequence continues at coordinate 1,435 of NZ_JBEZLL010000055.1, forward strand.
TTCGTCGACATGGCGGAGGGCGAGGTCGAGGTGTCGTACCTGAACTACTACGTGGCCGACGGCGGCGTCGTGGTCCCGGTGGCCGGCGTGCCCCAGGACGAAGCGGCCCTCGCGGTCATCGCCTCGGCGTACCCCGGTCGCAAGGTCGTCGGGGTACGGGCGCCCGTGATCGCCTTCGGCGGCGGTGGGGTCCACTGCATCACTCAGCAGATCCCCGCCGCGCCCGCCACCGCCTGAACCGAGTACGGACCGCTCCGGCGGGCCGCTTCAGCGGTCCGCCGGCCCCCCGTACCCCTCCCGGAAGAGAGCGCGACGATGACTGCACCCCGGCTCCTCGGCAGGAGACGTCCCCGCGGCAGGCGCGGACGGACAGCCGTGACGACGGCCGCCCTGACCTGCCTCGCCACCCTCGCGGCCTGCTCCGGCCCGCCCAAGGATTCCGGCGTCGCCGGCACCGGGTTCAAGCTCTCCGCCTCCACCCCCGGGGCCCGCGGCGATATCGACTCCTTCACCTGGGCCGTCTACGCGGAACCGCCGACCCTCGACTACACGGCGGCGTTCGACTACCCGCAGAACATGATCCTTTCCAACGTGTGCGAGAGCCTGATGCGCTGGACACCAGGGCTCGCCGTCGAGCCGGGCCTGGCGAAGAAGGCGTCGAATCCCGACCCCACCACCTGGGTCTACGATCTGCGCCCGGGTGTGCGGTTCCACAACGGCAAGGAGATGACGGCCGACGACGTGGTCTACAGCCTCGGCCGCCAGATGGACCCGAAGAACGCCGCAGCCTGGGCCCAGGTCTTCCAGAACGTCGCCTCCATACGGAAGACCGGACCGCTGCAGGTCACCGTAGGACTGAAGAAGCCCGACTCCCAGTTCCCGCAGTACATGGCGACCGCCGCGGGCGTGGTGGCCTCCAGAGCCGGCGTCGAGGCGGCGGGCAAGGACTACGGCACCACCGGTGGCCTCGCCTGCACCGGGCCGTTCGAGCTCGGTTCCTGGAGCAAGGGCCAGTCGATCGAACTCGATCGCTTCGACGGCTACTGGGGGACGAGGGCCAAGTCCGGGAAAGCCGTGTTCCGGTTCCTGACCGACCCGTCCGCACGCACCAACGCCATGCTCAGCGGGGAGGCCGACGGCGGCTACCTGATCCCCACCGAGAGCTACGGCCGCCTGCGCGACAGCGGCACGGGCACCCTCTACTTCGGCGAGGGCCTGACCACGGTCAACGTCAACGTCACCAACATGAAGGGCCCGCTCGGCGACGTCCGCGTACGCCGCGCACTGTCCCTGGCCATGGACCGGTCCGGCTTCGTCAGGGCGGGCCTCGGCGGCGTGGGCACCAGCACCGGCTCGATCACCCCCCGGGCCGTCTGGGCCGGAGCCTCCGAGCAGACGCGGAAGGCCGCCCTCGGCGCGCTGCCGCCCACCACCCAGGACATCGAACAGGCCAAGGGGCTGATCAAGGAGGCCGGTGCCACCGGCAAGACCCTGACCGTGGCCACCAGTTCCATCGGCCAGGACGTCTCCCTCCTCGCCACCGCGGTCCAGGCGGCCGGCACTCGGATCGGCCTGGACATCCGCCTCAGGACCATCGCTCCGAACGCCTTCACGGCTCTGTTCACCGATCCCGAGGCACGCGAGGGCATCGACCTGTTCCCGTACACCTCGTACTACAACATCAGCGACCCGCTGGACCTGCTGGCGAGCTTCAGGACCGGCGCCTATCTGAACTTCGCCGGATACAGCGACAAGGGGTACGACAGACTCGTCGACCGGGCCACCGCCGTCTACCAGCGGGAACAGCGGATGGAGATCGAGGCCGAGCTTCAGGAGCGGGCCGACGAGAACGTGCTGTGGATACCGGTCGCCGAGTGGCCCACTTCGGTCTTCCTCAACAAGAGGATCACCGGCGCCCCCACCACCATCTCGTACATGTACTACCCGTGGGCCGCCGATGTGGGGGCCGCGAAGTGAACTTCGTGAGATTCGCCGTACGCCGGCTGGTGGAGATGGCCGCCACTCTGCTCGGTGCGTCGTTCGTGGTGTACGGCGCGATGTACCTGGCGCCCGGCAACCCGGCCGGCTTCCTGCTCTCGGGCCGCTCGGCCTCGCCGGAGGCCCTCGCCGCGATCAAGGCCCGATACCACCTGGACGACCCGTTCTTCGTCCGGTACTTGTGCTGGCTCGGCGACATCGTGCAGGGAGACTTCGGGCGGTCCATCACCTACCGTACCGATGTCTCCCGCCTCCTGGCCGACCGCCTCCCCACCACCTTGCTGCTCGTCGTGATGGCGCTGGTCGTGGTCGCGGTGATCGGCCTGGCACTGGGGTGGACCGCCGCCGTGCGCGGCGGTGGCACCGATTCCACCATCCTGGTCGGCACCACGTTCGCCGTCGGCACCCCGTCCTTCGTCGCCGCCGTACTGCTCCAGGGCCTGTTCGCCGTGAAGCTGGGGTGGTTCCCCAGCAGCGGCGCCGGCGACGGCTTCGGCGACAAGCTCTGGCACCTGACCCTCCCCGCGATCGCCCTCGCGCTCTACCTGATCGGCATGCTCGCCCGGGTCACCCGCTCCACCATGCTCGAAGCCCTGGACAGCGAGCACGTCACCGTCGCCCGCAGCCGGGGCGTACCCGAAAGCCAGGTCATCCGCCGCCACGTCTTCCGCAACTCCCTGGGAACCGTCCTCACCACCGGCGGGCTGATCGTCTCCACCCTCCTGATCTGCACGATCCTCGTGGAGACCGCCTTCAGCATCGGCGGCGTCGGCCAGCTCCTGGAACTCTCCACCACGACAAAGGACTTCCCGACCGTCCAGGCCATCTCCCTGATCATCGTCGCTCTCTTCATGACCGTGAACCTGATCGTCGACCTGCTGCTGCCCCTGGTCGACCCGCGGATCACCCTCGGATCGAGGAGTACCCCGGTATGACCGCCGTCCTGACCCGCCGGCCCGGACTCTCCAGGATCCGCACCGCCCGGTCCCCGCTGTATCTGGTCTGCCTCGTCCTCGTCGCCCTGGTCACCACTGCCGCGCTCCTCGCCTCGTGGACGGCGCCCTACGACCCCAATGCGGTCGACCTCGGCAACGCGATGGCCGCCCCTTCCCCGGAGCACTGGCTCGGCGTCGACGCCGCCGGGCGCGACACCCTCTCCCGGCTCCTTCTCGGCGCCCGCACCTCGCTGTTGGGACCGCTCGGGGTCGTGGTCCTCTCCACGCTCGCCGGCATCGCGGTCGGTATGGCGGCGGGCTGGCGGGGCGGCTGGCTCGACTCGGTTCTGTCGCGCAGCACCGAGCTGGTCTTCGCGTTCCCCGGGATGCTGCTGGCGATCCTGATCATCTCCATCTACGGAGAAGGGCTGCTCGCCCCCGTCGCCGCCCTCTCCATCGCCTACCTGCCCTACGTCAGCCGGCTCACCCGCTCCCTCGTCCTGGCCGAACGCAAACGCCCCTACGTCAGCGCCCACCAGGTCCAAGGCCATTCGGCGTTCCAGATCTGCCTGCGCCACGTCCTGCCCAACATCGCCCCCGTCGTCCTCGCGCAGTCCACCATCAACTTCGGATACGCCCTCATGGACCTCGCCGGCCTGTCCTTCCTCGGCCTCGGTGTCCCCGCGCTCACCCCGGACTGGGGCCGCATGGTCTTCGACGGCCAGACCGCCATCCAGCGCGGCTACCCGCTGTCGGCGATCCTGCCCTGCGCGTTCATCGTGCTGACCGTCGTCGCCTTCAACGTGGTGGGAGAACGCTGGGCCGACCGCGTCGCCAGGAGAGACCGATGAACCCGACCACATCCACGTACACACTCGACATCCAAGGGCTGCGGATCACCCTGCCCGGCACCGCCCGCCCCGTCCTCGACGGCGTCGACCTCCACGTCGCCGCGGGCGAGACCGTCGCCCTCGTCGGCGAGTCCGGGTCCGGGAAGACCCTCACCTCGCGCAGCGCCCTGAACCTGCTGCCGCCCGGCGCCACCGTCGAGGGCGCCGTCCGCGTGGGAGGCAGGGATGTACTGACCATGGACGCCGACCAGCTGCGCGCCCTGCGCACCAGCACGTTGGCCATGATCTTCCAGGACCCGCGTGCGGCCATCAATCCACTGCGCCGCATCGGTGACTTTCTCGTCGAGAGCGTGACCCTGGCCGGGGGCACGAGCCGGGCCGACGCCACCGCCCGGGCCACCGAACTCCTCCAGGCGGTCGGTCTGGACGGATCCGCCCTGCGCAAATACCCCGGCCAGGTCTCCGGCGGCATGCTGCAACGCGTCATGATCGCGGCCGCGTTGATGGGAGACCCCGCCCTCCTCCTCGCGGACGAACCGACCACCGCACTCGACGTGACCACCCAGGCCGAGGTCATCGCCCTCCTGGCCGAACTCCGTGAACGCTTCGGCACCGGGCTGCTCCTCGTCACCCACGACCTCGATCTCGCCGCCGCCGTCAGCGACCGCGTCTACGTCATGTACGCCGGGCGGATCGCCGAGAGCGGCCCCGCGCAGGCCCTGTTCGCGCAGCCCCGACACCCCTACACCTCAGCACTGCTCGCCTCCACCCCGCGCCTCGAAGCCCCTGGGGGGAGGCTTGCCGCCATCGACGGCCGGCCCCCCGACCTGCGGCAGGAGCTGCACGGCTGTCCGTTCGCCGCCCGCTGCCCCCTGGCCACGGAAATCTGCGGCCGGCGGACTCCCGAGCCGCTGCGGGCACCGGGCCTGCCGAACCACCGAGCCGCCTGCCATCACACCGACCGTCTCGAAGGGAGCCCCGTCGATGCCTGAGCACGCACTGGAGGCGGCCGGTCTTCACCGTGCCTACGGAGACGTCCGCGCCGTCGACGACGTGTCCTTCACCCTCCCCGAGGGCGGCTCCCTCGGCATCGTCGGTGAATCCGGGTCCGGCAAGACCACCACCGCCCGGATCGTCGTCGGTCTGGAACAGGCCGATGCCGGCCGAGTCCTCGTACGGGGCCGGGCCCGCGGCGGGCGAAGCCGCGGCCGGGCCGGGCGCCTGGCACGGGCACGCGAGGTCCAGATGGTCTTCCAGGACCCGTACCTCTCCCTCGATCCCCGGACCAGTGTCGAAGGGGTCCTGCGCGAAACCCTGCGCCTGCACTTCCCCGGTACCGACCACGACCGGCGCGTCAGCGAGCTCCTCGACCAGGTCGGCCTGGGAAGCCGCGCCGCCGACGCGCTGCCCCGGCAGCTCTCCGGCGGGCAGCGCCAGCGCGTCGCCATCGCCCGGGCCCTCGCCGTGCGACCGGCCGTCCTCGTCCTCGACGAGGCGGTCGCCGCGCTCGACGTCTCCGTACAGGCACAGATCCTCAACCTGCTCGCCGACATCCGCGAGGAGACCCGGATCGGCTACCTGTTCATCACCCACGACCTCGGCGTGGTCCGGTGCGTCACCGACGATGTCATCGTCATGCGCCGGGGCCGCATCGTGGAGGCGGGCCCCACGGCCGAGGTGCTCGCCGCACCGCAACACCCCTACACACGGCTTCTGCTGGAATCCGTGCCGCACCCCGGCTGGGACCCCGCGGCGATCGCCGCCGCCCGCCGGGCACTCTGACGGCCCACGGGGCGTCCCCGGGCGCCCCGTGGTGAGCGTGCGCATCCAGCTGCCCGCCGGCCGGGTGCGCGCCCTCGGCCGAGGCACGCCGCCGGCTCGGCCGGCTGCGCGATGCCTGCCAACCATTCGACTGCGAGAGCCAGTTGACACCGGAGGTCAACCATGAACGATCACATCGCCGGCCGCCACGCACGCCGGGGCCTGAACCGGCGAGGATTCCTCGCGGCGGCCGGGCTGACCGTTGCCGGCGCCGCCATGGCAACGAGCGCCCAGGGCCGGGCCCGGGCCGCCGGCACCTTCAGGGTCCCGGCCGAGGACGTCCGCCACACCCGTACATGGATGGCCTGGCCGGACCGCACCGCGATCTGGGGCAGCGACCTGAGCGGCGTCCAGGCCGACATCGCCCTGATCGCCCGCACGATCGCGAAGTACGAACCGGTCGTCATGTGCGCCAACTCCGCCGGTGCCGCCAAGGCCCGCTCGATGTGCGGCTCCACGGTCACCGTCCTCGGCTCCATCCCGGTCGACGACTGCTGGATGCGTGACACCGGGCCCGTCTTCCGTACGGACGGCTCCGGCGGCCTCGACGCCGTGGGCCTCGGCTTCAACGGATGGGGCAACAAGCAGACCCACGCCAAGGACGCCCTCGTCGCCGAGCGGATCGCCTCCTACGTGGGCGTGCCATTCACCTACGCCGGCCTCGTCGGCGAGGGTGGCGCCATCGAGCAGGACGGCAACGGCACCCTGATGGCCACCCGCAGCAGTCTCGTGAACCGCAACCGCAACCCCGGGATGTCGGAGCGCGATCTGGGGACGGCGATGTGCGACGCGTACGGCGCGTCCGAGGTCATCTGGTTCGACGGTGTCCGCGGCCAGGACATCACCGACGACCACGTCGACGCCACGTCCCGCTTCCTGGCCCCCGGCAAGGCGCTCGTCCAGATGCCCCTCGCGTCGGACAACGACGTGTACGCGAAGGACGCGCGCCTGCAGTACCAGGTCCTGTCCACGTCCAGGACGGCCACCGGCGACCCGATGACGGTGACGACGCTCCAGGGCCCCGACTACAACAAGATCCGCTCCACCGACGAGAACTTCCTCGCCTCGTACGCCAACTTCTACCTCTGCAACGACGCCGTCATCTCCGCCCACTTCGGCGACACGAAGGCGGACAAGGCCGCGAAGGCGGCCCTGGCCCGCCTCTACCCGGACCGCGTCATCGAACAACTCGACATCGACCGTCTCGGTACCGGGGGCGGCGGCATCCACTGCGTCACCCAGCAGCAACCGGTGGCCTGACAGCGTCCAGTGTCCGGCCCGTGCCGCGACGGTGGCCGTCGCGGCACGGGCCGGACCGCTTCCGGTGGGTACGGCAGCGGAAGGGGAGTCGTCGCATCGTGCCGACGGCCGCTGCGGCGGGGGCCGGGCTCAGCCGACCGGCTTGCCGGGCTCGTCGTGCGTGGAGCAGTGGATGCCGCCGCCGCCGGAGGCGATGGTGTCGATCCGGACCTGCACGATGTCGCGGTCGGGGAAGTGCTCCTGGAGGATGCTCCGGGCGCGCTTGTCGGCCTTTCGGTCCCCGAACCGGGGCATGAAAACGGAGTCGTTGGCGACGTAGAAGTTGGCGTAGGTCGACACGAAGTCGTCTCCCTCGCCGGTGATCTCGTACAGGTCGGGCTGTGGCAGATCCACGATCTCGAACGGCCTGCCCTTGGCGTCGGTGGCCTTGCTGAGCACGGCCTTCGCCTGGTCGGACGCGTGCGACCAGGAGTCGGCAGGCGTGTCGGGGTGGGCCCGGTCCAGCAGCACCACACCCGGTTCGGTGAACCGCACGAGGCTGTCCACGTGCGCGTCGGTGATGTCCTGGCCGCGCACGCCGGCCAGCCAGATCACCTTCTCGATGCCCAGGGTCTGCTTGAGCTCGGCCTCGATCCGGTCCCGGCTCTTCCCGGGGTTGCGGTTGTCGTTGACGATCGAGCTCTCGGTGACGAGGAGCGTGCCCTCGCCGTCGGTCTCGAAGGACCCGCCCTCGGCGACCAGGGGCGCCTTCTTGCGGGGGATGCCGTACTTCTCCAGGAGGGTGGCCCCCACACGGGCGTCGTTGGTGTGCTGCTGCTTGTCGCCCCAGCCGTTGAAATTGAAATCGACGCCGGTGACCCTTCCGTCGTCCTCCACGAACACCGGCACGGTGTCACGGGCCCACAGGTCGTCGACGGCCAGCGCGATGACCTCGACGTCGCGCCCGCACGCCTTCTGGGCGGCGGCCTGCTGGTCGGGCCGGGCCATCATCACGACGTACTCGTACTCGGCGATGGCGCGGGCGACGCGCGCGATGTCCTCGCGTACGTAGCGGAGGTCCGTGCCCCACACCGACTCCAGGGCGGGCCACGACATGAAGGTGCGCGCGTGGCTCTCCCACTCGGCACCCATGCGCAGCCCCCTTGCAGCCGCCTCCCGGTCACCGGCGGTGCTTGCGGCCCCCGCCGGGGCGCCGCCGGGGCCGCAGGCCGAGGCGCCGAGGACGACGGTGCCGAGTCCGGCGAATGTGCGCAGAGCCGAACGACGGGAGGGGAGGGGGGAAGACACGGTGAGCTCCGATCATCGTGATGGGGACAAGGTGTCCGTCGGCAGGCTGTGACACCCGACGGCGGCGGTGCGGCCACGGGCGTCGAGGGCGGCGGATGCGATGCGGAAGGAGCCGATCGCTGCCCCGACTCTGACATGAACTGAAAATTCAGTCAAAGATGCGCCGAGTGTGTGCCCGGGGTCACCTCGGGCTCCCTTGCGAAGTTCGAGGTCCCGGCTTTAACTGGACGCGATGGCTGAAATTTCAGTCAGCAACATCGTCATCGTCCTCGGGGCGGCCCTTGCCGCCCCCGTAGTTGTCCAGCAAGCCCCCGACAGCGGCGACCGGCCGGATCCGGCGGGCTCGCTCACCCTGGCCCTCGCGGGTACGGCGTACTACGTCATGGACCACCGCGAGGACACGGCAGGCGACCGTTCGCCGGGCCCGCCGGTCCCGTCACAGTGGTCATGGCCCGCCACCACGGGAGCGGATGGCGCAGAGAAGCGGGATGGGCGCAGAGTTCCGCGGCTCGCCCGGCGACCGCCCCGCACCGGCCGGGGGTGAACACCCGGACACGTCGGTCACGGGTCGGTCATGCAGAGGTCCCGCACATCGGGAAACGAGGACGACCGGGGCCGCCACCCCCCACAGGAGAGGCCCCGGTCGTCTTCCGCGGGGCCGTAGGACGACCCCGTACTCCACTCAGCGCCGCCGCTGCGTTTTCTGTCACACCGCCAGGTGTCGGAGGAATGTTGCGGGTTGTACAAGACATGGACGCGACCCCTGCCGAGGACGTAGCGTGCGGAGTCGCGCAGGGTGGCGCGGCAGTGATGACCAGCTGCGATTCGGGACAGCAGGGCAGGTTGAGGGAGTGCTGGGGGACGACGCGGAGCTGACCGCCGCGGTGCTCGCGGCACAGGACGGGGACGAGGACGCCTTCCGTACTGTGTACCGCGCTGTGCAGCCGCGACTGCTGGGCTACATAAGGACACTGGTGGGGGAGCCGGACGCCGAGGACGTGGCGTCCGAGTCCTGGCTGCAGATAGCGCGTGACCTCGACCGGTTCAGCGGCGACGCCGACCGCTTCCGCGGCTGGGCGGCGCGCATAGCCCGCAACCGTGCGCTGGACCATCTGCGGATGCGCGGCAGGCGCCCCGCGATCGGCGGCGACGAGTCCGAACTGTCCGAGCGGCCGGCCGAGTCCGACACCGCGGGCGAGGCGATGGAGGCCCTGGCCACCGGCCGCACGATGTCGCTCATCGCGCAGCTGCCGCAGGACCAGGCCGAGGCCGTGGTGCTGCGGGTGGTCGTCGGCCTGGACGCGAAAAGCGCGGCGCAGACCCTCGGCAAGCGCCCGGGAGCGGTACGCACCGCGGCGCACCGAGGCCTGAAACGGCTGGCCGAGCTGTTGCGTACGGACTCCGGCAGCACCGACGCCGGCCCCGGCGGAACGGATGCCGACGGCCCCGACGACGACGCCCCCGCGGGCGATCCGGCGGATCCGTCCGCCGCGCACCGGAGCACGGCGAACCGGACGGCGGAACTCGACGCGGTACCCGCCCAGCGCCCCGCCCGCAACGGCCTGGCGGCGCCGGCCGGTGTGACGCATTCGCGTCCGTGGACGCAGAAGGACATGTGATGGCCGACGAGCGGTACGAATGGCTTGACAAGGACGCGGCGGAGCGATTGCTCCGCGGCGAGCCGGTCGATCCCGTCGGAGGCCAGTCGTGTACGGACGCCGAGAGGCTCGTGGCCGCGCTGGACGCCGCCGTGCGGGCCGCCCGCCCGGCCGCCGACGAACTGCCCGGCGAGGCCGCGGCGCTGGCCGCCTTCCGCACCGCCACCCACTCGGCGCGTACGAGGACCAGGGCGAACGCACAGGTGAGGGGCGGTGCGGAGAAGGCGGGCCGGCCGGCCGGTGCCGAGCTGCCCGAACCGGTGCGCATCGGGGCCGCCTCCGTCGGCTCCGTGCCGTCCGCGGGCTCCGGCCGTATCCGCTCCTCGCGCTGGAGCCGGCCCGTCCGCTTCGGCCTGGTCGCCTCCCTCGCGGGCTGTGCGCTCGGTGGGGTCGCCGTGGCGGCGGGGACCGGAATGCTTCCCGGGCCGTTCGGCGGGGACGCCCCCCTGCCGGCGAGCTCGGTCTCGGCCGCGCCGACGTCCGAGGAGCTCGGTTCGGGGATCGCCGAGGAGGAGACCCCCGAGTCGGCGCCGCCCGCCTCCCCGAGGACGGGCACCTCCGCGCCTGCCGAGGACCCCTCCGCCCCGACCGGTGACCCGGCCCCCGGCGGTTCGGGCCGGGCGAAGAAGGACGGCGGCGGCGGCGAGCGCAGGCCCGGTGGCGCCGCGACCGGCTCCGCGGGCAGGACCGAGAACGGCAAGGCGCCCGAGAACTCCGGGAACGACGGCTCCGGCGAGTGGTACGCCAAGGCGCTCAAGGCCTGCCGCGACTACCGCGACGGCAAGCTGAACGACAACCAGCGGCGCAAGCTCGAAGCGCTGGCGAAGGGTGCCCACAACCTGGACCTGTTCTGCGACCGCGTGATCGCGAGATCCGCCAAGGGCCAGAACGGTCAGAACAGCGAGGGCGAGGACAGCGGCGAGGACGAGCAGGGCGACGGGGCCCCGAACGCGAACAGCGGCTCCGGCGCGTCCTCGTCGGTCCGGTTCGCCAACGGCGTGCGGCTGCCCTCGACCCCGGTCTCCCTGACGCCTTCGGTCCGGGCCTCGGGCTGAGCGGAGCCGTGCGCGAGGGGCTGTTTTCGGCCTTCCATCGCCGGGTGTGACGTTTTTCGAGGCCGTGACGCAGTACTGAGTGAGCCGACTGGTCATCGGCAGCGCACAGAGCCGGGGTTCCCCCCGTACCTACGGCTCAGCGCACATGGCGCGGGCGGGACACGTTCCCCCGGTCCCGTCCGCGCCTCTTTCCTTTCCCCCGGACATGCTGTCCTGGACAGGCTTCCCGGGCAGGCTTCGGGTCAGGCCCTAGCCGTAGACCACGACCTTGTCCCCGGTCTTCACCTGGGCGAAGAGCGAGGCGATCTTCCCTTCGTCCCGGACATTGACGCAGCCGTGCGAGGCGCCGTTGTAGCCGCGGGCCGCGAAGTCCGCCGAATAGTGCACCGCCTGGCCGCCGCTGAAGAACATCGCGTACGGCATGGCCGTGTGGTAGATCGTCGACACGTGGTGACGGGACTTCCAGTAGACCGAGAAGGTACCTTCGCGCGTCGGCGTGTACTGGGAGCCGAAGCGGACGTCCATCGACGACATGACGTGGCCGTCGATCATCCAGGACAGCGTCCGGCTGTTCTTGCTGATGCAGAGGACCCGCCCGGTCATGCAGCGCTTGTCCGGCTTGGCGACCGTCCGCGTGGTCGGCGGATTCAGCTCGGCGGCCGTCGGCTCGTGCGTCATGCCGAGCAGCTTCTGCCAGGTGAGGGTGTCCGTCTTCCCCGTACGGGAGAGGCCGCGCTTGCCCTGGAAGGACTGGACCGCGGCGACCGTGACGGTGCCGTAGTAGCCGGTGGGGCTGCGGTCGAAGTGGCCGATCTGCCGCAGTCGTGCCTGGAGTTCGCGCACCTGGCCGCCCTCGGATCCGCTCGCCATCAGCGTCCTGCCCTGCGGGTCGGGCTCCGGCGTGGGCGACGCGGTGGCCGTCGGCGACGGGGCGGCGGGTGACGAGGCTGCGGGCGACGGCGGTGTGGGCGCGGGCTTGTCGTCGTCGGTGGCCGTGGCCCTCGGCGGTGCCGACGGCGCGGCCGGCGCGCTGTCGGTGGCCTGTGCCCGGCAGCCGGCCGTCGCGGCGGCGAGGGCGAGGACGGTGAGCACCGCCGCGGTCCCCGCCCTGCCCCGTCCGCCGGTCCGCGCCGGGCCCCGTGTCCTGGCGCGCGATGTGCTCCTGGTGGTGCTGTCCATCATCTCGGCCCCCTGAGTGTCCGGTGTCCCCTTGGACGGATTCCCGCTCTGCCCGGTTGCCAAAGCCCGCGCATGATGGGGAGGAGCGGAGACGGGGGCCGTGGGCAAGGGCTGTGAGCAAGGTCCCAGCCCCTGCCCCTGCAACGGTCTCGCGCCCGCCGCTACAGTCCGTCGCGGGAACCGTGGTTACCAGCAAGTAGCTTTACTGAGCAGCTTCAGCGGGAGGCACAGCAGATGACGCGCGAGTCGGAGTCGGGACTGCCCATCGAACCGGTCTACGGGCCGGACGCACTCGACGGCTGGAGCCCCGGCGAAAAGCTGGGGGAGCCGGGCGCCTACCCCTTCACACGCGGCGTCTACCCCACGATGTATACCGGCCGGCCGTGGACGATGCGCCAGTACGCGGGTTTCGGTACGGCAACGGAATCCAACGCCCGCTACCAGCAGCTGATCGCCAACGGGACGACCGGGCTGTCCGTCGCCTTCGACCTGCCCACCCAGATGGGCCATGACTCCGATGCCCCGATCGCGTCCGGCGAGGTCGGCAAGGTCGGCGTCGCGATCGACTCGATCGACGACATGCGGGTCCTCTTCGACGGCATCCCGCTGGACAAGGTCTCCACGTCCATGACGATCAACGCCCCGGCGGCGCTGCTCCTGCTGCTGTACCAGCTGGTCGGCGAGGAGCAGGGGGTCCCGGCCCGGGAGCTCACCGGCACCATCCAGAACGACGTGCTCAAGGAGTACATCGCGCGCGGCACGTACATCTTCCCGCCGGAGCCCTCGCTGCGGCTGATCGCCGACATCTTCAAGTACTGCCGGGCCGAGATCCCGAAGTGGAACACCATCTCGATCTCCGGTTACCACATGGCCGAGGCCGGGGCCTCGCCCGCGCAGGAGATCGCCTTCACCCTCGCCGACGGCATCGAGTACGTCCGTACCGCCGTCGCGGCCGGCATGGACGTCGACGACTTCGCGCCCCGGCTCTCCTTCTTCTTCGTCGCCCGTACGACGATCCTCGAAGAGGTCGCCAAGTTCCGCGCGGCCCGCCGGATCTGGGCCCGGGTGATGAGGGAGGAGTTCGGCGCCGAGAACCCCAAGTCGCTGATGCTGCGCTTCCACACACAGACCGCGGGCGTCCAGCTCACCGCCCAGCAGCCCGAGGTCAACCTGGTGCGCGTCGCCGTGCAGGGCCTGGCGGCGGTCCTCGGCGGCACGCAGTCGCTGCACACCAACTCCTTCGACGAGGCGATCGCCCTCCCCACCGACAAGTCCGCCCGGCTGGCCCTGCGCACCCAGCAGGTCCTGGCGTACGAGACGGACGTCACCGCGACCGTCGACCCGTTCGCCGGGTCGTACGTCGTCGAGAAGATGACCGACGACGTCGAGGCCGCCGCCCTGGAGCTGATGGCCAAGGTCGAGGACATGGGCGGCGCGGTCAGCGCGATCGAGCGCGGCTTCCAGAAGAGCGAGATCGAGCGCTCCGCGTACCGGATCGCCCTGGAGACCGACAGCGCGGAACGCGTCGTGGTCGGCGTGAACCGCTTCCAGCTCGACGAGGAGGAGCCGTACGAGCCGCTCCGCGTCGACCCCGCGATCGAGGCCGAGCAGGCGGCCCGTCTGGCGAGGCTCCGCGCCGGACGCGACCAGGAGGTGGTGGACACCGCGCTGGCCCGGCTGCGGAAGGCGGCCGAGGGCACGGACAACGTCCTGTACCCGATGAAGGACGCGCTCAGGGCGCGGGCGACGGTGGGCGAGGTCTGCGACGCGCTGCGCGAGGTGTGGGGGAGGTATGTGCCGTCGGACGCGTTCTGAGAGGGCGGTTGCCCGCACCACGAGCGCGGGACCTCGTTCACCGTGCCCGACGTGGTCGGCGTCGAGATGAAGCTCTCCGTCGACCGCCTCCTCGACGGCGACGAGAACTGACCCCGCGTCTTCCCGAAACCCCCTGGACGGAGTGTCGTACCCGCGTGCGACACTCCGTTCCATGCTGGGTGTCACCGATCTTCCGACCTATCTCGCCGGCCTGGTGCTGATCGTCCTGCTGCCGGGACCGAATTCGCTGTACGTGCTCTCCGTCGCCGCCCGGCGCGGGGTGCGGACCGGGTATGTGGCGGCGGCCGGCGTGTGGACCGGGGACACCGTCCTGATGACGCTGTCCGCGCTCGGGGCCTCGTCGCTGCTGCAGACGACGCCGGTGCTCTTCGCCGTCGTCAAGTTCGCCGGCGCGGGCTATCTGACCTGGCTGGCGATCGGCATGCTGCGGGCCGCGGTGACCATGTGGCGCGAGCGGCACCGGCGGATGGCCGAGCTGACCGAGGAGGACGCCGGGCCCGCGGCCGTGGCGGCGATGGAGCGGCCGTACCGGCGGGCGCTGGTGGTCAGCCTCTTCAACCCGAAGGCGATCCTGTTCCTGATCTCGTTCTTCGTGCAGTTCGTCGATCCGGGCTATGCCTATCCGGCACTGTCGTTCCTGGTGCTGGGCACCCTGCTGCAGATCGCCAGCTTCCTCTATCTGTCGATGCTGATATTCGGCGGCACCCGGCTGTCCGCCGCCTTCCGCCGCCGCAAGCGGCTGTCGGCGGGGGCCACTTCGGCGGCCGGGCTGCTCTTCCTCGGCTTCGCGGCGAAGCTCTCGCTCAGCAGCGTGTGACGTTCCGGCTCAGGAAGCCGTGACCGGGGAGAGTCCGAACCGGGCCAGGTAGCGCGCCAGGCCCGGGACGTCCTCGCCCGCCCAGCCGATGTAGCCGTCCGGGCGGATAAGGAACAGGCCCTTCCCGTACGCCTCGTGGGCATCCGTGCGGTGCACGTGGATCAGCTTGCCGTTGCCGGTGTCGTCGCCGTCGAAGGCCGGGAGGGCGGCGTCCGTGCCGGCCGCCAGCAGGGTGAAGTGCGGGCCCCGGAAGACGTCGAAGAGGCGGCGGCCCCCGGCCGTCGGGCCGTCCGGGGCGCGGTCCCCGGAGCGCAGGGCGCCGGCCCGGCCCACCGACAACGGGCCCTCGCGGTACCCGAGGCCGAGCTGCTGGGCGGCCGCGCCGCGTTCCTGTTCGCCCCGGTGGATCCGGGTGGACAGGCCGAGCATGTCGGCGGCGACCGGGCGGCGCTCCTGCTCGTAACTGTCGAGCAGGGCGGCAGGCGCCCCGTGCCGCAGGACCAGGCCGAGCTTCCAGCCCAGGTTGTACGCGTCCTGCACGCTGGTGTTCAGGCCCTGGCCGCCCGCGGGGGAGTGCACGTGCGCGGCGTCGCCCGCCAGGAAGACCCGGCCGTCGCGGAACCGGTCGGCCAGCGCGGCGCGCGGCCGGAAATCGGACGACCAGCGGACCTCGGTGATGTCCCGGGCCGCCAGATGCGTGCGGGCGGCGACCAGCGCGCGCACCCCCTGAAGGGACGTGTCGGGCTCGCTGCCCTTGAACTGGGCGACCAGCTGGAAGTCCGCCGTGCCGGGCAGCGGGCAGAGCGTGAGGAAGCCCTGCTCCCCCTTCACCGCATGCCAGTTGAGCCGGTCCAGCGCATCCTCGGCCACCCGGACGTCGGCGACCAGCATCGGCGCCGGGTCCACGTCCTCACCGGTCATCGCGATCCCCAGCGCGCGCCGGACCGTGCTGCGCCCGCCGTCCGCCGCGACCAGGAAGGAGGCCCGCACCGGGCCCGTGGCCAGGTGGGCGGTGACGCCGTCCGCGTCCTGGCCGAGGCCGGTCAGCGCGGTGGAGAAGGCGACGTCGCCGCCCAGTTCGCGCAGCCGGGCCAGCAGGATCTCCTGGGTGCGCCACTGCGGCATCAGCCAGGGCTCCCCGTACGGCTCGGTCTCCGTGGGGGCCGCGCGGCGGAACATGTCGTACTCCTGCTGCCGCCGCCCGTCCTGCCAGACCATCCCCACCGGGGCCGGGCCGCCGTGCTCGCGCACCGCGTCACCGACGCCGAGATCGTCCAGCACCTCCCGGGTGCGCGGCTGGATGCCCTTGCCGCGCGAGCCGGGGAAGAGCGTGGGCGCCTGCTCGACGACCAGGGCGCGCACGTCGCGGCGGGCCAGATCGCAGGCGAGGGCCAGGCCGCACGGCCCGGCGCCGACGATCAGGACCTCGATTTCCTTAACACTGTTAAGTTCCATGATTCGGAGTGTGTGCTTAACGCTGTTAAATTGTCAAGGTGGGTACGACGAAGATCGACCGGGCACGGGTCGCCGACACCGGGCTGCGGCTGCTGAACGAGGTGGGCCTCGACGGGCTCACCCTGCGCGCCATCGCCCGGGAGCTGGACGTCAAGGCGCCCGCGCTCTACTGGCACTTCAAGGACAAGCAGGAACTCCTCGACGAGATGGCCACGGTGATGTACCGCCGGATGCTCGCCGTGGACCTGCCGGGGCCGGCCCCGGAGCGCTGGCAGGACCAGCTCGTCGCGTACAACAGCGCCCTGCGCGCCGCCCTGCTGCGCTACCGCGACGGGGCCAAGGTCTACAGCGGCGCCAGGTTCACCGGCACCGACCACGCCGACGGCCTGGAGGCCCATCTGCGGACCATGGTCGACGCCGGGTTCGAGCTGTGGCAGGCCGTCCGGGCGGGCACCACCGCGTACGCGTACACGATGGGCTTCGTCACCGAGGAGCAGGGCGTCCGGCCGATGCCGGACGAACGGCGGGACGGCCTCGACGTCGACGAGCGGGCCGCCCGCATGTCCGCGTACCCGCTCGCCGCGGCGGCCGGCGCCGAGATCTTCGACCGCTACGACGAACGCTTCGAGGACGGGCTGCGGCTGATCGTCGCGGGCATCGAGGCGCGGTACGGGGGACGCTGACCGGCGCCGTACCTGCGGGGTCGGTGCGCAGTTTCCGGTACCGAAAGGGCGAGTTCATCCGGTGGCCGCTCAGGTTTCTTAGCGTGAAGCGGAACCGAACACGCGCGCCGGGCATCCGCCCCCCGACGGGGCGGAGCCCTGGTGCGCCCCGGTGACCGCACGACCGCACACGCCCCCTCCCCCCACGGGCACAGACGCTTGGAGCGCCATGAGAGAAGCCCGCACCCGTTGGCCACGGCAGCGTGACGCGGCCCCGCCCGGCGGTGCTGCCGCCTCGCCGCTCGCCTCCGTCACCCCGACCGACGTGGACGTCTGTCTGCGGGCCTGCGCCGCGCACAGCACCAAACTGGTGGCGGGGCTCGACCGGCGGCGTACGGCACTCGGCGAGGCGCTGCGTCACCTGCTGGCCGTGCACGCCGCGACGCAGCCCGCAGGCCTCCCGGCCGCGGGGTCCTCGATCCCGCTGATGCGGCGCCCGGGCAAGGCGGGCGCGGCCTCCGCCGCGGCTCTCGCCGACGAACTGCTCGACCCGCTGCTCGCGGTCGGCAACAAGGCGCTGGACTGCGGCTACGAGGACGAGCTGAAGCTCGCGGTGCTCATCGGGGACACCGTGCTGACCCAGCGCAAGGGCTCGCGGGCCGGCTGGCGGCTGCGGGCCAGGACCCTGGAGGCGATGGGCGCGGAGACGGCGGCCATCGAGGCGTACGAGCGCTACCTCTCGTACACCGAGGACGACGGCTTCGGCGTCGCGGCCAAGGTCGTCGGGCTGCGGGCGGGCGCGCGGCTCCAGGACGAGCTGCTGCGCGGCCTGGAGCGCGACTGCCCCGCCGCCGCCGAGTACGCCGCCCACCCCGTCACCGAGACCTGGGCCGAGGGCCTGGCCCTCCAGGCGCGCGGCGACTGGGACCGGGCGGAGCCCCGGCTGATCGGCGCCCTGCTCGCCCAGGAACGCGCCGGAGCCCCGGTGACGGAGCTCCAGGAAGCCACCTCGCAGTACCTCGGACTGGCCATGGAGGCGGCCGGCACGGACCCCGGCGCCGTGGCCCGGCTCACCGGGATCGCCGGCCTCTACGCCGAACAGCGCCGGAGCCGGATGCGCGGCCCGGTCGAGGACCCCACCTTCGGCGGCGTCGAGTGGACCACGGTCGGTGAGTTCCGCAACCGGATCGCGGGCAGGTCCATCTGCCTCATCGCCAACTCCCAGCGCGTCGGCGGAAGTTCGATGGGTGCCGAGATCGACGGCTACGACCTGGTCGTCCGCTTCAACTCGTACCGGATCGATCCGGCCGCGACCGGACGGCGCACCGACATCCACGCCACCATCCACAAGCACGGGTTCAACTGGGACCAGAAGGTCCACACCCGGCTGGTCTTCGGCGGGGTCTCCGGCGACTGGAAGCACTCCCTGCGCAACCGCCTCGTCCCCGGCGCCCAGCAGTACCTGGGCGACGAGTCGCTGCGCTGGCCGCTGCGCGACATCGGGCGCGTCGGCGCCGACGTCTGGCCGGCCATCCCCACCACCGGCTTCAACATGCTGTGGCTCCTGGACCACCTGGACGTCAGCAGCCGGATCGACCTGATCGGCTTCGACTTCTACGAGAGCGGCGCCTACCGCCTGCCCGGCGCGATGCGGATGCCCATCACCTCCGTGCACGAGTACACCAGCGAGAAGGCGTGGGTCATGGAACGCGCCCGGAGCGTCACCGACATGAGGATCCGACTGCGATGACGACGACCGTTACACCCCCTTCCGCGACGGACCTCCCCGCCTCGCCCGCGCCCGCCAACCCGCTCACCGGCAAGCGCCGGGTCGCCTTCGCGAGCTTCGTCGACGAGAACTACCTGCCCGGCTTCCTCGCCCTGCTGCGCAGCCTGGCCCTGTCCAACCCGGACGTCTGCGAGGACTTCCTCGTCCTGCACGACGGGCTGCGCCCCTCCTCCGTCGCACAGATCCGGGCCCTGCACCCGCGCGTCGACTTCCGCCGGGTCGACGCCGGGCACTACGACTCGTACGCCAAGGGCGACCAGGACAACTACCTGGTCCGCAAGGCCTACTTCATCCTCGACGTCTTCCGGGTCCGCGACTACGACACCGTGATCACCCTGGACACCGACATGGTCGTCCTCGACGATCTCGGTGAACTGCTGACCCTGCGCGACGGACTGGCCGCCGTACCGCAGTTCTTCTACGGGCAGCACAAGCTCAACAGCGGGCTGCTGGTCATCCAGCGCGAGTATCTGAGCGACGCGTTCTGCGCGC
Source organism: Streptomyces sp. NPDC048295 (assembly GCF_040652135.1). Taxonomy (NCBI): domain Bacteria; kingdom Bacillati; phylum Actinomycetota; class Actinomycetes; order Kitasatosporales; family Streptomycetaceae; genus Streptomyces; species Streptomyces sp. NPDC048295. The sequence goes on from NZ_JBEZLL010000055.1 coordinate 20,530, forward strand.
GGCTCGACGAGGTCGGCCGGGCCGGCACGTACGAGCTCGACAAGCACGACCAGGGCATCCTCAACGCCGTGCTCGACGGCGACTTCGTCCAGCTCGACGCCCGCTACAACTTCGTCAAGCGGCGGCTCTCCGGTGACCTCCCGGTCCCCGACTCCACCGCGATCCTGCACTTCACCGGGCGGCACAAGCCCTGGCAGGGCGGCGAGGCCGGCTACCGTGAGGCGGAGAACCGCTGGCACGAATTCGAGCTGTCCGACGCCGAGTTCCACTCCGCGTACCTGGAGCTGCCCGGCGCCAAGCACCACGACCTGCTGGTCCACTACGGGACCCCGCACGTGGCGCGCACCGGCTCCCCGGAGGCCGCCCGCAAGGTCGCCGCCGCCCACATCGCGGCGGGCGAGTACCAGGAGGCGGCCGATCTGCTGGGCCGGGTCCGGATCCCCGTCGACGAGTCCTGGCCGCACGAGGTGCTCGGCCACGCCCTGATGAGCGTCTCCCGCTACGAGGAGGCCCGGGCCCGGCTGCTGCTGGCCACCGCCTCCCCCAACCGGGCCGCGACCGCCTTCGCCCGCCTCGCCCAGATCGCCTGGATCCACGGCGACGACGGCGCGGCGGCCGAGTACGCCCTGAAGGGCCTCGCGGTCGACCCCACGCACCGCGCCAACCGGCTGATGCACACGCGCACCACGGACCTCACCGCACCCGTGGAGGGCCCCGCCTCCGGCCAACTGGCCCATGTCGCCTTCTACATGGAGCGCCAGGGCAACGCCGGTGACAAGCTGCTGCCGGAGAGCGTACGGCTGGCCTTCGGCCGGGACACCGGACCGCGGCGCTGGCACTCGGTCCACGCCCACCGGCTCTTCGACGAGGCCGCGCTGGAGCGGGTCAACGAACGCCGCGGCCTGGTCATCGGCGGTGGCGGCCTCTTCATCCCGGACACCGCGCCCAACGGCAACAGCGGCTGGCAGTGGAACGTCCCGGACGAACTGCTCGACCGGATCGACGTACCCGTCATGGTGTACGCGGTCGGCTTCAACGCCTTCGACGGCCAGGCGTACGGACACGGGCGGGAGAGGTTCCTCTCCAGCCTGCGAAGGCTCGTCGAACGGGCCTCGTTCTTCGGGCTGCGCAACCACGGCTCCATCGAGAAGGTCCGCGAACTGCTGCCCGCCTCGCTCCACGACAAGGTGCGCTTCCAGCCCTGCCCGACCACGGTCACCAGGCAGCTGGTGGACGGCTGGACGGACCCGGAGCGGCGTGAGGACACCGTGCTGGTCAACGCCGCCTACGACCGCTCGGGGCTCCGCTTCGGGCACGACTACGGGCACTTCCTGGGCGAGATGGCGACCGCGGTGCGCGAGCTCGGCAAGCGGGCCGAGGTCCGGTGCGTCGCCCACTCGCTGGACGACGAGCGGATCGCCTTCGACCTGCGGCGCGAGCACGGGATCGCGCTGCCGGTGATCCCGATGTACGACTTCGACAACGACGCGATCCGGGACACCTACGCGCGCACCAGGCTGGTCATCGGGATGCGCGGGCACGCGGGCATGATCCCGTTCGGCTGCGGCACGCCGATCATCAGCCTGATCTCGCACCCGAAGATGGCGTACTTCCTCGCCGACATCGGCCGTCCGGAGTGGGGCATCTCGGTCCACGACCGGCACCTGGGGGCGCGGCTCACCGAGCGGGCGGCCGGGCTGCTCGACGACCACGCGGCGACCGTCGCCGATGTGCACGGCCGGCAGCGGGAACTGTGGAAGGTCACCGAGGCCAACGCGGCGGACCTGAGGGTGATCCAGGGCGGCGTGCCCGTCTGACGGCGCCGGGAACGGGGCGGGGCGGGTACCGGATCCGGTACAGCACGTCACCGTGGGCCGACGAACCGAGGTTGTCGGTGAAGCCGAAGACACGCACCTTGGTGGCGTTCTGCTTCTTGATCTCGGCCGCGA
>NZ_JBEZLL010000056.1:0-21593 GCF_040652135.1 Streptomyces sp. NPDC048295
GCGTAAGAACCGTCCGACTGAGCATGATCGCCACATCCGGATCATGTCACCCACCAGCAAGAACACATCACCCGCAATCACGCACCAGCTCGTTACTCGGCCGGGATGATTCCGAGCTGCTGGAGCACCTTCACGCCGTCGTCGAGGCCGATCTCCTCGACGATGAGCCCGTCGACGACCTTGAGAACGGTAGTGCCGGTGAAGCGCATCGTCTTGCCGGAGGCCGCGGGTACGGATCCGATGGGCAGGTCATCGAAGATGATCGGCCCGGTGTGAGAGCCGCCGCCCTCCCACTGGCCGACGACGTAGTCGCCCTCGCCGATGAGGTTCGCAGTGCCCCAGAAGTTCAGGTCCGGGAACGCGGTGCGGAACCGGGTCGCGAACTCGCGTACCTCGTCACGGCTGTTCATGGGCTCGTGCAGCGAGTAGTGGAAGCGGATGTCGGGGGCGGCGAGTTCGTCGATGACAGCAGGGTTGAAGTCGCTGCCCCAGAACTCCGTGAACCAGCGTCCGACGATGGCCTTGTTCTCTTCGACGCTCATGATGTGCTCCTTCTCTCTCGTGTGGCTGGTCGGTGGACGGTTGGTGACCTCCGACGTGTGGAAGACGTCGGGCCCGGGCAGGTCGTGAGATCTGGATTGCGAACTTTCTAAGGATTCGTCTTCGCTGGTCGACGACCAGACCGGGACTCATACTGAAGATCTCTGGGGCCGCGTCGCTCGGGCCTTACAGCGCGTTGTATGCGGCTTGCTTGGTTCGCGGATCGCGATGTGCTTCAGCGCAGCGGTGATGGCGCGGTGGAACGGTCGTGGTCAGCGCGTCGAGGCCGTGATCACCTTCGGAGGTTGATACCGGACAGGGCCGGCGCACCGGTCACGCACCCGTGCGGCGTGAGCGAACTGGCGCTCGTGTGCGGGAATGACTCGCGGGCGTCACGTGATCACCACCGCGTGCGGTGCCGCCAGGGCATCGGCGCGAGGGCGTCCTCGACGGCTGTGCTCATCCCTGCCGGGTCGTACGGATCTGGGGTCGCCGTCAGCGCCCTGTGCAGGCTGCGGTGCAGCGGTACCTGCGGCCGTCGGGCGCAGTCCGGCCGCAGGTACCGTCGGAGCGAGACTCCGATGCCCTGAAGACGGCCCGGGTTGGCGATCTGTGAGATCGTCAGGCTGGCAGGACGCCGAGTGTGCGGTAGTGCCTCGACGCTCCAAGGTCGCCGTTCCCCCAGATTCGGGTGATGCCGGCTTCCGTGGCATGGCCGAGGGCGTGTGCCTTCATCACGGTTGCCAGTCCGCGGTGCCGGACCGTGGGGTTGATCCATGTGAGCTTGTCGCGACCAGCCGTCTCTTCGCGCTGGATGATCGTCAGTCCGACGCTGGTGTTGTTGTCCCAGGCGATGGTGATGATGTCGGTCCCGGTGAAGCCCAGGCTCGTCAGCTGAAGCTCATCGATGATCAGGAGGAGCATCTCGCTGAACGAGTGGTCCCTGTCTATGGGGCCTGCGCCGATCTCGCTGAGCGTGGTGAACTGCAGTCGCGTGGCGGCGAACGGTTCTGCCCAGACGTTGAGGCGGTCGAGGGCATAAGCGATCTGCTCCATGGTTTCACCCGCGCCCCGATCGTCGGCATGCTCCGGGCGCGGGGCGCTCCGCCCCGCGCCCATGTCCAGGCCATCACCGGACGACGGGAAGACGCTCTGCAGTGTTGATCCGTGAGATCACATGTATGCGGCGTCCGTCCACAGGTGCAGGAGCGCGTAGGAGCGGTACGGAGTCCAGGCTGCTGATCGTTCGGCGGCGTCCTTCTGTTCAAGTCCGAGGGCGCGGCGCGCGACGAGGTCGCCGGGCACGAAGGTGTCCGGGTGCTGCAGCGCCCGCACCAGCAGGTAGTCGGCGGTCCAGGGCCCGATGCCGGGGATATCGAGGAGCTTCCGGCGGGCTTCGCCTGCGGGGAGTCCCTGCAGTACGGGGCCGCTCGCCCACCTCATGGCCACCACGTGGAGGGTTCGTGCGCGTGCACGCGTCAGGCCCGTGTGCTGCTGGAGCTCGTCGGCGTCGCGCTGTGCGAGGGTCGCGGCATCCGGGAAGGCGTGGAGGCCGTCGATCTCGCGTCCGTAGGCGGTGACGAGTCGGCCGGCGAAGGTGCGTGCTGCCGCCAGGGAGACCTGCTGGCCGAGGCCGATCACGGTCGCGGCGACGGCCTCGAACTCGTCGGGGTAGCGGATGAGCCGGAGTCCCGGTCGGCTTCTGACCAGTCCTGCCAGGTGTGGGTCCCGCGACAGGGATCTGTCGATGGCGGCTGTGTCGGTGTCCAGGTCGAACCAGGCACGGACCATTGCTGCGGCTGTTTCGTGGTCGTTGATCGGAGGGTCGAACGAGGCGGTCATGCCTTGACGGTTCAGGTCGAGCGTGACGACGGTCTGCTCGCCCTCGACAGTGAGAACGCGCCGGTAGCGCGTGCCATCTACCTCTTCCGTGCCGGGGATCGCGTGGGCAGCGAGCAGCGCGAGTGCGGCCGTGTGGTGGAAGGGGCCTCGTGCGTCGATGTGAATGCTGCTCATTGGGGCCAGATGCCGGAGGTGCCGCGCCGGTGGGAGCCGAGCAGGTGTGTGTCGATGATCCCTATCGCTTCCATGAGGGCGAACATCGTGGTCGGGCCGACGAACGCGAAGCCGCGCCGGCGCAGCTCTTTCGACAGCGCCACCGACTCCGGCGAGGTGGTCGGGATGTCCTCGAAGACCTGCGGCTTGGGCGTGGTCTCGGGCTGGAACGACCAGACCAGCGCGGAAAGTCCCATGGCTTCGCGAAGTTCGATTGTCGCTCGCGCGTTGCGGATGGTGGCGAGGATCTTCTGGCGGTTGCGGACGATACCGGTGTCGGCCAGCAGCCGTTCGGCGTCCTGGTCGTCGTAGCAGGCGATGATGTCCGGGTCGAAGCCGTCGAACGCCTCTCGGAACGCGGGGCGTTTGCGCAGGATCGTGGCCCAGGACAGTCCTGCCTGGAACCCTTCGAGCGAGACGCGCTCGAAGACTCCGCGTTCGTCGGTGACCGGCATCCCCCACTCGGTGTCGTAGTAGTCGCGCAGGAGCGGGTCAGTGGATGCCCATGCGGGGCGTGCGAGGCCGTCCTCTCCGATCACGACGCCAGGGTCTTCGAGCAGTTCGGTCATCTGGTTCGGGCTCCCTGTCCGTTGGTGAGGCCAGTCATGCGCATGGTGACGTTGATCCGTCCGCTGTCCAGGCCGCAGCCGTCCGGCGCGGTGGACGGGTGGACGCGGGTGACGCCGTGGTAGGCGAGCCGGGAGGCTCCGCCGAAGACGAAGAGGTCTCCGGAGTGCAGTCGGAGGTCGGTGTAGGGCTTGTTCCGGTTCTCGGTGTTCCCGAAGCGAAAGGTGCAGGCGTCGCCGACGGAGAGTGAGACGACCGGGGCGAGGGAGCGTTCGTCCTTGTCCTGGTGCATGCCCAGGCGTGCGGTGTCGTTGTAGTAGTTAACGAGCGCCGTGTCCGGGGTGCAGGCCGTGACCTCGGTGTCTGTGTGCCCAGTCTCCTTGAGGGCCCTGCGTCCCAGGCGCACCATCCAGTCAGGGAAGGGCAGCACGCGAGCGTCGTTGACATCGGTGGCCTCACGCGTGCACTGGTACGGCTGACAGTGCCAGCCCAGGCAGACGGTGCGTACGGACATTTCGTGGCCACGGACCCTGGCCGCGCGGATCGGGACAGGTCCGTTGGCCCACTCCTGGAACTGGCCGACGATCCACGCCTGCTGGCCGAGGGTGAGCCAGCCGGGGACAAGGACCGCGCCGGGGCGGGGGCGGCTGGGCTCTCCTCGTCCGGTCTCTGGGGTGAACAGTGTCATGGGTCAGGTCCTCGCGGCGGTGACGATGTCGTCATCGGGCCCGATCTGCCAGGTGTCGCCGTCGCGCGTGACGCCGGAGATCCCGGGAAGGTTGTGGAGCTCGACGAGGTCGAGCGTGCGGCGGTCGCAGACGGCTCCGGCCAGGAGCGTGCGGGCCGGCTGCCAAGGTGTGGACCACAGCAGTCGCCGGGTCATCTGCGCCCATCCGAGGGGCGGCCCGAGCATGATCCACAGATCGGTGTCGGCGGCGACGAACCGTGTGGCCTGTCGCAGCCACGAGGCTGCAGTCTCGGGCCAGGTGAGTTCCAGCGCTACCTCACCCCCTGCGCGCACCCACACGTCCGCTGTCGCGCGCACGGACGCGCGAGCGAGTGGACTGCGACCCGATCCGATCGCGGCCGTCCGCGCTCCCCGGGAGCACGCCAGAGCGACGAGCGCGGTGACTTCTGCTTCGGTGATCACGGTTTCGGGCGGTGACCGCAGAGGTTCGCTGCGCAGGAGCGGACTGGTCAGGGTTTCCATGGCTCGCCTTTCTCCTTGGCGCTCTTCCACGCCTGGTAGTGGTCCTCGCAGCAAGCTCGGCACGGGCGGTAGCCGGCCGCGAGTGCAGTCTGCTCGTCGGCGAAGAAGACGCGGTCCTTCACGTAACCGCCCCGCGCGAGCGCGCGCAGCGCGGCCGGGCAGTCGAGGCGGCCGTAGATCCTTCCGCCGCGGTGGCCGCCCCAGTCGCCTTTGACGGGTGATGTGTAGGGGCGGCCGTCGGATCCGGTGAGCGTGAAGCTCTTCGCGGTGTTCATGCGGCGTCGTGGAAGACGAGCGCAAGTGTGTGCCGCTCGCCCGAGCGGATCGCGGAGACGCCGTGCCGGACCGGGGCGGCCGACCAGCCGCGTGTGGACCGCACGGGGCGGTCCCGGGTGGTGAACACGTAGCCGTGGCCGTGCGGCAGCAGTGTCGCCGTGCCGCGTGACTGCGCCCGCGGGCGCTGTTCCAGGAGCAGGAACTCGCCGCCGGTGTGGTCGCCGCCGGGTTCGTTCAGGTTGATGACGACCTGCAGCGGAAACACGGGCTCGCCGTAGAGGTCGCGGTGCAGAGCGTTCCAGTCTTTTTCGCCATACTTGAGCAGGATGGCGGTGGACTTGGTCTGCCCAGCGTTGTGGCACATTTGCAGCCAGTCATCCAGCGTATCCGGCCAGGGGTCGGGCCGGCGGAGCTTGATCCACCAGTCGCGGGCGATCGGCAGCAGTCGCGGGTACAGTGCCTGCTTCAGCCGTTCGACCGGTTCCGGGTACGGAGCCAGGAAGTACTTGTACTGGCCCTCTCCGAACCGGTGCCGGCCCATGTCGACCGTGCTGCGGAACAGCTCGCCACGCTCGTACAGGCCCCGGAGCTCCCGTGTCTCCTCGCGGGTGAGCAGCTGGGGCAGGAGCGCCCCGCCGTACTCGTTCACCTCGTCGGCCTCTGCCGACCAGTCTGCCGACTCGACGCGGTCGTGCCAGGAGTCGGCCGGCTGAGTCTTTTGCGTTCTCATGCCGCCGCCTCCAGATCGAGCAGGGTCGTCTTGGCTTCAAGGCCGCCGATGTAGCCGCCGAGGGTTCCGTCGGTGCGCAGCACGCGGTGGCAGGGCACGACGACCGGGAGCGGGTTGGTGGCGCAGGCGGTGCCGACGGCGCGGACGGCCTTCGGGTTGCCGACCATCTCGGCCATCTCCTTGTAGCTGCGGGTCTGTCCGTAGCCGATCCGCGGCAGGTGCTGCTGCACGAGCTGGCGGAAGCCGCGGGACAGCGACAGATCCAGCGCAAGGTCGAACTGCTGGCGGCGGTGGCCGAAGTACTCGTCGAGCTCGCGGGCGGCCTCGTCGAGCTGCTTCGGTGCGCGCAGGATGCGCGGGCTGAGCCGTGCGGCGAGGGCCTCGAGTACTTGGTCGTGGTTCTCGCTGGCGAAGGCGACGCGGACGAGTCCCTGCGGGGTCGCCGCGAGAAGCAGTTTCCCGACCGGGCTGTCGACGATCGTGTAGGCGACGTCTACGAGGCCCTCTGCCTGGGCGGCGGCCTCCAACCGCTGGTGCAGCATCGCCAGCTTCCCCGGGGCGATGGGTGCTGACAAGGCAGCGAGGGCATCGTCGTTACGGATCTCACTCATGGTTTGTCTCCTTTCGAGGTCGCGCCCGGATAGGTGTTCCTGAGGTTCTTCATGCCGTCGGCGGATGCTCTGCGGGCTGCGTCGACGCTGCCGCCGAGGACCGCGGCGATCTCCGCGTACGACAGCCCGACGAAGTACCGGTAGGTGATCGCCTGCCGCTGCTTGGCGGGAAGCCTGCCGACGAAATCCCACAGGCCGGTGTCGTCGGCACCGGGGACGCCCAAGTTTGTCGGAGCATCGGGGAGCTCCTGCACCGTCAACGGATTCCGCTTCGCGGCACGGTGCACGTCGATGGCCTTGCGGCGCGCGATGGTCACGAGCCACGCCTCGACGTTCGCTGTCTCCGGAAGTTCCGGATAGGCACGCATCGCGGCAAGGAACGTCTCCGACCACGCGTCGTCCGCGTCATCCGCTCCAAGGAGCGAACGACAGACGCGCAAGACGGTGACTCCGTGGACCGCCACCACTGATTCGAACGGTTGTTTCATGTCCATCTCATTGCAGACGCGGAGGGCCTCACGGCCGTGAGATCCATTCAGAAGAGCCGTTCGGCGGCGGCCTGCACGGGCTCTTCAAGCTCCAGCAGCGCCCGCTTACGCCTCAGCCCGCCGGCATAGCCGGTCAGGCTGCCGTCCGCGCCGACGACACGGTGGCAGGGCACGAAGACACACAGCGGGTTCGCGCCCACAGCCTGACCGACCTGGTACGCGAGAGACCTGTCGCCGAGCTGTTCGGCGATCGCTCCGTAGGTGGTGGTCTCTCCGAACGGGATCGCCGACACAGCGGCCCACACGCGGCGCTGGAAGTCGTTGCCGGCCGCCTCGAAAGGCAGCTCGAATTCGCGCCGCCCGCTCGCAAGGTAGTCGTTCAGCTGCACGGCAGCCTCCGCGAGCAGCCTGTCCATTCCGAGCGGGACCTCGGCGCCGAACGTCTCCTGCGCCGGGCGGCGGACGTGGTGGGCGAAGTACAGGCCCGTGACCGCGTCGTCCGAGGCCACGATCGTGACAGGGCCGAGCTCGGTGGTGACCGCCGCGTGCTTGGTGTTCATGTCGATTCCTTCCGTCTCGTACTGGAGACGCTCATCGAGACCTGAACGTGAGATCAAGCGACGCGATCGGTCAGTCGCGCCTGCAGGACTCTGCGGGACATGTGCCTCGTGTGCAAGGGTGCTCACGACGGCGAGCCCTGGACCCGCAGGTGATCCATCGCTGACGAGGAAACGGGCCTGTGAGATCCCTGGGACCGTTCACGGCTTTCCCGACCGCGCCTTGCGTCTGGCCAGCGAGGTGGGCCAGCGCCGCAGCCCCCTGCGCCTCCTCTGCGTGGGCTGGCATGGGGCCGCGCCGGTGGCGTGCTGGGTTGCTGTGGCTGATGTCCTGGCGGAAGGGCGATCATGGGGTTCTCCGAGTCGGGGCGCAGCGCCGCGTCGATGAGGCGGAGGACTGGGCCGGGCATCGGCGGGAGCAGGCCACGACTGCAACGGAGCGCGGGGACGGGTTCGGCGGGTGGGTGCATCCGGGTCGAGCACGGCATCGCCCACCTGAAGAACTGGCGGGCACTGGCCCGTCACCTCGGCCGTCGAGAGCACATGGACGACACCGTCCAGGCCGTCGCCGGCCCCCTGTCCCAGCAGCAGACCGTGGACCTGTTCCCGGCGTGGCAGTCATGAGCACCGAGCTCCACCGACGTCTCACCGCCAACATGCACGAGCTCGTTAGGCGTGCATGGTTTGTTGCTCGGCATCGCGGATGGCGCGGGCGGCGTTGATGAGCCCGATGTGGCTGAAGGCCTGGGGGAAGTTGCCGAGGGCTTCCGCTGTGGTGAAGTCGGTCTCTTCGGCCAGCAGGCCGAGGTCGTTGGCGTGTGCGAGGGCGGCTTGGAAGACGTGTCGTGCAGGGGTGGTGCGGCCGGTGAGGGCGAGGGCTTGGGCAAGCCAGAAGGTGCACAGCAGGAAGGCGCCCTCTTCTCCCTGCAGTTCGTCGGTGAGGTAGCGGCGGACCAGGCCGTTGCGGTCGGTCAGTTGGGTGGCGATGGCCAGCACGGTGGACTGGACGCGCGGGTCGTGCGGCGGCAGGAAGCCGACGATGGGCAGCATCAGCGCGGAGGCGTCGAGTTCGTCACTGTCGAATGCCTGGGTGAAGGCACCCAGGCCGGGGTTCCAGCCGCGTTGTTCGATGGCTTGGCGGATCCGGTCGCGCTCGTGCTGCCAGTGGGGCAGGTGCTCGTCGGCCTGGAGGGTGGGCGCCATGATCACGGCGCGGTCCAGGGCGACCCAGCACATCAGTTTCGAGTGGAGGAAGTGCCTGCTGGGGCCGCGTCTTTCCCAGATGCCCTGATCCGGCTGGGTCCACCGCTGGGCGGCTGTCTCGGCCGCCCTGAGCAGGAAGGTGCGGGTGGCCGGGTCGAGCGGCTCACCGGGCGGAAGGGTCTGGTGAGCGGCGTCGAGGAGTTCGCCGTAGACATCGAGTTGGCGTTGGCGCCAGGCGTCGTTGCCGATCCGTACGGGGCTGCTGTCGCGCCAGCCGGTCAGGTGAGGCAGGAGTCGCTCGCTCAGGTCGCGTTCGCCGCCGACGCCGTACATGATCTGCAGGTCGACGCCACGGTCGAGTTGGGTTGCCGCAGACCGGGCAAGGAAGCCGAAGAACTTGTTCTTCTCCTTCTCGCAGGCGGCCGTGGCGAGGGCCTGCAGAGTGAAACTCGCGTCGCGGATCCAGGTGTAGCGGTAGTCCCAGTTCCGTATCCCGCCGGTTTTCTCGGGCAGTGAGGTGGTGGCCGCGGCGACGATGGCCCCGGTGGGAGCGAAGGTCAGGGCTCGCAGCACGCGTCCGCTCTGGCTGACCTCGTTCTGCCAGGGGCCGACGTAGCCGCGGTGGAGCCTCGACCAGGAGCGCCAGCCTTCGATGGTGTCGGACATGCGGCGCCGGATCCGTCCCGGCCGCCAGCCCACGGGCTCCCTTTCCCACGCCTGCTCGACGTGCAGGGCGAATCCGAGGCGGTGCCCCGCCGAGAGCGGAATTCGGCGGTGCGCTGTGGAGCCGCTCACCTGCAGGTCGACGGGGCTCGACAGGAGCAGGACATGGGCGCCTCCGTACGCCGTGAGCCCGCCTTGCACGGCTGAGAGGAGCGGCTGGACGAGTCCGTACTCTGGGCGCGGCGCGTAGGCGATCTCGATGTCCACCCGCCCTTCGGTGCAGGTGATCTGCCGCAGGAGCGTTCCGGGGGACGCTGTGCCGAGCGCGTGCCCGCGTTCGCGCCGCCCCAGGGCAAGGGCGTCGCGCAGGACCGCCGTGCCTTCGGCCGTCCGAAAAGTCGTCTCCAGGACAAGGGTGTCCTCGACGTAGCGGCGGCTGATGTCGACCGGCCCAGCAGGGCGGATGGACCAGTGGCCAGCGTCCTCGTCGAGGAGTCGGGCGAAGATTGCGGGGCTGTCGAATCGGGGGAGGCACAGCCAGTCCACCGACCCGTCCGAGGTGATCAGCGCGGCCGAGCGGCAATCGGACAGCAGGGCGTGGTCACCGATCGGCCGCGTGCTCACGCGTCTCAGCCCGTCCGCCTCGGGCCGGACGGGGCCCGGCTGGACTACGTGAGCGGTCGCCTGCGCCGCGGCTCTCTGCCAGGTGCTCGATCAGTTTCATTGATCCCGGCCTCCCTGGTACGGGGGACTTCCCCCACCCAATCAGCACGATCGGCGGATCGCACGTGCCGGCCGCCGGTGGCTGCCCCGATCGGGTGACACGGCCCGGTGCCGCGCCGGGCACACGCAGTACCGGTCGATGGATGTGGTGTCCCCTTGTCACCGTGTGGTGCGTCCCGTCTCACCGACGACGTCCCGAGGCCGTGTCCTTGTGGCCGAGGGCGAGGAAGCGTCGTTGGCCGCATCTCCACTGGTCGGTGGCGCCGAGGGCGAGGTCCTCGGCGATTCTGTGGAGTGCCGGTGCTCCCAGACGTGCCCAGGGAAACGGCGGACCTTCGTGGCCGTGACCGTCTTCGAACTGGGCGATGCAGCGTTCCTCGACATCGTTGAGGTCAACCTCGACGAGGAGAAAACCCGCCGGAGCGGTGACCTGGATGCAGCCGCCGATGCCGATGTTGCCGTCGATGAGCAGGACGGTTTTCCAGCCTCCCTCGGCCGGCAGTCGGTCGAAAACCGATTGGCGCAGTGCCATTCCACCGAGAGCGACAGTGTGGGCCACTGTGCGGGGAGCCACATCGACGCCGAGTGGGAAGGCTCCGCGACCCAGGAGCGCCCTGCACAGCCGGCCAGGCCCGCAGCCGACGTCGAGAACGGGGCCTACGCAACGATTGAGCACGGATTCGTCGGCCACGGTGGGGTGTGCGTACCAGCGGTCCACCGGCTTCCGGATCCGGCGCCCGTCCGCCGGCCGCAGGTACACCAGTTCACGGCTGCTGCGCAGGACAAGTGCGTAGGGGTCCGCGCCGGCGCAGGGAGACCGCCCCTTGCCGGGCGTCATGATGCGGCGTCCTGACCCGGCGCGGGTTGTTCCTCGTCGGCGCGGGCGGCTCGCCGGAGGCGGCGGAGCTTGAGGGCGAAGGCAAGGGCGGAGGCACCGAAGAGCACGGCGGTGATGGCCAGCCATCGGCCGAGATAGACATCTTCGGACAGTCGTGTGGCATCGGGGTAGGGGATCGCGAGGTCGAGGATGAGGGAAACCAGACGAGCAGGAGTACGCCGGAGAGGAAAGCGGGCACCCGCAGGTAGTTGATCCACGGCGATTGCGGCATGCGGGGGGCGCGATGCCGCAAGACGGCTTGAGCCGACAGATCGGCGAGTGAGTACAAGGGGAGCAGGAACAGGTCGTGGACGATCGCCGCGCCGACGAACCAGATCGCGACCTCGACCGGGCGGACGTCGAACAGTCGCACCAGGGCGTAACCGGTCAGGGCGAACGAGGCGATCAGGACGAGAAGATGGAGGGGGCCGGAGCCGTACCAGCGGACGAAGCGTGCCATGGTCACGTCCTGAAGGTGAGCCGGCGCACCCACTTGGTGTTGTTCACGCCGGGATTGGCCGGGACGATGACGCGGGCCGGCTGGCCGTGGTCGAGCGAGAGGTCCGCGCCGTTGACCCGCAGGGCGAGCAGCGATCGGAGGTCGTGAATCTGGTTGCCTCGCAGTACCACCGAGCTGTAGGAGCCGTGGGGCTGGACGGACTCCACCAGGACGCTTCCGGCGCCGGGGAGGCCGCCAGGGCGGCGAGGTCGGTCAGGCGAAGGCCGCTCCAGTCCTGGTTGTCGGTGGACCACCCTTCCACGCAGGCGATCGGCAGCGCGGCGCCATGCTGTTGCATCGCGAGGAGTTGTGCGCAGGTGAAGACGAGCGTCGGCCGGGTCCGCCTTGATGCCCGTGTACTCGTCTCTGACCCAAGCTCTGGCCGAAGCCCTGGTCGACGTCTTGTGGTGCATCGAGGGCAGTGAAGACGAGCAGATGGATGCAGACGGCGCCGTCAAGGTCTTGGAGGGTGTTGCCCACCTGGTCAGCAAGCTGTTGAGCGGCCAGCGGAGCGAATTGATCGACTTGCTCGGAGCGATGGCCGAAGCGGAGGCGGACCCCGCCCGGCGGGAGTTCCTGGAAGGGTTCCCGGAGGGCTTCGGGCTTCTTGAAGGTGTGGTCTGACCCGTGCCTCACGAGTAGAGCGAGACGCGTTTGCGGAGGAGGGCGAAGCCGGATCGGCCGAATATCTGGCGTTTGAGTGTCTTGATTCGAGTGATGTGGCCTTCGAGGACGCCTGAGCTCCAGGGCAGGGTGAGGCCGGCGATCACGGCGTCACGGTCGCGGTCGGTACCAACAGTGAGGGTGTGGAGGCCTGGCAGGTCGTCCTGGCGAACAGCGTCGAGCCACCCGGGGAGCCGTTCTCCCTGGGTGATGGCGGCGACTGCTTCGGTGGTGGCGCAGTCGTCGAGGCAGAGGGGGCCGTGGCGGGCAAGTACGAAGGCTTGTTTATCTGCGGAGGTGTGGACCGCAACCACGATGAGTCGACGTACGCCCCCCATGAGGCTGCGAAGCAAGGTCACGCGCAGGGCTGGCTCCCGCGCTGCCGCCCCGGCGATGCTCGTCAAGCAAACAACTGTCGAGGCTGTAGCACCCACGGTCCGTGAACGCCACACCTCCTCGCCCTGGCCAGCACCGGAACCGGCTTCGGACGCGGCCGCCTCGTTGACGGCCCAGCCTGCGGCCGGGCGCGCGGTCACTTCACCGGACCGTGCGCCCGGACCGCGCAGCGGTGTGCGCGGGCCGGACGGTTCGGGTAACCGGTCGGGTCAGACGCGGTCCGGCGTTTGGCGCAGGACCAGGGAGACGAAGCCCCAGGTGTCCCGGTAGACGCGCAGCCATTCGTTGCGCCGGGTGGTGGCCATCGTCAGCCCGTCGGCACTGTCCGGGTGGGCGGGGTGGTCGAGGGCCCATGCGGCCAGCGAGCCCCAGCAAGCCCATTCGTAGTCGTCCAACTCGCGACGGGTGCTGACATGCCCGTCGACGGGGGTCCATCCGTCGGCGACGACGCGGTCCACGGTGGTGGCCAGGTCGGTGAAGTCCCCGAGCATCTCGATGGCCTCCTGGGACGGGGGGCGGTCCCAGAATCCGTCACCGATCAGGACACGCCCACCGGGGGCAAGGTACTTGCGGGCCGCGGCAAGGGTGGGGAGCAGGCCGCCGAAGGCGTGCGCGGCTCCGAAGCTCAGGACGACGTCGAACGGCTCGGCGCAGGTGAAGTCCTCGGCCTTCATATGGTGCAGGACCAGGCGCTTTTCGACGCCGAGGTCGGTCGCTGCGCTGCGGGCTTGGGCCAGGGCGTCCTCGGAGACGTCGACGCCCTCGGCGTGCAGCTGCGGTCGTGTGGCAAGGGCACGCAGGAGCCACTCCCCTGAGCCGCAGCCGAGGTCGAGTACGCGCTCGTTGCCGCTGGCAAGGCCACGGTCCAGCAACCGGCGGACCGAGTCGTCGTCGAGCGGAGACTTGATCGGGTGCTCGGCATGAGCGATTGCGGACATCTGTTCACGGTTCATCGGCGCAGCATGGCAGCGGCATTGGTTGTATGCACCTCGTTTTCGGCCGCGCCCTGGAGCCTTGCGAGGCAACCGCCGATCCACCGATGTCGCCCCCTCGCCAGGCTCCGGCACGGTCGTGCGCTGTGGGCGGATCACCGGGCCCGGTCAAGGTGGTCTCGGCGGGTTCCTGCGTTGCCGCTGGCGCCGGTCAGCGGCTTCGGGGGGTAGGCACGGAGCACGAGGGAGGTGGTGACCGGGCCGTAACGGGCGAGTGCGTCGACGACTTCCTCCAGGCGTCCCGCCTGCGGGCAGTAGACGTCGAAGATGAGGCAGTCCTCTCCGGTGACTCGCAAGGTGGAGGCGATCTCGGGTGTCCGGGAGGCCAGGTCCAGGGCACGAGAGAGCTGGGCGTGCGTGGTGCGCAGCCGGATGACCGCGTGGATGTGCAGGCCGAGTGCCGCCGGGTCGACGACGGCACGGTAGCCGGTGATGAAGCCGTTCTTTTCCAGTCGTTGGATGCGCGCGCTGGCTGCGGGCTGGGAGAGTCCCACGCGGCGGCCTACCTCGGCGCCCGTCAGCCTGCCTTCGGCCTGGAGCAGGTCCAGGATGTCCCGGTCGATCTGGTCGAGTGATTCCATCGTCGTCCGCACCATCTTCTTTGACATCGCTTGCATCACAGCCATCGCTCTGATGCTTCCGTCAGCATCTGCATCAGACGCCCCCAGGATCGCAGGGTTATCGAGTGAAACGGTGGGACGAGTGTTCGCGTACGTCATCATCCCCGGTATCGACGGGTCCGATGAGCAGCACTGGCAGACCGTGTGGGAGCGGCAGTGGGGTCCCTCGGCCGTGAGGATCTCCCCGGCCTCGTGGTCCGCGCCCGATCTGGACGATTGGGTCGGCGCTGTCCAGGGGGCCTACGAGCAGGCCTCCCGACATGACAGCCATGTGGTGCTGGTGGCCCACAGCCTGGGCTGCTGGGCGGCGTCCGCCTGGCTGAACAGGAACGCGTCGCGCCCCATAGGCAGCACGTTCCTGGTTGCCCCGCCCGACCCGCGAGGGCCGGCGTTCCCACGCCACGCCGCTGCGACGTTCGTCGAAGTATCGGCACAGCCACTCATGACCCCGGCCCTGGTCGTGGGCAGCACCAACGACCCGTACTGCACCCATGAGGCGGCCGTCGACTTCGCGGCGCGATGGGAGGCGCGATGTCACCCGGTCGGCGCCAGCGGACACATCAACTCCGCCAGCGGCCTGGGTCCATGGCCGCAAGGCCGTGAACTCCTGAACTTACTGACCCTGCAGTGATCACCGGCGCCGGGAACCTCGACGACCGTCAGGCGCCGTCCTGCGGTTCGGCCTCGGACGCCCGGCACAGCGCACATTGCCGTGCACTCCTCGGCACACCGCCAGGCGGCGAGATGTCGCTGAGGCCTCCTACACCTGACCCGCACACATGATGCCGGCTCCACCCGTTTCGTGACACTCGTCTTCGGCGACGTGGGTCACACCGTGGCGCTGTCACACCGCCTGGGTCTCCGGCATCTCATGTTCGGCTTCGACCAACGACGATTCGCAAGGAGTGCACCATGACCGCTCGTTTGAGCCTGTTCGGCACGCCCACTTCGGCCAAGGCCGCCGCCCAATTCGGTACGGCGAGCAAAACGATCCTGCAGGAATCGAGCCTGCCCGCGGCCACCCAGAAGCTGGTGCTGTTGCGGGCCAGCCAGGTCAACGGCGACAGCTACGCCACCGACGTCTGGTCCAAGAATGCCGCGGCCGCCGGCGAGTCCGCGGTCCGCCTCAACCTGGTAGCCGCTTGGCGCGAGTCCACGGTCTTCACCGACGCTGAGCGCGCAGCCTTGGAACTCACCGAGCAGGGCACACGCATCGCCGACGCGGCCGGCACCGTCAGCGACGAGGCCTGGGCGGAGGCCGCCAAGCACCACAACGAGGATCAACTGTCCGATCTGGTGGTGCTCATCGCCCTGATCAACGCGACCAACCGGATGAGTGTCATCGTTCGGCAGCCCGGCGGCGACTACCAGCCCGACCGACTCTAGTGTTCTGAGTCAGGGATTCTGTTCAGATGTATAGGCTTGTCTCATGGTGCGGACCGGGCGGCCGAAGGCCGAGTTGAGACTGTCGGATGAGGAACGGGCTGCACTCGAGGGGTGGGTGCGGCGTCGCTCCACGCCGCAGGCGTGGGCCTTGCGTTGTCGGATCATCCTGGCCTGTGCCGAGGGCGCCTCGAACAAGGACGTGGCGGCCCGGCTCGGTTCCACACCTCATGCGGTGGGCCGTTGGCGGTCCCGATTCGTGCAGTACCGGATTGCCGGCCTGGGTGACATGCCGCGTCCGGGTGCGCCAAGGACGGTGACGGACGAGCAGGTCGCCGCGGTGGTCACGAAGACGTTGGAGTCCACACCGGCGAATGCAACACACTGGTCGACTCGGGCGATGGCGAAGGAGATGGGCCTGTCGCAGTCGTCGGTGTCACGGATCTGGCGGGCGTTCGGGCTGCAGCCGCACCGGTCGGAGACCTTCAAGCTGTCGACCGATCCGTACTTCGTCGACAAGGTCCACGACGTCGTTGGGTTGTATCTCGACCCGCCCGAACGGGTGTTGGTGTTCTGCGTGGACGAGAAGTCGCAGATCCAGGCTCTGGACAGGTCCCAACCTGTGCTGCCGATGATGCCCGGAGTTCCGCAGCGAAATACGCACGACTACGTTCGCGCCGGTACCACCACACTGTTCGCCGCACTGGACGTCGCCACCGGCAAGGTGATCGGCTCGCTGCACCGCCGACATCGCGCCGAGGAGTTCAAGAAGTTCCTGACCAAGCTCGACAAGGAAGTACCCGCCGGCCTGGATGTCCACCTGATCTGCGACAACTACGCCACCCACAAGACTCCCGCCATCAAGAAGTGGCTGCTGGCACATCCCCGGTTCCATCTGCACTTCACACCAACGGGCTCGTCCTGGCTGAACCTCGTCGAGCGATGGTTCGCCGAACTCACCAACGAGCAGATACGGCGAGGCGTCCACAGATCCGTCCAGGCCCTGGAGAAGGACATCCGCAACTGGATCGCGGCCTGGAACACCGACCCGAAGCCGTACGTCTGGACGAAGACCTCCGACGAGATCCTCGAACGCCTCGCCTCATATCTGAACAGAATCCCTGACTCAGAACACTAGTGCTCTGGTCTCAGGTCTGGGGTTCGCTCCGCAGGTCAATGAAGCCGGTTTCGACGTCGCCGCGGAAGGTGAGCGCTTCCTCGCCGATCCCGAGAGCATCGAGCAGGATGCTGAGCGCCACATCGACGTCCGCGTTGGCACGCCCGACCCAGACGAAGACATCGGGGCTAGGGCTGCCCTCCAAACGGCTGAGCGCGAAGTCGATCTTCTGGATGCGGAACATCGCCGCATCCACCGCACCCAGGTCTTCCCAACCCCGTTCGATGTTCAACCGCAGCCGCGCGGCCAGGACGTCCAGCGACGGCGACAGGCCGGCAACGAGCCGGAACGAGCTCGCCGCGTACTCCCACATGCTGGCCTGGAAGGCCGGGTTTCGCTTCCCTCCCTGGTACTCCGGCGCACGTTCCCAGTCCGACTCAGGCCCAGGAACCTCAACCTCCGCCATACGCCCTCCCCGCCCGCCGCTGAGCTGTGACGCCTCACTCTAGAAGCTCAGCTCCTGGCACCATGGTTCACCAACCCGGTGAACGTATGCGGTCACGGCACTAGGCGGCGTGGTTGGGCCCGACCACGGGCCGACGTAGACCGACCACAACCCCGACCACCGCAGGCCAGGGCCAACACGCTGCTCCTGGACCACGATCCCTGCCGCGGCTCCGGCACCCCGTTGCACGGGAGTCCGGCGGTCGGGGCGCTCGGCGATGCGCTGCCCGTACGATGGCCGGCGTGACTCTCCGCCGCGCTCTTGGCACCGGCCCCCAGGCTCCCGCGCACAGCATTAGCGCAGCCCAGGCCGACCTGCTCGACGCTCTTCCCGGAGAGCGTCTGTCCGACCTTGATGAGTTGCGTGCCCGAGGCGTGCTCGGTACACGCCCAGCAGCGCCCCCGCCCCCGCGGCGGACCCTGGGAACCGGTGGCCGCGCCGACGAGGAACTGCCCTACCACCCCGCCTGAGTGGCGCCGCACGCGAGAAACGCCCGGTGGGCGGCACCAGCACGGGGTGCCGCCCACCGGGCGTTGGTGGTGCAGGT
Source organism: Streptomyces sp. NPDC048295 (assembly GCF_040652135.1). Lineage (NCBI taxonomy): Bacteria > Bacillati > Actinomycetota > Actinomycetes > Kitasatosporales > Streptomycetaceae > Streptomyces > Streptomyces sp. NPDC048295. Next base: position 17,223 of record NZ_JBEZLL010000056.1, read on the forward strand.
GTCAGCCGGCTGTCGGTCGACTTGGAGGGGGGTCAGATGAAGGTGATGTCCCAGTGGACGCCGCCGTTGCGGGGGATTTCGTAGACGTACTCGGCGGAGATGCCGTTCAGGGTGCCGTGCCAGCGGGCGTCGGTGCCCCGGGGAGCGCCCTTGCGCTGGGTGGTCTTGATCCAGTTGGTCACGCAGGTGCCCTCGTCGCGGGTGCGCAGGTCGAGCTTGTAGCCGTTTGCGTGGGAGTGGTTGCCCCTGGTGCTGTGGCCGGACTCGGTGCCGCCGGTGATGACGATGGTGCAGCCGCTGGCCTTCTTCAGCGCGATGACGCCCTGGATGGTGCGGGCACGGACACCCGTGAGAGAGGTGCGGCCGGCCGGGGCCTTGATGCCGGCCGAGGCGAGCTGCGTGAGGGCCTGGCGCTGGGTCAGCTTCCCGTTCGAGGGTGCGGGCGTGGTCGGGGCAGGCTGGGGCGGGGTGCTCGTCTTGGTTCCGTTGACGAGCTTGTTCCACGTCTTCGGACCGACGATCCCGTCCGCGGTCAGGCCGTGGGAGCGCTGGAACGCCATGGCGGCGTTCCGGGTGGCCGGGCCGAAGGCACCGTCGACCGCGATGCGGTTGCCGTACCCGGCGAGCTGCGCCTGGGCTTCACCGCGGATCCGTTCGCGCCCTGGCCGACGGTGCGGACGAGCTTGTTCCAGGTGTTCGGGCCGATGACACCGTCGGCGGTCAGGCCGTGGGCGCGCTGGAACGCGATGGCCGCGTTCCGGGTGGCCGGGCCGTAGATCCCGTCGGCGGTGACGGACTGGCCGGCCGCGGCGAGCAGGTGCTGGGCGGTGGTGACGTTCACGCCGCGCGTCCCGTTCTTCAGCAGCGGCCAGACGGCCGTGGCCGGGGCAGACGCACCACCCCCAGTACCAGCCCCGGCACCGGTACCAGTCCCAGTTCCAGTTCCGGCCCCGGTGCCGTTGCCCGTGGCAGGCGTGCCCGCTCCGGGGCCCGTGGGGATTTGACCGGGGGTGAGGTGGGCGAGCCGGCGGAGCTGGGTCAGCGTGCCCTTGTAGACGTTGACGTCGGCCCTGCCCCGCAGGCCGGGCACCGATCCGTTCTCGGTGTACTGCCAGATCGACCAGTACCTGCCGCCGACCGGGACGGGCTCACGCGTCCCGCTCCCGTAGCGGGGCTGCCACAGCGGGCTGTTGGCCAGAGCGCTGACGCTGCCACGCAGGCAGGTGTCGGTGAAGTCCTTCGACGTGTAGACGATCGGGTTCACCCCGAACGCCTGCCGGGCCTTGGTGAGGAACGCGGCGACCTGGGTGTTGTTCACTCCGGCCGGGCACCGGCCGCGGATCTTCTCCAGGTCGACCACCGGCGGAAGCTGCCCAGCCTGATTGCCGTCGTAGCCGGCGGCCCGGGCCGTACGGATGAAGTGGTCGGCCTGGGCGGCGCCCGTACCGGAGTCGTAGAAGTGGTAGGGCGCGACCATCAGCCCGGCCCGCGACGCTCCTGCGAAGTCACCGGCGAACATCGGGTCGCGGTACCCGGTGCCCTGACTCGCCTTCTGGAACACGAACGAGTACCCCGCCCTCACGGACGCCGACCACTGGATCGGGTCGGAGTTGTGGTGACTGGTGTCGAACCCCTTCACCCCGTACGCAGCCGGACTGTTCGCCTGCGCCTGCTCGCTCCCGGAGAAGCTGATCAGGCCAAATCCAGCAGCCGCGACCGCCACCATGGCACCCGCCTGATACCCCGTCTTCTTGCTGATGATGCGCACGTCCTCACCTCTCGTCAGACCCACCGGCACACGCCCGGCAGGCAGTTTGCGCCGCGCCTTTGCGGCGTCGACGAGATGAAGATTCGGGGTACCGCCGTCCCACCGGTACCCTGATCGCCATTCCAGCCGTACCGCGCCGTCCCGGCCGTTCCACAAGGCCCCTGACCTGCGAAAAGGAACGGCCATGGAACACGACGATCACATCGGCACCAGGGGGAAGACCCGTGCGACCCGAACAAGGCGAAACGCCACCCACGCAGCCACTGCCGGAAGTCGCCGCACTGCTCCAGGCACTGCGACAGATCAAGGAGTCCAAGAACCTCTCCCTGGACGCCTTCACCCACGACACCGGCTACTCCCGCTCCTCCTGGAACCGGGTCCTCAAAGGCACCGCGTTCCCACCCCGGACAGCCGTGGAACGCCTATGCTCCCGCCGCGGACTGGACAAGAACACGCTGCTCGGCCTCTGGGACACCGCCGACCAGGCCCGCCGCGCCGCGGACACCCCGGGGGGAGGCACCGTCCGAAGCGGCGTCCGCTACCGCACCGGCAGACCCCGCGCCGGGCGTACCGGACCCCCTACCGCCGACGGCCCCGGACCCCGTACCGCCGACAGCAGCTGCGCCCCCTGCTCCCGGCGCCACAGCTCCGAAACCCGCGGCGGCCAGCCTGGACCCCACACCGTCCACGCCCGGCCCGGTCGAACCGGCAACGCCGGCCGATGCCCCCCCGGAAACCATCCACGTCCACGCCCGGCCCGGTCGAACCAGCAAGGCCGGCCGCTGCTTCCCGGAGCCGGATCAAAATCCTCGCGCTGACCGCCGCAGCCCTCGCCGCGCTGCTGCTCGTCGGACGCTGGTACACGGTCCACGAGACGAAGAGTCCCGCCGTCTCCCAGCCCGAGACCGGCGGCGACAACCGCCCTGGCGATGACCAGCCAGTGGACGACGAAACCCCCCTGCCCCCGAAGAACAGCACCACACCGACCGAGGCCCCGAAGGACGACGAGAAGAAGAACAAGGACCAGGACTCCACGGGCGAGGAGGACACGAACACGAAGCCACCGCGCCCCAGCAGCTCAGCCAAGAACGAGGCATCCTCTGCTTCTGCCTCGCCCAGCACAGGCGCCACGCCCGGCGCCGACGGCCGTGCCAACTGCCGCTACAACTGGGACCGCACCCAGGTCATGGCCAAGGGCATGGTGGGCTCGAAGGTGAGACAGATCCAGTGTCTGCTGAACTTCAACTACGACTACACGCTGACCGTCGACGGCAAGTTCGGAGAGAGCACCGATGTCGCCGTACGCGCCGTCCAGAGCTGCAGCGGCCTCAAGCCCGACGGCCAGGTCGGACCCCAGACCTGGAAGTACCTCGACACCCCCATGTCCGGCTGCGGACACTGAAACGAGCGATCCAGTACCGGCCGTGCCGCCAGCCTCCAGGTGGCACGGCTCCTTCGCCTGGTGTGAGGGCCTGGTCGTGCTGCGTGCCTGGGCGTGGGGATGGTGCCTATGCCCCCCGCCACTTCACGAACACGTGCTGGGCGTCCGCCTCGATCCGCTCACTGAACGGGTCAGTCTCGCCGGTCAGGACTGCCAGGAAGAACGACGCCATACCGCCGTCGAAGACGGTCCAGCGATTCACCTCGTACGGTGTCTGCCTCCGGAAGACGGCGACCCGCCAAGTGTCGGGGGCTCCCTCGCATAGCCAGAACGCGACATCACCACTTGCCGAGTCCGTGAAGGGCAGCAGCTGCGGCAGGTCACCTTCGGGTAGAAGAGCGCTCAACTCTTTGCGGTCCCGGTGAGAGAGAGCGGGATCGACTCTGTCCAAGAGGTCACCGTACGGCGACCCGGGGACCGGGGGCGTACTTACGGACAGGTACTCGTCGATCTCGCCTCCGCCGTACGACTCCACGAACTCGCGATAGTCGGCAGGGAACCGGAGGAGCGTCTCCTGCTTGACTGCTTCCCAGCTCACCGTGTCGCCCCCGGAGACGGGTGGTGCAAGCAACAGGCGCAGCCGGGCTATGACGGGGTGGGGCATTCGAAGCTCCTCCGGGTACTCAGGTGTGGCCGTGCTTAGCTTGACGTGTAACACCGGGCGGTGACCCCCGCGACACGTCCAGCCGCTGTTGACGACGACGGGGTGTTCCAGGGTGGCCTCCGGCGGCGCCGGGTCCATCGGCTCCGTCCCCAAGCTGCCGGGGTTGTAGCCCGAGGTCCAGTTGCCGGTCTCCTCGTCGTGCTCCGGCTTCGTCGGCGGGCGCAGCGCGGTCATCAGCTCCAGGCCGGAGACGGCGGTGGAGCCGCGCGGGTTGATGACGTGCTGGGCGTAGATGCCGAGGACGCGGGCGATGTCGGTCGGCTTCATTTCGGCAACGCCGGGCCAGGACCGCTCATCGAGGCTGGCGCAGCTGCGGGCACCCACGCGGTCACGTGGGTTTGGAGAGCCACATGTGGTTGATGGCCCAGACGGCCGGCGCCCATTCCGCTGGGATGCCCTGGGCTTAGACCGTGTCCTATGTGGAGATTGCTCGTTGGGCTGTTCATGGGGCGGGATACGTGGAGTTGGATTGTTCCAGACGGGCTGTGGGAGATCGCG
>NZ_JBEZLL010000057.1:0-21078 GCF_040652135.1 Streptomyces sp. NPDC048295
ATCGTCGAGATCGGCAAGCAGCTGCTCATCACCCGCGGAGCCCTGACCACCTTCTCGATCGCCAACGACGTCGCGAAGTACTTCGCGATCATCCCCGCGATGTTCGCCGTGGTCTATCCCGGCCTGGACAAGCTGAACATCATGCAGCTGTCCTCGCCCCAGTCCGCGATCCTGTCGGCCGTGATCTTCAACGCGCTGATCATCATCGCGCTGGTGCCGCTCGCCCTGAAGGGGGTGCGCTACCGGCCCAGCAGCGCCGACTCGATGCTCCGGCGCAACCTCGGGATCTACGGACTCGGCGGTCTGGTCGCCCCGTTCATCGGCATCAAGATCATCGACATGGTCATCTCCCTCGTACCCGGGCTGCACTGAATTTAGGAATCGGCTGACCTGCCATGAACAACTCCGTAGCAAACACCGCCCGGTTGCTCTGGGCCGGGCTGCGCGCCCTGCTCGTGCTGACCGTCGTCTGCGGCGTGCTCTACCCGCTCGCCGTCACGGGCGTCGCCCAGGGCGTCTTCCCCGACAAGGCCAACGGCTCCGAGATCACCGCGAACGGCAAGGTCGTCGGCTCCGAACTCATCGGCCAGCGCTACGACCTGCCGCTGAAGAAGGGGCAGCAGACCGCGGCCCCGGACCTCAAGTGGTTCCAGCCGCGCCCCTCCAACGGCCTGGGCACCAACAGCGTCAACACCCAGTACAAACTGATCCTCTCCGGCGCGACCAACCGCTCCGGCGACAACAAGGAACTCATCGACTGGGTCACCGCCGCCAAGGCCGCCGTGGTCGAGGACAACTCCGTCCCCGGCCACCCGGTCAGCCCCTCGGACGTGCCGGCCGACGCCGTCACCTCCTCCGGCTCCGGCCTCGACCCGGCCATCTCCCCGGCCTACGCACAGCTCCAGGTGCGCCGGGTGGCCGAGCGGAACCACCTTCCCGTCGCCCGGGTGGAGAAGCTCGTCGAGCAGCACACCGACGGCCGGATCCTCGGCTTCGTCGGAGAGCCGAGGGTCAATGTCCTCCAGCTCAACATCGCACTCGGACAGCTGGTGAACGGGGCCTGAGGAAGCGCGGGGGAGCGGGGCGCGGGGCCGGACCCCGCGCCCCGCCCACCCGTTCACCGGGCCGGTGTGCCCAGGGTGCCCGGGTAGAGGTACTTCTGCGGCGGGAGGACGGTGCCGTCCACCCAGGCCGCGAAGAAGCCCTTGAGGTCCTTGCCCGACACCTTCTCCGCCAGTGTCTCGAACTGGCGGAACGAGGCATTGCCGTACGCGTGGTCGCGGGTCCAGGTCCGGAGCGTCCGGAAGAACGCCTCGTCGCCCACCGTGCGGCGCAGGGCGTGCAGCATCAGCGAGCCCTTGAAGTACAGAGCCCCGTCCAGTTCCTTGCCCGGTCCCGGGTCGTAGAGCCTGACGGACCAGAACGACGGATCGTTCCTGTACTCCTCCACCTCGGACCGGTAGTAGTCCCGGTCCAGGTCGGCTCCCTTGTGCTCCTCCCACAACTGCCCGGCGTACTGGGCGAAGCACTCGGCGGCGCAGCCGTCCCGCCAGTCCTTGAACGAGACGCTGTCACCGAACCACTGGTGGGTGTTCTCGTGGACCATCGAGGCGTCGAAGAGCATGGAGCCGTAGGTGGGGCGGCTCTGCGTCTCCAGGGCGAGAGGGCCGTCGGACGGCTCCTTCGGGGCCCCGACGACGATGGCACCCGCGGAGGAGAACGGGTACGGACCGAACTTCGAGGCCAGGAAGTCCAGGATCTCCGTCTGCTCGGCCTCCGCCCCGGCGTCGATGACGGCATCCGGGCTGTACGCCGTGATGACCGGTGTTCCGGCGGCCGTCCGGCCGCGGTGCACGGTGAACCGGTCGATGGCGACCGTGCTGAGGTACGTGGCCATCGGCCGGTCCTCGGACCAGCGGAAGGTCCTTCTGCCGTCCTTCAGGCTCTCCGGGCCGGGCAGCCCGTTGCCGACGGCCGTCCAGCCGTCGGGGACCGTCGCGGTGAGGGCGAAGGTGGCCTTGTCGGACGGGTGGTCGTTGGCGGGGTACCAGGAGGTCGCGGAGTGCGGCTCGCCCGCCACGTTCGCGCCGCCGCTCTGCAGGGTGTGCCAGCCTTCGGGATCGGGCCTGCCCGCGTACTTCACCCGGACCCGGAACGTCGCGCCCTTCGTCACCGGGCGGGCCGGGGTGATCAACAGTTCATGGGCGCCGGCCCGGGAGAACGTCCTGGCCGGTACGCCGTCCACCTCCACCGATGCCACGGTGAAGCCCTTGAGGTCCAGACCGAACCGGTCCAGGCCGGTCAGGGCGCGGGCGGTGACGGTGGTGTCGCCGTCCAGACGGTCGGTGTGCGCCGGGTCGTACGAGATGCGGACGTCGTAGTGGGAGACGTCGTAGCCGGAGTTGCCGTCGTCGGGGAAGTACGGGTCGCCGAGACCCGGTCCGCCGATGGCGGCCGAGGCGGGGACGGCGGCCAGCACGGAGCCGCTCACGACCGCGGCCACCAGGGCGGTGACGGTTCTGCTGCTGCGGCGGCGGTCCGGTCGGTTCAGGAGTCTGCGCATGTCTCGTTCCTGGGGGTCGGGGGCGGGGATCAGTGCCGGGGTGTGGTGGCGGCGAGCTTCCACAGCACGCCGGTGATGGCGTCGGCGCTGGTGGTCTCCGTCCTCGGATCCACGTTGGCGAGGTCGTCGCAGGCCTCGTGGATGCAGTCGGAGATGCCGGTGCTGAAGCCGGACGACGGGATGCCGGCATTGCCGAACGACTCGTGGTCCGAGCCGCCGACGCCGATGTCGAAGGTGGGAATGGACCGCTCGGCGAACCACGCCTCGAAGGCCTGCTGGGCCTCGGTCTCGCCGTGCTCGTCGTCGTGGACCACGAGCCACTGCCGGGTGTTCCTGCTGCCCGCCTGGTCGAAGTTGAGATAGACGTCGATCCTGCGGCGCTCGGCCCCCGAGAGCCCGCCGACGTAGCGCTCCGAGCCGATCAGGCCCTGTTCCTCCGCGCCCCACCACGCGAACCGCAGATGCCGTTCGGGTGCGAGGCCGGACTCGGCCACCTGGAGGGCCGCGGCCAGGACCGCGGCCGAGCCCGAGCCGTTGTCGTTGATCCCCGGGCCCTCCTCGACACTGTCGAGGTGGGCCCCGGTCAGCACCACATGGTCCGGGTCGCCGCCCGGCCAGTCGGCGATCAGGTTGTCGCCCGTGGCCCCGGCGTGGGTGAACGGGACCAGCCGGGTACGGAAGCCCGCCCGGTCCAGGGCGCGTTTCACGTACGCCACCGAATCCGCGTACCCCTTCGTGCCGTGCGCGCGGTTGCCGCCGTTGCGGTCCGCGATGCGCTGCAGGGCCCGCAGATGGGGCATCACCTGCTGCTCGGAGACGGTGGGGGCGGCGGTGGGCCGCGACTCCGCGGCGGCGGGGACCGCGGACAGGGTCAGGGAGATCCCGAGAACTCCGGCCGCCAGCCGGGGAAGGCTTCTGCGTGACGTCATGCGCACCCTTTCGAGGACGGGGCACTTCAGGGCCGGGGCGCTCGCCCCGGCGGACCCCGGTCAGGCTGGCCGGGCGGTGTCAGAAAGTTGTCGGGAAGTTGTCGCGGAGCGGTAGTGCTGCGGCAAGGGATCGTCAGTGCTCTCTGCGACGGGTGCGGCGGGCCGGGCCACCGCCGGAACGGCCGCGACGGCGGCCGTTCCGGACACCCGGAAGCCGCCGGGCATTGTCCAGCCCGGTGCGCATTGCACATACTGGCGGCCGACGGGACCGAGCACGTACGGGGAGAGACATGACCGAGAGCACCGGCCGGACGGGTACCGAGGGGCAGGGCGGTACCGCAGTGGCCGAGGAACCGGCACGCGGGCCCATGGTCCGGGTCGAGGACCTGCACCGCTCGTACGGCTCCGGCGCCGGAGCCGTGCACGCGCTGCGCGGGGTGTCCTTCGAGGTGCCGCGCGGCGAACTCGTCGCGCTCAAGGGGCGCTCGGGTTCGGGCAAGACGACCCTCCTCAACCTGCTCGGCGGGCTCGACAGCCCCGACGGCGGGCGGATCACCGTAGACGGCACGGACCTCGCCGAGCTCGGCGAGGACGGGCTCCTGGAGCTGCGCAGGGACCGGATCGGTTTCATTTTCCAGTCGTTCGGCCTGATCCCGATCCTGACCGCCGCGGAGAACGTCGGCGTGCCCATGCGGCTGCGCAAGGCGGACCCGGGCGAGCGCGAGGAGCGGGTGGCGCTGCTGCTCTCCCTGGTCGGCCTCGCCGACCACGCGGCCCAGCGCCCCGGCGAGCTCTCCGGGGGGCAGCAGCAGCGCGTCGCGATCGCCCGCGCACTCGCCAACCGGCCCGCCCTGCTGATCGCGGACGAGCCGACGGGGCAGCTCGACGCGGAGACCGGGCTCGCGGTGATGGAGCTGCTGCGGGCGGTGGTGCGCGGCGAGGGCGTCACCGCGCTGGTGGCGACACACGACCCCCAGCTGCTGGGGCTGGCGGACCGGGTGCTGGAACTGAGCGACGGACACATCGTCGAGCACGCGTAGGGCCCGTCCGGGGCGTCAGAATCCTGTCAATTCGGTCCCTCACCCCACCCCGCGCCCCATTTGTCGACAATGAGCGAGGTAGCTTCGAACCGGCTGCCGCATCGGACGCAGCCGGTTCGAGAGAAGACAATGGGGCCATGGCACGCGGCAAGCTTCGGATCTACCTGGGTGCGGCACCCGGCGTCGGCAAGACGTACGCGATGCTCTCCGAGGCCCATCGACGCGTGGAGCGGGGCACCGACTGCGTCGTCGCCTTCGTGGAGCACCACGACCGGCCGCGCACCGAGGTCATGCTGCACGGCCTGGAGCAGGTCCGGCGCCGCGAGATCGAGTACCGCTCCGCCGTCTTCACCGAGATGGACGTCGACGCGGTCCTGGAGCGCGCCCCCGCCGTCGCCCTGGTGGACGAACTGGCCCACACCAATGTGCCGGGTTCCCGCAACGCCAAACGCTGGCAGGACGTCGAGGAACTCCTCCAGGCGGGCATCGACGTGGTGTCCACCGTCAACATCCAGCACCTGGAGTCGCTCGGTGACGTCGTCGAGGCGATAACCGGCGTGCGGCAGCGCGAGACGGTCCCCGACGAGGTCGTCCGCAGGGCCGACCAGCTCGAACTCGTCGACATGTCGCCCCAGGCGCTGCGCCGCCGGATGGCCCACGGCAACATCTACAAGCCGGACCGGATCGACGCCTCGCTGTCGAACTACTTCCGCCCCGGCAACCTGACCGCCCTGCGCGAGCTGGCCCTTCTCTGGGTCGCCGACCGGGTCGACGAGTACCTCCAGCAGTACCGCGGCGAGCACAACATCCGCACCACCTGGCAGGCCCGCGAACGCATCGTCGTCGGACTGACCGGCGGCCCCGAGGGCCGTACGCTCATCCGCCGCGCGTCCCGGATGGCGGCCAAGGGCTCGGGCAGCGAGATCCTCGCCGTCTACATCGCCCGCAGCGACGGGCTGACCTCCGCCTCGCCCAAGGAACTCACCGTCCAGCGCACCCTCGTGGAGGACCTCGGCGGCACGTTCCACCATGTCATCGGCGACGACATACCGTCGGCGCTCCTCGAATTCGCCCGTGGGGTGAACGCCACGCAGATCGTCCTCGGCTCCAGCCGCCGCAAGGCCTGGCAGTACATCTACGGACCGGGCGTGGGCGCCACCGTCGCCCGGGAGTCCGGGCCCGACCTCGATGTCCACATCGTCACCCACGAAGAGGTCGCCAAGGGGCGCGGTCTGCCGATCGCCCGCGGTGCCCGGCTCGGCCGGGTGCGGATCATCTGGGGCTGGCTGGTCGGGGTCGGCGGCCCGGCCCTCCTCACCCTGCTGCTGGCCGGTCTGGACAGCGGGCCCGGACTCGCCAACGACGTCCTGCTCTTCCTCTTCCTGACCGTGGGCGCCGCGCTGCTCGGCGGACTGCTGCCGGCCCTCGCGTCGGCCGCCGTCGGGTCGATGCTGCTGAACTACTGGTTCACCCCGCCCACCCACACCCTGACCGTGCAGGACCCGGAGAACTTCGTCGCCATCGTGATCTTCTTCGCGGTGGCGGTCTCGGTCGCCTCGGTCGTCGACCTGGCGGCCCGCCGCACCCATCAGGCGGCACGGCTGCGCGCCGAGTCGGAGATCCTCTCCTTCCTGGCCGGCAGTGTGCTGCGTGGCGAGACGACGCTGGACGCACTCCTCGACCGGGTCCGCGAGACCTTCGGCATGGAGTCCGTCGCCCTGCTGGAGCGCAGCAGCGACGTCGATCCGTGGACCTGCGCCGGGAGCGTCGGACCGGGACCGGTGGCCCGGCCGGAGGACGCCGATGTGGACATGCCCGTCGGCGACCACATGGCGCTGGCGCTCTCCGGCCGGGTGCTGCCCGCCGAGGACCGCCGGGTGCTCGGCGCGTTCGCCGCCCAGGCCGCCGTCGTACTGGACCGGCAGCGCCTGGTCGACGAGGCCGAGGAGGCCCGGCGGCTCGCCGAGGGCAACCGGATCAGGACGGCGCTGCTCGCCGCCGTCAGCCACGATCTGCGTACCCCGCTCGCCGGCATCAAGGCCGCCGTCAGCTCCCTGCGCTCCGACGACGTCGCCTGGTCCGACGAGGACCAGGCCGAACTCCTGGAGGGCATCGAGAACGGCGCCGACCGCCTCGACCACCTCGTGGGCAACCTCCTGGACATGTCCCGGCTCCAGACCGGCACGGTCACCCCGCTGATCCGCGAGATCGACCTCGACGAGGTGGTCCCGATGGCGCTCGGCGGTGTCCCCGAGGACAGCGTCGACCTGGACATCCCCGAGACCCTGCCGATGGTCGAGGTCGACCCCGGGCTGCTGGAGCGGGCCGTCGCCAACATCGTCGAGAACGCCGTGAAGTACAGCCGCTACGCGGAACGTGTCACCGTGGCCGCCAGCGCGCTCGGCGAACGCGTCGAGCTGCGGGTGGCCGACCGCGGCCCCGGAGTCCCGGACGACGCCAAGGAGCGCATCTTCGAGCCCTTCCAGCGCTACGGCGACGCCCCGCGCGGCGCGGGCGTCGGACTGGGGCTCGCCGTGGCCCGCGGCTTCGTGGAGTCCATGGGCGGCACGCTGGACGCCGAAGACACCCCCGGCGGCGGCCTGACCATGGTGCTGACCCTCAAGGCGGCATCGGGATACGTTCCGGTCAGCCCCGAACTGCCCGCGCGGGTCACCTCATGACCACGCGGGACACTTCATGACCACGCGTTCCACCGCATGACCGCGCAGTTCACCTCATGATCTCCGGCACGTCCCGGGAGATCGCCGTACAGCAGAAAGGCAGGGCCCCCATGACCCGGGTGCTTGTGGTCGACGACGAGCCGCAGATCGTACGCGCCCTCGTGATCAACCTGAAGGCGCGCAAGTACGAGGTGGACGCGGCGCCCGACGGCGCGACCGCCCTCCAGCTCGCCGCCGCCCGCCACCCCGATGTCGTCGTCCTCGACCTCGGGCTGCCGGACATGGACGGCGTCGAGGTGATCAAGGGGCTGCGCGGCTGGACCCGGGTGCCGATCCTGGTGCTCTCCGCCCGCCACACCTCCGACGAGAAGGTGGAGGCGCTGGACGCCGGCGCCGACGACTACGTCACCAAGCCGTTCGGCATGGACGAGCTGCTGGCCCGGCTGCGCGCCTCGGTCCGCCGCGCCGAGCCCGTCGGGCAGCACGGCTCCGACGACGTCGTGGTCGTCGAGACCGACGGGTTCACCGTCGACCTGGCGGCGAAGAAGGTCCACCGCGCGGGACGCGACGTACGGCTCACCCCCACCGAGTGGCATCTGCTGGAGGTCCTGGTCCGCAACAGCGGGCGGCTGGTCAGCCAGAAACAGCTGCTCCAGGAGGTCTGGGGGCCCTCGTACGGCACCGAGACCAACTATCTGCGGGTCTACATGGCCCAGCTGAGGCGCAAGCTGGAGGCCGACCCCTCGCACCCCCGGCACTTCGTCACCGAGCCGGGCATGGGGTACCGCTTCGAGCGCGGCTGAACGGGACGCGGGGAGTTCCTCCGTGCCTCTCCCCGGTCACTCGTTGGAGTGAGACCGGGGACACCCGCCCGGAGCAGCCGGGACCGGTACCCTTCGTGTATGAGTGCTGTTCCTCGATCCGACAAGCCCGGCAAGGCGGAAAAGCCGTCGGGCCGCTTCCGGCGGATGCTCGACCGGCTGTCCAGCTCCCAGGAGGATCTCGAGTCCGAGGAACTGCAGGAGGACGCGCAGGCCTCGGGCTGCACACGGATCTCCGAATGCACCGACCGCCAGATCGTGAAGGTGACTGGTACCTTGCGGACCGTCACCCTGCGGCCGCGCGCCGGAGTGCCCGCCCTGGAGGCCGAGCTCTTCGACGGCACCGCGCCGCTGGACGTCGTCTGGCTGGGCCGCCGCTCCATCGTGGGCATAGAACCGGGCCGCAAGCTCATCGCCTCGGGCCGGATCGCCATGAGCCACGGGCGCCGGGTGCTGTTCAACCCCAAATACGAACTCCGACCGCTCGGCAAGGAGTAGCCGGTGACGTCTCTCGACAAGCCGACGTCCGACACGGACCCCACCACCCGCACCGACCAGGAGGCGACCGACACGAAGGCGGTCACCGAGGCCGCGCTCTTCGAGGCCTTCGGCGGTGTCCGGGGCATGGTGGAGACGGTCCTTCCCGGGCTGCTGTTCGTCACCATCTTCACGATCAACAAGGATCTCCACCTCTCGGCCATCGCGGCCCTGGTGGTGTCGCTGGTCCTCGTCGCCGTGCGGCTGATCCGGCGGGACACCGTCAAGCACGCCTTCAGCGGTGTCTTCGGGGTGGCCTTCGGCGTGGTCTTCGCGATGATGACGGGCAATGCCAAGGATTTCTATCTGCCGGGCATGCTCTACACGCTCGGCCTGGCCCTCGCCTACCTGATCACCACCCTCGCCGGGGTGCCGCTGATCGGTCTCATCCTGGGGCCGGTGTTCAAGGAGAACCTCTCCTGGCGCACCAGGAACCCCGGCCGCAAGAAGGCGTACGCCAAGGCCAGTTATGCCTGGGGACTGATCCTGCTCGCCAAGTGCGCGATCCTCTTCCCGCTGTACTGGTGGGCCGACACCACCCAGTTGGGCTGGATCCTGGTCGCCCTGAAGATCCCCCCGTTCCTGCTCGCGGTCTACCTGACCTGGGTCTTCCTGGCCAAGGCGCCGCCGCCCATCGACGTCTTCGCCGAGATGGAGGCCGAGGAGCAGGCGGAGAAGGAGCGCAAGGCCGCGGCGGCCGCCGTGCGCAACCAGGAGTTCTGAACCGGGCGTTCCGGGGACCGCGCTCGCCGGACGTACGGAAGGGCCCGGAACCGTGTCATACGGTTCCGGGCCCTTTCCGCGTCTGCGCCGTCCGAGCCGGCGGTGCTATTCGTACCGTCCGGGCCGAGGGTCAGTCGTCCGAGTCGCCCCGGCGCACCGACAGCAGGTCCTCCAGCTGTTCCTCGCGTGCCTGCGCGGCCACGAACAGCAACTCGTCACCGGCCTCCAGGGTCTCCTCGGTGCTCGGCGTCAGCACGCGCTGACCACGGATGATGGTGACCAGCGAGGTGTCCTCGGGCCAGGCGACATCCCCGACCCGGGTGCCGGCCAGCGCCGACTCCGGCGGCAGCGTCAGCTCGACCAGGTTGGCGTCACCGTGACTGAAGCGCAGCAGCCGGACCAGATCCCCGACGCTCACCGCCTCCTCGACCAGCGCCGACATCAGCCGCGGCGTCGAGACCGCCACATCGACACCCCAGGCCTCGTTGAACAGCCACTCGTTCTTCGGGTTGTTGACCCGGGCGACGACCCTCGGCACGCCGTACTCGGTCTTCGCGAGCAGCGAGACGACCAGGTTCACCTTGTCGTCGCCGGTCGCGGCGATCACGACGTTGCAGCGCTGGAGCGCCGCCTCGTCGAGCGAGGTGATCTCGCAGGCGTCCGCCAGCAGCCACTCGGCCATCGGCACCCGCTCCACCGAGATGGCCGTCGGCGCCTTGTCGACGAGCAGCACCTCGTGCCCGTTCTCCAGCAGCTCGCCCGCGATGGAACGCCCCACCGCACCGGCCCCGGCAATCGCGACACGCATCAGTGACCGCCCTCCTCAGGACCCTCGGCGAAGGCCGCCTCGACCTTCGCGATCTCGTCCGTACGCATCATCACGTGGACCAGGTCGCCCTCCTGCAGCACCGTCTGCGAGGTGGGCAGTATGGCTTCGCCCAGCCGGGTGAGGAACGCCACGCGGACGCCCGTCTCCTCCTGCAGGGTGCTGATCTTGTGGCCGATCCAGGAGGGTGTGGTGTGCACCTCCGCGAGCTGCACACCACCGCTCGGATCGCGCCACAGCGGCTCGGCGCCCGAAGGCAGCAGCCGCCGCAGCATCTGGTCCGCGGTCCAGCGCACGGTGGCGACCGTGGGGATGCCGAGACGCTGGTACACCTCGGCGCGCCGGGGGTCGTAGATCCGCGCGGCGACATTCTCGATGCCGAACATCTCGCGGGCCACCCGGGCGGCGATGATGTTCGAGTTGTCGCCACTGCTCACCGCGGCGAACGCACCGGCCTCCTCGATACCCGCCTCACGGAGGGTGTCCTGGTCGAAGCCGACACCCGTGACGCGCCGTCCGCCGAATCCGGACCCGAGGCGACGGAACGCCGTCGGGTCCTGGTCGATGACGGCGACCGTGTGCCCCTGCTGCTCCAGGGTCTGCGCGAGAGCGGCTCCTACTCGCCCGCAGCCCATGATGACGATGTGCACCTTGCGCCTACCTCGCACTCCTGGTCGTCCGGCTGACCTGCGAAAACACCCTGCTCACACTTCTTTCTCAGCTTGCCGGGCAAACAACGGGGCAACGGTCTGTCCCGTTGCCCAGGATGAGCTTATGCGGCCCGGAGTGCGAAGCCTCATCCGAGTGCGCTTTCGCCGCGCCCCGCCCGGTGGGCGCCGCAGGCCGCCGACGCGCGACTGCCGACGGACGGGCTCTTGAGTACGGAGCACACAGACATCTAACATGTCAGTTCATGGAGACCCTGCGCCCCGTCCGACGGACCCTGCTGCGGGACACCGCCTACGAGGCGATCCGCGACGCCATCGTCCGCGGCGACCTCCCGCCCGGTGCCCCGGTCCGCGACGCCGACCTCGCCGAACGCCTCGGACTCTCCCGCGCACCCGTCCGCGACGCGCTGTCCCGGCTCTCCGGTGAGGGCCTGGTCGAATCCAAGCCACAGAGCTACACCCGGGTGACCCGGCTGGTGCCGCGCGACGTCCGGGACGCCGCGGCCGTCGTACGGGCCATGCAGGAGCTGGCCGCCAGGACCGCGGTGCCCCGCCTCACGGACGCGGACGTCGCCGCGATGCGCGCCGCCAACGACCGGTTCCGGGACGCGACCGGCCGCAGTGACGTGGTGGACGCGCTGCGCGCCGACGACCAGCTCCACGACGTCCTCGTCGCCGCCTGCGGCAACCGGGCCGTGGCCGCCACCGTCGAGCGCTACACCCCCTTGATCCGGCGCCTGGAGTGGCGGCGATTCGGCACGGCCGGCTCCGCGCACGGCTCGGCGGAGCTGCACCAGCGGCTGATCGAGGCGTGCGCGGAGCGCGATGCCGAAGCCGCCGCCCGGATCACCGCCGAGATCTGGCGGGCGCTCGAAGAGCTCGCCGACGAACCGCCCGGGTAGCCCGGCGGCCCGGCAGCGGGCCGCCGCATCACCACCCCACCCCGTCTTCCGCCGCGCCACCCCACCCGGCGTTCTGCCGCACCGCCCCCAGCCTTCCGCCGCACCGCCACCGAGCCAGGGAGCCCGCATGACCACCACCCCGTCCGCCTCCCCGTCCCTCTCCTCCTACGACCGCTACCCCCTCCTCTTCGGCCCCTCGCCGGTGCACCGGCTCGACCGGCTCACCGAACACCTCGGCGGCGCCGGGATCTGGGCCAAGCGGGAGGACTGCAACTCCGGCATCGCCTACGGCGGCAACAAGACCCGCAAGCTCGAATACCTCGTCGCCGACGCACTGGCGAAGGGCTGCGACACCCTGGTGTCCATCGGCGGGGTCCAGTCCAACCACACCCGCCAGGTCGCGGCGGTCGCCGCCCGCGCCGGTCTGAAGTGCGTACTCATCCAGGAGAGCTGGGTCGAGTGGCCGGACGCCGTCTACGACAAGGTCGGCAACATCCTGATCAGCCGCCTGGCCGGCGCCGACGTCCGCCTGGTGCGCGCCGGGTTCGGCATCGGCGTCAAGGAGAGCTGGGAGCAGGCGCTGCGCGAGGTGGAGGAGGGCGGCGGCAAGCCGTACGCCATCCCCGCGGGCGCGTCCGACCACCCACTGGGCGGACTCGGCTTCGCGAACTGGGCGTACGAGGTCGCCGAGCAGGAACGCGCGCTCGGCGTGTTCTTCGACACCGTGCTGGTCTGCTCGGTGACCGGCTCCACCCAGGCCGGCATGGTCGCGGGCTTCGCCGCGCTGGAGGAGGCGGGCGCCCGCCCGCGGCGCGTCCTCGGCATCGACGCCTCCGCCGAGCCCGCCCGTACCCGCGAGCAGATCGCCCGGATCGCGGCCGGCACCGCACGGCTCATCGGGGTGCGCCGGGAGCTCACGGTGGACGACATCGAACTCGACGAGCGCTACCACGCGGGCACCTACGGCATCCCCGACGACCCGACCCTCGACGCGATGCGGCTCGCCGCCCGTACCGAGGGCATGATCACCGACCCCGTGTACGAGGGGAAGTCGATGGCGGGAATGGTCGATCTCGTGGCCCGCGGCGAGATCGCCCGCGATTCCACCGTTCTTTACGCACATCTCGGCGGTCAGCCCGCATTGAATGGTTACAGCGCCCTTTTCGCGGACGCCTAGTGCAAGGATTTCGTTAAGGATTTCGTGGCTTTTTCGTCCGAGCGCAGGAGATTGCAGGGCCACGGGGGTGGTGCGTCTGCGGCTTCCATACGGAACGCTTACGATCCTCTGCGTGTCCAAACTGACCGACGTGCCCAAACGGATCCTGATCGGGCGCGCATTGCGCAGTGACCGGCTCGGAGAAACGCTCCTGCCGAAGCGCATCGCCCTCCCCGTCTTCGCCTCCGACGCCCTGTCCTCCGTCGCCTACGCGCCTGGGGAGGTGCTGCTCGTCCTGTCCGTCGCGGGCATTTCGGCGTACCACTTCAGCCCGTGGATCGCTCTGGCGGTCGTGGTGGTGATGTTCACCGTGGTGGCGTCGTACCGGCAGAACGTGCACGCGTACCCGAGCGGTGGTGGCGACTACGAGGTCGCCACCACCAACCTCGGCCCCAAGGCCGGCCTGACCGTCGCCAGTGCGCTGCTCGTGGACTACGTCCTCACCGTCGCCGTCTCCATCACCTCCGGCATCGAGAACCTGGGCTCGGCGATCCCGTTCGTGGTCGAGCACAAGGTGATGTGCGCCGTCGCGGTGATCCTGCTCCTGACGCTGATGAACCTGCGCGGCGTCAAGGAGTCGGGATCGCTCTTCGCGATTCCCACGTATGTGTTCGTCGTGGGCGTCTTCATCATGATCGCGTGGGGCGCCTACCGCGCTCTCGTGCTCGGCGACACCATGCGCGCGCCCACCGCCGGCTTCCATATCAAGGCGGAGCAGGAGGGCCTCGCGGGCTTCGCCCTCGTCTTCCTGCTGCTGCGTGCTTTTTCTTCCGGCTGTGCCGCGCTCACCGGCGTCGAGGCGGTCTCCAACGGCGTCCCGGCCTTTCGTAAGCCCAAGTCCAAGAACGCGGCGACGACGCTGACGATGATGGGCATGCTCGCCATCACCATGCTCGTCGGCATCATCGCCCTCGCCCTGGTCACCAAGGTCCGGATGGCCGAGAACCCGGCGGCCGACCTGCTGAGGGGCGGTGTGCCGGTCGGCCCCGGCTATGTGCAGGACCCGGTGATCACGCAGGTCGCCGAGGCCGTATTCGGCAACGGCAGCTTCCTGTTCATCGTGCTCGCCGCGGCCACCGCCCTGGTGCTGTTCCTCGCGGCGAACACGGCGTACAACGGCTTCCCGGTGCTCGGCTCGATCCTCGCCCAGGACCGCTACCTGCCGCGCCAGCTGCACACCCGCGGCGACCGGCTCGCCTTCTCCAACGGCATCGTGCTGCTCGCCGGTGCGGCCGCCCTGCTCGTCGTCATCTACGGCGCCGACTCGACCCGGCTGATCCAGCTCTACATCGTCGGTGTGTTCGTCTCCTTCACCCTCAGCCAGACCGGCATGGTCCGGCACTGGAACCGCCACCTGCGCACCGAGAAGGACGCCGACAAGCGCCGCCACATGATCCGCTCCCGCGCGATCAACACCTTCGGCGCCTTCCTGACCGGCCTCGTCCTCGTGGTCGTCCTGGTCACCAAGTTCACCCACGGTGCCTGGGTCGCCCTGCTCGGCATGTGCATCTTCTTCGCGACGATGACCGCGATCCGCAGGCACTACGACCGGGTCGCCGAGGAGATCGCCGCCGACGAGACCCCGTCCGACGAGACGATCCGGCCCTCCAGGGTCCACTCGATCGTCCTGGTCTCCAAGCTCCACCGGCCCACCCTGCGCGCCCTCGCCTACGCCAAGCTGATCCGCTCCGACCGGCTGGAGGCGCTCTCCATCAGCGTCGACCCGGCCGAGACCAAGGCGCTCAAGGACGACTGGGAGCGGCGCGGAGTCGACATCCCGCTGAAGATCCTCGACTCCCCGTACCGCGAGGTGACCCGGCCGGTCATCGACTACGTGAAGGGCCTGCGCCGGGAGAGCCCGCGCGACGTCGTGAGCGTGTACATCCCGGAGTACGTGGTCGGCCACTGGTACGAGCACCTCCTCCACAACCAGAGCGCCCTGCGCCTCAAGGGGCGGCTGCTCTTCACCCCGGGCGTCATGGTGACCTCCGTGCCGTATCAGCTGGAGTCCTCCGAGGCGGCCAAGAAGCGTGCCAGGAAGCGCGCGGAATGGAACGCGCCGGGCTCGGTGCGCCGCGGCCCCGTGGAGCGCAGGCCCAAGGAACCCAGCGGCAAGAGCTGACCGCCCTTGTCCGCTTCCGCTCGTGGTAAGCGGCCGGACGACACCCACGTAGACTCGTGGGTTGTTGTCCGGCCGTTTTTCCCTTGATCTCTGGAGCCACCCCCTCATGCAGAACGAACCCACGTCGTCGCTGGTCGGGGAGGAGTACGAGGTCGAGGTCGGCCCCGTCGCACACGGCGGCCACTGCATCGCCCGCACCTCGGAGGGCCGGGTCCTCTTCGTACGGCACACACTCCCCGGCGAGAAGGTGATCGCCAGGGTCACCGACGGCGAGAGCGACTCCCGCTTCCTGCGTGCCGACGCGGTACAGATCATCGAGGCGTCCAAGGACCGCGTCGAGGCGCCCTGCCCGTACGCCGGCCCCGGCAAGTGCGGCGGCTGCGACTGGCAGCACGCCAAGCCCGGCGCCCAGCGCCGGCTCAAGGGCGAAGTGATCGCCGAACAGCTCCAGCGCCTCGCGGGCCTCACCCCCGAGGAGGCGGGCTGGGACGGCACGGTCATGCCGGCCGAGGGCGACAAGCTCCCGGCGGGCGAGGTGCCCGCCTGGCGCACCCGTGTCCAGTACGCCATCGACGAGGACGGCAAGGTCGGCCTGCGCAAGCACCGCTCGCACGACGTGGAGCCCGTCGAACGCTGCCTGATCGCGGCCCCCGGCGTCACGGAGCTCGGCATCGAGAAGCGGGACTGGCCCGGCATGGCCACGGTGGAGGCCATCGCCGCCACGGGTTCCCACGACCGCCAGGTCATCCTCACCCCGAGGCCCGGCGGCCGGCTGCCCCTGGTCGAGCTCGACAAGCCCGTCTCGGTGATGCGCGTCGACGAGCGCGACGGCGGCGTCCACCGCGTGCACGGCCGTGCCTTCGTCCGCGAGCGCGCCGACGACCGCACCTACCGCGTCGGCTCCGGCGGCTTCTGGCAGGTCCACCCGCAGGCCGCCAACACCCTGGTCCGCGCCGTCATGCAGGGCCTCCTGCCCCGCAAGAACGACATGGCCCTCGACCTCTACTGCGGCGTCGGCCTGTTCGCCGGCGCCATCGGCCAGCGCATCGGCGAAAAGGGCGCCGTCCTCGGCATCGAGTCCGGCAAGCGCGCCGTCGAGGACGCCCGCCACAACCTGAAGGACCTGGACCGGGTTCGCATCGAACACGGCAAGGTCGACCAGATCCTCCCGCGCACCGGCATCACCGAGTGCGACCTGATCGTCCTCGACCCGCCCCGCGCGGGCGCCGGCAAGCAGGTCGTCAAACACCTGACGGGCCTGAGCGCCCGCCGCATCGCCTACGTCGCCTGCGACCCGGCGGCCCTCGCACGCGACCTGGCGTACTTCCGGGAGGGTGGGTACCGGGTGCGGACGCTGCGGGCGTTCGATCTGTTTCCGATGACGCACCATGTGGAGTGCGTTGCCATCCTCGAACCGGCCGCAAAGGGCTCCTGACCTGCTGCTTCGTGCGTGCGCATTATGTGCGATGTGGGCGTTACGGGCGATATCTTGACGCTGAAATGACGCTCGTGACGCTCATTTGACGCTCGTTCTGATGGGGCGTCAGTTGGCATTTCCTGCGGTGACGGTGGGCCGGAGTTCTCCTGCGGGAGGTGAGGGCACGAACGGCCCGCAGCTCCTATCCGGACACTGTCCAGTGCCTGCTCAGGAGCAGTTACTTGCCCAGAGGTGCTACGGTGCCGTGCCGGCGCATCTTCATCTCGCCGTAGTGGAAGTCCGCCGAGCCTGGTTCGTTTTGCCATCTTCCAACGCCTACGGAAGTTCCGGTCCTGCAGCACGCGCGGGCTTCGGGGCCGATCGGCAAGAGCACGTCGAGGAAGTCCCATAGCTGAACCATGGGACGCCGGCTGCTGCCTCTGGCAGAGTGATCGGCACTACTAGGCACGGCAGCCAGTACGGCAGCAGAGCCCCGATACGGCACCAGGGCCCGGACTGCACGTCGCGGTCCGAGCCCTACCCCGTGCGGTGCCACCCGGCGGCGGCGATGCGTCACCTCTGTGCGGTGTCGTCGCTCGCCTGTCCGGCGCTCTCAGCTGTGCGTACCTTCGCGCGCATTTTGCGCACCAGCTCCGCCTTCTGGTCGGCGGCACCCTGGCGGTCGAGGTTGCGGTGCGGACCGTTGTTCTGCCGTTCGGCGCGGGACAGCCTCTTGCGCTGGCCACCGCCCTGGCCCACGGGGTTGTTGATGTTCTTGCTGTCGGTCACGGGTTCTCCCGGTGGTGATGTGAAGTGATCTGCGGATTTGTCGGTGAGGGACGGGCGGCGACGTCGAAGGACGTCAGCGGGGCCCGTCACGCTCTCACTCGTAAATCGGCGTCTGGAAGAACATGACAATCACGTTACCCGGTTCCGTCGGCCCCGCGTGCCAAGCTCTCTGCTGCCCCGGCGTTGGCCGGGACTTCGCCGAGCACCCGGGGTGACGCTTGTGGCGTTGCGGACACGGACTCATCCCGAGAGATGGCTTGGGATATCAGTTCGGAGATGTGCTGGGCGAGGGTGTTGGTGTTCATTGGGCATGCCTCGACGATCATGGGCCACCACTGGCTCTCGCGCGTGGCGTAGGGGTTGCCTGCTTTGGGGATCAGGGACTGCGCGCGGGTGATGACGATGCCATGGCGTGCCCTGGAGACCATGACGAGGACGGCCCGGAGCTCTTCTGCCAGTTGCTCGGTGGTGTCGGCCCGACCATCTGGGATGTGCCAGTCCTCGAAGCCGGGCACGAACACCCAGTCGAACTGCTGGCCTTTTCCTGTGTGGGCGTTGAGCAAGTGGGCGCCTGGCTCGATTGCCGAGCCCTCCTCCACGATGCGGAGTTGGGCTGCCGCCGCAGCGAGAGATCCCGCCTGGATGGCCAGGCTCTCGAACTCTGATAGGGCGTTTGTCGCCCGACGGCAGCACGCAGGTGTGGACGTACGACGGCGAGGGCAACTGCCTTTCCCACACGGACTCCATGGGTGCTGCGACCCGCTTCGAGTGCACGGCCTTCGACCTGCTGACGGCCCGCACGGGCCCGGACGGCGTGCGGTACGAGTTCACCCACGACGCGAATCTGTGTTTGACGCAGGTGACCAACCCGCAGGCGCTGACGTGGACGTACACGTACGACCCGGCAGGCCGACTACTCGCCGAGACTGACTTCGACGACCGGACACTGACCTACGGGTACGACGCGGCCGGGCGCCTGACGTCCCGCATGAACGCGCAGGGTCAGACCGTCACATACGAGTACAACCCACTCGGCCAAGTCGTTCGCAAGGACGCCGCGGGTGCGGTCACGGTGTTTGAATACGATGTCTTCGACGAGCTGGCGGCGGCCACCGGCCCGGACGCGACGCTGGTACGGCTGCGGGACCGCTTCGGCCGCCTCAAGTCCGATACGGTGAACGGCCGTACGGTCTCCTTCACGCACGATGCACTGGGCAGGCGAACGGGCCGGACGACCCCGGGTGGGGCGGCGAGCAGTTGGTCGTACGACGCGGCGGGCCGCCGGGCCTCACTGACCGCCTCCGGCCGGACACTCACCTTCACGCACGACGCGCTCGGCCGCGAAACATTCCGTACGGTGGGCGGCTTCGCATCTCTGACCTCGTCGTTCGACGTGATGGGCCGACTTACGGCCCAAGAGATCACCGCGGATGGTGGTAGTCGACTCCAGCATCGCGCGTACGCGTACCGTGCGGACGGCAACCTCGTCGGCATTGCCGATACGCTCTCCGGAGCCGTCCGCTTCGACCTGGACTCGGCAGGTCGCGTGTCAGCCGTGAACGCGACCGGGTGGACGGAGCGGTACGTCTATGACGAGGTGGGCAATCAGGTGGGGGCTTCCTGGCCGCCCACCCACCCGTCACACGAGGCGACCGGCCCCCGCACGTACACGGGTGCGAGGATCACGCGTGCGGGCTCCGTTCGTTATGAGCACGATGCCCAGGGTCGTACCGTCCTGCGCCAGAAGACCCGCCTCTCGCGAAAGGCGGAAACCTGGCGCTACGCGTGGGACGCCGAGGACCGCCTGATGTCGGTGGCGACGCCGGACGGCACGGTCTGGCGGTACGCATACGACCCTCTGGGGCGCCGAATATCCAAACAATCCCCCTTGGAGACAGTCCACTTCATCTGGGACGGCGCGACCCTCTGCGAGCAGACGACAGAGGACACGACCCTCACATGGGACTACGCAGGCTTGCGCCCCCTGACCCAGACGGAACGCCGCCACGGCTCCACCGATGACCGCTTCTTCGCCATCGTCACGGACTTGATCGGCACCCCGACGGAACTCCTCGACGAATCGGGTGCCTTGGCCTGGCGCACGCGCACCACCCTCTGGGGTGCCACCACCTGGACCCGCGACGCCACGGCGTACACCCCACTCCGCTTTCCGGGGCAGTACTTCGACCGTGAATCGGAACTCCACTACAACTTCTTCCGCTACTACGACCCGGAGTCGGCTCGCTACCTCACGCCGGATCCCTTGGGCCTGACGCCGGCAGACAACCCGGTCACGTACGTCCACAACCCACACACGTGGAGCGATCCGCTCGGGCTCGCTCCATGTCCGCCCCGGATCCAGGGCGGAGGCTGGGACCTCAGTGGAGATGCGGACCCGCTGAGCATCATTCCGAAGGACGCCGTTCAGGAACCTTGGAAGCCGATCCCGGGTGGCGTCGAGCACGGCATCAAGTGGAAGTGGACGGACGATGTCACGGGTAAGACGGTGCGAATGCGCGTCCATGGGCCCGACCTCGGCCCGCACGCCGGACCCAACGCCAGCAGCGGTCCTATCTACCGCATCCAGATCGGGCACCAATTCCAGGACGAGGCAGGCAAGCTCTACCACGCGAAGATCGGAAATCCGAACAGTCCGAACTATAATGAGACGGCGATCAACGACACCCACATTCCATGGCCCAGCCATCTGCCGGTGCCGTACCCGCACTGAACTGGAAGACGGGACGTATGGAAAGCAAATATTATGTCGACTTCCTCCGGGACCTTCTGAGTCCCGACGAAGCGGTGCGCACGGAGGCGAGCGATCGCGTTCAGGACTTCGTGAACCTGCTCACCGGCACCCAAGCCCGAGTGGCAGGGGACTTGATCGCCATGCTGGCCCCGCACGAGGGGTCCCGGGTAGCTTTGGAGGCGCTCCTGCACGCGCTGACGGATCTCGACGGATGTGGGAAGCTCGATGGTGTCGATCTCTCGCCGTTGGCGGAAATCCCGGAATCCGTGATCCATGTGGAACACCGCGATTACATAGAGGAATTCGCCCCGCGCATCGCGAGTGCGAGCAACGACACGGCACAGTGAGCGTGGACTCGCGCCAACCTGAAGGTGAGGCACCTGCCTCGGTTGAGCAAGCCGGTCTGGGACCGCTGTAGTCCACGTCGCCGATGGCGCCGGGCAAAGCGGGCCGTGACGCAAGTTTGACGCTCTGGCCGCCCCTCCTGCGGCCGGTGAGGCCGAAGAGGTGTGTCTGACCTATACCTTCTCCGGTGACCAGGTCCTGCGACGTTATTTCGATGACGCGTCATGTGAAGTGCGTGGCGATCCTGGAGTCGGCTACGAAGAGCTCCTGAACTGCGGTTTGTGGGTGCGCGATATGGGCAGGGTGCGCGTTGCGGGCGATATCCAGACACTGAGATGACGCCCATGGCTAGCGTTCTGATGGGTTATCGGGTGCGTTCATGCGCTGCTGCTGGTGCGTGAAGCGGTCTACGTTTGCAGGCGTGTGTGCGGGGGAGTGGCCGATGTCGGAGCGCCGGCCAGGGCGGGCCTTCACTCATCAGTCACGGCAGTTCCACCCGCCAGGCAATGACTGAGCCCTTTCCAACCTCGCGGCACTGACCGTGAGTTGGACACGCCTGCGCAACGACGAAGCTCCTGGTAGACGGGTTCTCGACCAAGATCACCCGTGTCCGCCAGGAGCTTCGCGTGCTTGTCTACCCGTCGTCGATGGATCTGTCCAGCCGCACCCTGCGATACCTGGGCAGACAGCTCACCGTCCGGCGCCGAGAGATCGGGACGAGGTGGCGACGCCTGCCCGCCGGCCGCC
>NZ_JBEZLL010000058.1:0-19371 GCF_040652135.1 Streptomyces sp. NPDC048295
CGCGGTGTCCAGGGCGCGGGTGTGGGCGCCCATGTCCTCGTGCACCTTGAAGCCGCAGGCCCCGCCCTCGGCCAGCGCCTCGACCAGCGGTGCCTGGTGGGAGGACGAACCGCGGCCCAGGAAACCGATGTTGACCGGCCAGGCGTCGAAGGCGTTGAAGGCGTGGCGCAGCGCCCAGGGCGAGTTGACGCCGACGCCCCAGACCGGGCCGAACTCCTGGCCGATGACCGTGGTGACGCCGGAGGCGAGCGAGGCCTCCATGATCCGCGGCGAGAGCAGGTGGACATGGGTGTCGACGGCGCCGGCCGTCGCGATCATGCCCTCGCCGGAGACGATGGTCGTGCCCGTGCCGACGACGACGTCGACACCGTCCAGGGTGTCCGGGTTGCCGGCCCGGCCGATCGCCGCGATCCGGCCCTCGCGGATGCCGATCGACACTTTGCGGATGCCCTGCACCGCGTCGATGACCAGGACGTTGCTGATGACGATGTCGCAGGTGTCGCGGACCGCGGCGGCCTTGAGGTGCAGCCCGTCGCGGGCGGTCTTGCCGAAACCGGCGAGGAACTCCTCGCCGTACTGCTGTGCGTCGGACTCGACGCGGACGGTCAGCCCGGAGTCGCCGAGCCGGACCCGGTCCCCGGCGCGCGGGCCGTGCGTGGCGGCGTACGCGTGGGGGTCGATGTGCCTGCTGCCCGGCGCGCAGTGGTCGCTGTGCTTGGTCGGCCTGCTCATGCGCCTGTTCCCTTCGCTCCCAGATATCCGCAGGCGGCGGCCCTGCGCAGGGCCTCCTCCTTGGCGCCCGGCGCGTCCAGCGGGCCGTCGACGAGACCGGCGAAGCCGATCGCCACGCGCGTGCCGCCGATGGGCACCAGGCCCACCTCGACGCTCTCCCCCGGCCCGAACCGCACGGACGACCCGGCGGGGACGCAGAGCCGCATCCCGTAGGCGTCCGAGCGTGCGAAGTCGAGCCGGGGGTTGGCCTCGAAGAAGTGGAAGTGCGAGGTCACGGAGACCGGCACGGTCGCGGTGTTGTGGACGGTCAGCCGCACCGCGGGCTCCGGCTCGGGCGTGGCGGGCCCGGGGACGACGGCCCCGGGCCCCTCGTCGCCCAGCCCGTCGCCCAGCGGCCGGGAGACCACGGCGAGCCGCGAGCCGTCGTCGAAGACGGCCTCCACATGGACCTCGGTGACGACGTCGGCGACGCCCGGCAGCACGTCGTCGGGGCCGAGCACGGACCGGGCGGCCTCGATGGCCTCGGCGAGCCTGCGCCCGTCCCGGGCGGCCTCGCAGACCGTGTCCGCGATCAGAGCCGTCGCCTCGGGGACATTGAGCTTGAGCCCCCGGGCGCGGCGGGCCCGGGCCAGTTCGGCGGCGCTGAAGAGCAGCAGCCGGTCGCGTTCCGTCGGAGTCAGTCGCACGTCTCCACACCTCTCGGTTAGAGCAGCACTCTAACTCATGGTTAGAGCGGCACTCTAAGAGCGTCCGGCAGCAGGCGGCGCGGATGAGGGAGCGGGGCCGGGGTGCGCGCATCGCACGGCGGAGGACCGAGCGGACGCGGAGCGCCGGTGATCGGCGACGGCGCCGCGAGGCGCGTGCCCCGGCCCCGCGACGCCGCGAGGCCTGGTGCCGGACGCTCCGCGTGAGAGGGCACACACCGGGCAGCGGGACACGGCCCGGCGCATACGAAAGCCGCGCCCGGCGGGAGCGGGGCGCGGCTTTTCGTGGATACGGGGCCCGGGGGCCGGGGGCGTCAGCCGAGGGGGTGCATCCAGCCGTGGGTGTCCTCGGCGACACCGCGCTGGACGTCCAGCAGGCGCTCGCGCAGCTTCATCGTGACCTCGCCGGGCGTGCCGTTGCCCTGGACCCACTCGCCGCCCTCGGACTTGACGGTGCCGACGGGGGTGATGACGGCAGCGGTGCCGCAGGCGAAGACCTCGGTGAGGGTGCCGTTCGCGGTGTCCTCGCGCCACTGGTCGATGGAGACGCGGCCCTCCTCGGACTCGTAGCCGAGGTCACGGGCGACCTTGAGCAGCGAGTCACGGGTGACACCGGCGAGCAGCGAGCCGGTCAGGGCCGGGGTGACGATCTTGTTCCCGTACACGAAGTACAGGTTCATGCCGCCGAGCTCCTCGACCCACTTGTGCTCGACCGCGTCGAGGTAGGCGACCTGGTCGCAGCCCTTCTCGGCGGCCTCGGCCTGGGCGAGGAGGGACGCGGCGTAGTTGCCGCCGGTCTTGGCGTCGCCCATGCCGCCGGGGACGGCACGCACCCGGTTCTCGGAGAGCCAGATCGAGACCGGCTTCACACCGCCGGGGAAGTACGCGCCGGCCGGCGAGGCGATCACCAGGAACAGGTACTCGTTGGCGGGCCGCACACCGAGACCGATCTCGGTCGCGATCATGAACGGGCGCAGGTAGAGGGACTCCTCGCCGCCGTGCGCCGGAACCCAGGCCTCGTCCTGCCTGACGAGTGCGTCACAGGCCGCGATGAACGTCTCGACGGGCAGCTCGGGCATGGCCAGCCGGCGGGCGGAGGCCTGGAAGCGCTTGGCGTTGGCCTCGGGGCGGAAGGTGGCGACCGAGCCGTCGGGCTGGCGGTACGCCTTGAGGCCCTCGAAGATCTCCTGCCCGTAGTGCAGGGTCATGTTGGCGGGATCGATCGAGAGCGGTGCGTACGGCACGAGCTGGGCGTCGTGCCAGCCGCGGCCCTCGGTCCACTTGATCGTCACCATGTGGTCGGTGAAGCGGCGGCCGAATCCGGGGTTGACCATGCTCGCCTCGCGCTCCGCGTCGGACAGCGGGTTCGAGGAGGGCTTGAGCTCGATCGTGGGCGTCGTCATGAGTGCGTGTCCTTCACCGTTGTGTGTGTTGGACCGCGCTCACGCCGCTCCCGCCAGGCAGGTGCTAGGACGTCCGAGTTTCGTTGCGAGCCACGGCCCCGTTCGATTATCGCTCCCGGGTGGCCGTGCACGAAACGGCGTGTGTGCGGTCCAGTGTCGATGGTGGCACCCGGGGCCGCACAAGGAGAAGCCGCCGGGAGCGGTGGTTGCCCGGCGGCTTCGAGACGGAGTCGTCGGGTCAGTTCGCTACGCGTACCGCGAGCGCGTCGCCGATCTGGTCGGTCGTCCGGCTGGTCGCCCCGTCGCGCTCCGCGAGGTCGGCGGAGACGGCGTCCTCGATGCGCGCGGCCTCGGCCTCGTGGCCGAGGTGACGCAGCAGGAGGGCGACGGAGAGGACCGTGGCCGTCGGGTCGGCCTTGCCCTGGCCCGCGATGTCGGGGGCGGAGCCGTGGACCGGTTCGAACATCGACGGGAAGGTGCCCGTCGGATTGATGTTGCCGGACGCGGCCAGGCCGATGCCGCCGGTCACGGCAGCGGCGAGGTCGGTGAGGATGTCGCCGAAGAGGTTGTCGGTGACGATGACGTCGAAGCGCTCCGGCTGGGTGACGAAGAAGATCGTCGCGGCGTCGACGTGCAGATAGTCGGTGGTGACCTCGGGGTACTCGGTCGCGACCCTGTCGAAGATGTTCTTCCACATGTGGCCGGCGTACACGAGGACGTTGTTCTTGTGGACCAGCGTCAGCTTCTTGCGCGGGCGGGCGCTCGCCCGCTCGAACGCGTCACGGACGACGCGCTCGACGCCGTACGCGGTGTTGACGCTGACCTCGGTGGCGACCTCGGCCGGCGTACCGGTGCGCAGCGAGCCGCCGTTGCCCGTGTACGGGCCCTCGGTGCCCTCGCGGACGACGACGAAGTCGATGTCCGGGCGGCCGGCCAGCGGTGTCGCGGTGTTCGGGAACAGCTTCGACGGCCGCAGGTTGATGAAGTGGTCGAAGGCGAAGCGCAGCTTCAGCAGGAGCCCGCGCTCCAGGACGCCCGACGGTACGGAGGGGTCGCCGATCGCACCGAGCAGGATGGCGTCGTGGCCCTTGAGGGCTTCGAGCTCCGCGTCGGGAAGGGTTTCACCGGTGCGGTGCCAGCGCTGGGCGCCGAGGTCGTACTCCTTGGTCTCCAGCTTCACATCCTCGGGGAGAACGGCGTTGAGGACCTTGAGACCCTGGGCCACGACCTCCTGGCCGATACCGTCACCGGGGATCACTGCGAGACTGATGCTGCGAGACATGTCCGCACCCTACTGCGCGTCCCACCCCATGACACGTAACGTCCACCATGCGGACACATGGGGAGCTGTACGTGTACCGTTCACCTATCCGACGGTACGGCGTCAGGCGATGGGTGGATGTTCTGCTCCATGGACATCCCCCGTTTCGGAATCCCCGAGAAGCTCGCCGACCGGATGAGCATGGCCGAGCAGCATGAATACCTGCGCACCCGGCTGACCCGGCGCGGCGCGCTGCGTACCGGAGTGGCGACCGCGGCCGTCGCCGGTCTCGGCACCTCGCTCGCCGTCTCGCCCGCGTACGCCGCCCCCACCGCGCTCACCTCCCGCCGCACCTCCACCCAGGTGGACGGTTCGCTGGTGGCACCGTTCGGCCGGCACCTGGCGTACGGCGCCGACCCCAGGACGCAGATGGCGGTCTCCTGGCAGGTCCCGTTCGCCGTGAAGCGGCCGTACATCCGGATCGGCCACAAGCCGTGGGCGCTGAGCCGCCGGATCGACGCCGAGGTCCGCCATCTGACCACCCCGGAACTGAACGGCGGCAAGATCGCGGCTGCCGAGCAGTTCTACGTGCACGCGAGCCTGGAGCGGCTGCAGCCGGGCACGACGTACTACTACGGCGTCGGTCACGACGGCTTCGACCCCGCCGACACCCGCAATCTGGGCACGCTCGGCACCTTCACCACCGCGCCCTCGCGCGCCGAGGCCTTCACCTTCACCGCCTTCGGCGACCAGGGCGTCAGCTACCACGCACTCGGCAACGACCAGCTGATCCTGGGCCAGAACCCGGCGTTCCACCTGCACGCGGGCGACATCTGCTACGCCGACCCGTCCGGCTCCGGGCAGAGCACCGACACCTACGACGCCCGTACCTGGGACCAGTTCCTGGCACAGACGGAGACCGTGTCGAAGACCGTGCCGTGGATGGTGACCACCGGCAACCACGACATGGAGGCCTGGTACTCGCCGGACGGCTACGGAGGGCAGAACGCCCGCTGGACGCTGCCCGACAACGGCCCGGACCCGGTGAACCAGCCCGGCGCCTACTCGTTCGTGCACGGCAATGTGGCTGTCGTCGCCCTCGACGCCAATGACGTCTCGTACGAGATCCCGGCCAACTTCGGGATCAGCGACGGCCGGCAGACCCGCTGGCTGGACCGGCGCCTCGGCGAGCTGCGGGCCCGTCACGACATCGACTTCGTGGTGGTCTTCTTCCACCACTGCGCCTTCTCGACGACCAACGCGCACGCCTCCGACGGCGGGGTGCGCGACGCATGGGTGCCGCTCTTCGAGAAGCACCGGGTGGACCTGGTCATCAACGGCCACAACCACGTCTACGAGCGCACCGACGCGATCCTGAACAACGCCGTCCGGCGCAAGGTGCCGATCGGCGAGCGCACCGACCCGACGCGGGACGGCATCGTGTACGTCACGGCGGGCGGCGCGGGCAAGGCGCTGTACGACTTCCCGGTGCCTGACAGCTTCGAGGGGCATGTCGCGGACCTGGACAGCGTGGACACGTACCACGTGGTCAAGGGCGGCGGCAGGGCGACCGAGACCGTGGAGTGGTCCCGGGTGCGCTACACCGGGTTCTCTTTCCTGGCAGTGGAGGTGGAACCCGGCCGGCACGCCCGGATGAAGGTCACCGCGCTCGCCGAGTCGGGCGAGCGCATCGACCACTTCGAGATCAGCCGGGGCTGAGCGGGGCCGGTCTCAGTGACCGGTGGAACCGCCGTTGTCCCTGCGGTCGAGGGCGCGCTGGAGGGCGGCGGCGGCGTTCCGGCGCTCCGACTCGGTCGGGCGGTGGGCACGGCGGACACGGCGGGCAGTCGTCTGGACCATGATGGATCGACTCCTTGAGATCGCGAGGATTTCGAGATCGAAAATCGTGAAGCTGATTTCGAGATCAGGATTTCGAGGCGCCGGAAGGGCGGGGAGCGGGCGCCGCAGGGGTTGCCTGCACAGGGGCGCGCACTCACGACCGCCAGTCGCTGGATCTAGCGTGACGTTCGGCTCCTACAAAGCTAGGGCAGCTCGGCCGGTCTGTCTCCACAATTACTCGGACTTCCTACTATCTGAGACGGAGGTTTACCGCCGGCCGTCCCCGGATTCCGGACGAGAGCCCGGATGACAGGCCATCGTGCCTGCTCAGAAGGGGTGACACGGTCGGCGGGCAGCTTCGCCGCGGCGGCTGTCGCCCACATCACGTCGCCGTCCGACCGGTCGAGGACGAGCGTCCCGGAGCCGACGGGCAGCCCCCGGCCGCCCGCGCCGCGGACAAAGGTCCTGTCCTCCTCGTCCGGCAGCCGCTCCACCGGGTACCGCGCCTGTACCGCGGTCCTCCCCGGATCCCGTCGAGCGCTGCCCGGGCCGGCCGGCGGTGTGTGCGGTGCGCGGGTTCGCCCCGGCCGTACGCCCCGGCCTCCCGAGCACCACGGCCACCAGGTACTCAGTCGGCATTTGAGTACCCGCCACGTGTCGAAGGTGCGTGCGTCGCAAGAGAGTTGGGCCCATGAACGGCCTCTACGCTCTCAAGCCCTGGTACGCGGACCGGCTCTCCGGCGTCCGCGCCGCGCTGGTCCGCCGTGAGGTGTCGCCCGACACCCTCACCGCGGCCGGTGTGGTCTCGGCGGCCGGTGCCGCCGCCGCGCTGGCCTGGCTGCCCACCGGCCTCGCCGCCCTGCCCGTCGCCGTGCTGCTCGCGGCCCGGCTCGCCTTCGCCAACCTGGACGGCGCGCTGGCCCGCGACACGGGCCGGACGACCCGGCGGGGCGCGGTACTCAACGAACTGGGCGACCGGGTGGCGGATCTGGTCGTGCTGGCCGGGTTCCTGGCACTCGCCCCGCTGTGGCTGGTGGCGGTGGCCGGGCTCGCGGCGACGCTGCCGTCCTGGGTGTCGCTGGCCGGAGCGGCGGCGGGCGCGCCCCGGCGCAACGGCGGCCCGGTCGGCAAGACCGAGCGCTGCCTGCTGGCCGTGGTCGCGGCGGCGAGCGGCTGGGCCGTGCCCGTCCTGGCCGTGATCGCCGCCGGCTCGCTGCTGACCGCCGCGCTCCGGCTGGCCGGCCTGTGGCGGGAGACCGCATGAGCGCCGTACTGATCGCCGAGGAGGCGGCGGCCCGGGCCGTGCCGCTGGTCGCGGGGGTGCTGGGGGCGGGCGGTGTCGCCGTCGCCGTGCTGCCGTCGACGGTCCGGATGCGGGCCGAGCTGCGCAAGCGGTGGCGTACCTGGGCGCTGGTGGCGCCGGTCTTCCTGGGGGCGTACTTCCTGGGCGGCGGCGGCACGTTCGCGCTGGCCGCGGGGCTCGGGGTGGTCGCGGCGGGCGAGTTCGCGCGGATGGCGGGGCTGCGCCGGGGCGACCTCGCGGTGCTCGTGGCAGCCGCGGTGGCGCTCCCCGCGCTGGCGTGGCTCGCGCCGCGGTTCCTCGACGTCCGGGCGGCGGCGCTGCTGCTGGTCGCGGCCGCGCTCCCGCCGCTGCTCGGCGGGGACGACCGGGCCGGTTTCACCCGCGCCGCGCGTACCGCATTCGGACTGCTGTGGATCCCGGTCGCCCTGACCGGTCTGGTGACGCTCGGGGACACGGGTGTCGCGGTGGGGCTCGCGGTGGCGCTCGGCGATGTCGGTGCCTGGTGCGGGGGGACGGCGCTGGGCCGCCGGGGCCCGCTGGCCCGGCCGCTGTCGCCGCTCTCCCCCCACAAGACCTGGGCGGGGGTGCTCGGCGCGGCGGTGGCGACGGCCCTGCCGCTGCTCGTGCTCGGCGGGTTCGCGTTCCCGCTGTGGGCCGCGGTGATCGGCGGCTGTGTCCTGGGCGACCTGCTCGAATCGATGGTCAAGCGCGAGTCGGGGGTGAAGGACGCGGGCAGCTGGCTGCCCGGCTTCGGCGGCCTCCTCGACCGGATCGACTCCCTGCTGGTGGCCCTTCTCCTGGCGATGGTGATGACATGACCCGCACCCCTGCGCGCGTCCGCGACCGCATCGCGCTGCCCGCCCGCTCCCGGTTCGCCGCCACGCTCCGGCGCGGTCTGTGGTGGGCCGTCCTCAGCCTCACCGGCGGGGTGGAGCGGCGCGGCCGGCTGCCGCGCGGCGGCTGTGTCGTGGTCGCCAACCACTCCTCGCACGCGGACACGGCGGCGCTGCTCGCCGCGCTCGATGCCCGGCACACCCCCGCGATCGGCGCGGCGGCCGACTACTGGTTCGCCTCGCCGTGGCGGCGCCGGATCTGCCGCAGGCTCGCGGCCGGGTTCCCGGTGCGGCGCAGCGGAGGCGGCATGGACGACCTGCTGTCCATGGCGGACGAGCTGCGCGCCGGCCGGGCGGTCGTGCTGTTCCCGGAGGGAACCCGGGGCGGGGACGGTGAGCTGGGCTCCTTCCACCGCGGCGCGCTGGTGCTGGCCGAGCGGGCCGGGGTGCCGGTCGTGCCGGTGGGGATCGCGGGCACCGACCGGCTGCTGCCCAAGCACGGCCGGCTGCGTTCGGCGCTGGTGCGGGTGTCGATCGGTGACCCGCTGCCGTCGGCGGCCGGCCCTCGGGAGGCCCGCGACGCGGTGGCCGCGCTGCACGCGCGTACGGTCGCCGAGCCGCTGCGGGACTCGGCGGCGCGGCGCCGGGTGGCGTCGGTCGTGGCCTCGCGCCGGGGCGTCCCGCTGGCATTCGGGTGGGCGCTGGCGGAGGCGCTGAGCTGGCCGTTGATGCCGGAGCTGCTACTGGCCGCGGTCTGTGTGGCGGTGCCCCGGGCAGCCCTCAGGATGTCGCTGGGCGCGCTCGCCGGGAGCCTGGCCGGCGGCCTGCTCGCCCTTCAGCTGGCCTCGGCCGGTGTGCATCTGCCCGCCCCGCTGACCACGGACCGGATGCGGGCGGAGGTCCGGGCCGAACTCGCGCTGGAGGGGGCGTCGGCGGTGCGGCACCAGCCGTGGAACGGCATTCCGTTCAAGGTGTACGGCGCCGAGGCGGGCCGCGCCGGTGTCCCCGCGCTCGGCTGGCTCACCGCGTCGGCGGCGGCCCGGGGTTCCCGGACGCTCGCCGTGGGGCTCGGCTTCGCCGCCTTCGGGCTGCTGATGCGGCGCCACCGCCG
Organism: Streptomyces sp. NPDC048295; assembly: GCF_040652135.1. Lineage (NCBI taxonomy): Bacteria > Bacillati > Actinomycetota > Actinomycetes > Kitasatosporales > Streptomycetaceae > Streptomyces > Streptomyces sp. NPDC048295. The sequence goes on from NZ_JBEZLL010000058.1 coordinate 9,187, forward strand.
CCGGTACGGCCGCTTTCTGGTCCTGCTGGGCGGCGGCTTCGCGGCGGGGCTGTCACTGATCGTGACCGGCTGGAGCTGACCGGACACTGACCGACGGGCGTGCCGCTTCTGTCCGACGGCACTCTGGTCCGGACCTGCTCCCGCCCGCCAGACTGCCGCCATGTCCGACACCACAGCCGTACCCCCGCAGTGGACGCCCATCCATGGCGCGCCCTACCGGCCGGTCCCCCACCGCCCCGAACGCATCGCGGCCGAGGAGTCCCTCGCCCGTGCCGCCCGGTTGCGGAAGCTGATGGGCGAGCGCAGGACCGTGCGCCGGTTCTCGTCCGATCCCGTTCCCGAGCAGGTCGTGAAGGACGCGATCGCCTGTGCCGCGACCGCCCCGTCCGGCGCGCATCAGCAGCCGTGGACCTTCGTCCTGGTCAAGGACCCGGACGTACGCCGGCAGATCCGCGAGGCGGCCGAGCGCGAGGAGCGGATCAGTTACGACGGCAGGCTCGGCGAGGAGTGGCTGGCGGCGCTGCGACCGCTGGGGACCGATGCCGTGAAGGCCCATATGACGGACGCCCCGGCCCTGGTCGTGGTGTTCCAGCAGCGGTACTGGGTGGGCGAGGACGGCACCCGGCACAAGCACTACTACGTCGACGAATCGGTCGGGATCGCTGTCGGAATGCTGCTCTCGGCGCTGCATCTGTCGGGCCTGGCGGCGCTGATCCACACACCGAGCCCGATGCGGTTCCTGCGCGAGGTGCTGGACCGCCCGGAGAACGAGAAGGCGTTCGCGGTGATCCCGGTCGGGTATCCGGCCGAGGACTGCGAGGTGCCCGGCCTGGTACGCAAGTCGCTGGACCAGGTGCTCGTGGAGATCTGAGGCACATGGAAACCGCCTCCCGGCCGGCAGGGGAACCGGGCGGGAGGCGGAATTCGTGGCGGGGCGCCGGGGTGGGACGCCCCGAGGGGATCAGCCCTGGTGGGGGTAGGTGTAGTCGGTCGGCGGAACCAGCGTCTCCTTGATGGCCCGGGTCAGGGTCCAGCGCTGCAGGTTCTGCGGGGCGCCCGCCTTGTCGTTCGTACCCGAGGCACGGCCGCCGCCGAAGGGCTGCTGGCCGACGACGGCACCGGTCGACTTGTCGTTGATGTAGAAGTTGCCCGCGGCGTACCGCAGCTTCTCCATCGTGTACGCGGCCGCGGCGCGGTCGTTCGCGATGACGGAACCGGTCAGCGCGTAGTCGGAGACCGACTCCATCTGCTCCAGCATCTCGTCGTACTTGTCGTCCTCGTAGACGTGCACGGCGAGGATCGGGCCGAAGTACTCGGTCGTGAAGACCTCGTTGGCCGGGTCGGTGCACTCGATGACGGTCGGGCGGACGAAGTAGCCCACCGAGTCGTCGTACGTGCCGCCCGCGACGATCGTGCAGGACGGGTCGGCCGCGGCACGGTCGATCGCGGCCTTGTTCTTGGCGAACGAGCGGTCGTCGATGACGGCGCCGATGAAGTTCGACAGGTCGGTGACGTCACCCATGGTGATGGCGTCGACCTCGGCGGCGAACGCCTCCTTGAAACCGGAGTTCCAGATGGAGGCCGGGACGTACGCGCGGGAGGAGGCCGAGCACTTCTGGCCCTGGAACTCGAAGGAACCACGGGTCAGCGCGGTCTTCAGGACGGCGTGGTCGGCCGAGGGGTGGGCGACCACGAAGTCCTTGCCGCCGGTCTCGCCGACGAGCCGCGGGTAGGTGCGGTAGTTGGCGATGTTGTTGCCGACCGTCTTCCACAGGTGCTGGAAGGTGGGGGTCGAGCCGGTGAAGTGGATACCGGCCAGGTCGCGGTGGTTCAGCGCCACCTCGGAGACGGCGATGCCGTCACCGGTCACCAGGTTGATGACGCCCTTGGGCAGACCGGCATCCTCCAGGAGCTGCATCAGCAGCACGGCGGCGTGGGTCTGCGTCGGGGACGGCTTCCACACCACGACGTTGCCCATGAGGGCGGGGGCGGTCGGCAGGTTGCCCGCGATGGCCGTGAAGTTGAACGGCGTGATCGCGTAGACGAAGCCCTCCAGCGGGCGGTGGTCCATGCGGTTCCACACGCCCGGCGAGTTGGCCGGGGGCTGCTCGGCCAGGATCTGGCGCGCGTAGTGCACGTTGAAGCGCCAGAAGTCGACGAGCTCGCAGGGGGTGTCGATCTCGGCCTGCTGGGCGGTCTTCGACTGGCCGAGCATGGTGGACGCGGCCAGCGTCTCGCGCCACGGGCCGGACAGCAGCTCGGCGGCGCGCAGGATGATCGCGGCGCGGTCGTCGAAGGACATCGCGCGCCAGGCCGGGGCCGCGGCGAGGGCGGCGTCGATCGCGTCCTGCGCGTCCTTCTGCGTGGCGCCCGCGAACGTACCGATGACGGCCTTGTGGTTGTGCGGCTGCACGACGTCGAAGCGCTCGCCGCCGCCCATCCGCTTCTCGCCACCGATGGTCATCGGAAGGTCGATCGGGTTCTGGCTGAGCTCCTTGAGCTTCACCTCCAGGCGGGCACGCTCCGGGGAGCCCGGGGCGTAGGAGTGGACCGGCTCGTTGACCGGCGCGGGGACCTGGGTCACAGCGTCCATGAGTTCCGTTGCTCCTTGGGTAGAGAAGTGGAGGGGGGCTCAGCCCTTGGTGAGGACGGAGCGGCCGAAGAACAGCAGGTTCGCCGGCTTCTCCGCGAGGCGGCGCATGAAGTAGCCGTACCAGTCGGTGCCGTACGCCGTGTAGACGCGCATCCGGTGGCCCTCGGCGGCGAGCCGGAGGTGCTCCTCGCTGCGGATGCCGTACAGCATCTGGAATTCGTACTCGTCCAGCTTGCGCCCGGCCTTGCGGCCGAGCTCCTGGGCGATGGCGATCAGACGCGGGTCGTGGGACCCGATCATCGGGTAGCCGTCGCCCTCCATGAGGATCCGCAGGATGCGGACGTACGCCTTGTCGATCTCGGCCTTGTCCTGGTAAGCGACGGAGGCCGGCTCCTTGTAGGCGCCCTTCACGATACGGACACGGCTGCCGGCGGCGGCCAGGCGGCGGGCGTCCGCCTCGGTGCGGAACAGGTAGGCCTGGATCACGCAGCCGGTCTGCGGGTAGTCCTTCCGCAGCTCCTCGTGGATGGCGAACATCGAGTCGAGGGTGGTGTGGTCCTCGGCGTCCAGCGTGACCGTGGTGCCGATCGCGGCGGCGGCCTCGACGACCGGGCGGACGTTGGCGAGCGCCAGCTCGTGGCCGCCGTCCAGCGCCTGGCCGAACATGGAGAGCTTGACGGACATCTCGGCCTTGGTGCCCAGGTCCAGGTCCTTGAGGCGCTCGATCAGTTCGAGGTAGGCGTCGCGGGCGTCGGCGGCCTGCTCGGGGGTGGTGATGTCCTCGCCGACCACGTCGAGCGTGACTTCGAGGCCCTTTCCGGCGGCGTCCTCGATGATCGGGACGACCTGGTCGACGGTCTCACCGGCGATGAACCGGTCGACGACCTGCTTGGTGCCAGGTGCGGCCGAGACGAAACGGCGCATCTTGTCGCTGCGGGACGCGGCGAGTATCACGGGACCCAGCACGGGGCACCTCCACGGAAAGTACGAACGAAGGCCATACCGGGAGATGGGGAACAGACCGGTACAGCACGGAGAACCACCGTGAAATCTAAGGATCCCTCCGATCCTGTGCCATCGACAGCTGTCACGCATCCGTTCCCCTGTTCTCAGACATATGTCTGAAGGGGTGCGAGAATGGCCGGGTGAAGGGCGATTACCAGGAGCTGGTCGACGAGATCTCCGGGCTGCTCGGCGCCCCCGCGACGCTGGAGAACCGGGACTTCGGCCTGGTCGCCTTCGGCGCCCACGACAGCGACGACGACACCGCGATGGACCCGGTCCGGACCCGTTCGATCCTGACCCGCCGCTCCACGCCCGCCGTCCGTGCCTGGTTCGAGGGCTTCGGCATCACCCGCGCCACCGGCCCGGTCCGCATTCCGGCGGCCCCGGAGGCCGGGGTCTTCCGGGACCGGATCTGTCTTCCGGTACGCCACCGGGGTGCCGTGCTCGGCTACGTATGGCTGCTCGACGCGGACCCGGGGCCGACCGACGAGCAGCTGAAGGCGGCGATGGAGGTGGCGGCCCGGATCGGGGCGCTGCTCGCCGACGAGGCACGGGCGGGCACCGATCCGTCCCGGGAGTTCGGCGCGGTGCTGACCGCCGGCCGGGGCTGGCAGCGCGACATGGCGGTGGCCGCGCTGGACGAGGCGCTGGGGCCGGACGCGAAGGGGCTGCACACGGTGGTGTGCGTGGCCCCGTGGCCGGACGATCCGCCGTCGGTCCGTACGGTGCCGTCGACGGCGGCGCTCGCCGCGATCCCCGGGGCCGGGGCGTCGCCCGTCCTGGCCGCGCTGGTCCGGCTGCGCTCCACGGATGTGCTCGACCCGGCGTTCTCGGCCGCGGACCGGCTGCGTGCCGCCGCGGGCGGGGGCGCCACCGCCGGGGTCGCGGTCCCCCGCCGGGGTCTGACGGAGCTGGCCGCGGCCTGGCACGAGGCGGTGGCCGCCGCCCGCGCGGCGACGGCCGAGCCCCGGTTCGGGCCGGTCGTCCAGTGGCCGGCGATCGGACCGTACCGGCTGCTGACCGCGCTCCCCGTGGAAACGGCCGCGGACCCCGTGGTCCGTCCCCTGCTCACCCCGCCGCACAGGGATCTGGCCCGCACCGCCGAGGTCTTCCTCGACTGCGCGGGCCAGGCATCCCGGACGGCCGCCGCACTCGGTGTGCACCGGCAGACGCTCTACTACCGGCTCTCCCGGATCCAGCAGCTCACCGGCCTCGACCTCAACGACGGCGAGGACCGGCTGCTGCTGCACATGGCGCTCAAGGCGTCCCGGCTCTGAGCGCGACGGCCTCAGGCCGCCCGTTCGTCCGTGCCGGCCACCTTGCCGGTGGCCAGGGCGAGACGGTTCCAGGTGTTGATGGTGAAGATCAGCGCCAGCAGACCGGCGAGCCTGGTCTCGTCGAACACGGCCGCCGCCCGTGCGTAGACGTCGTCCGGGACCCCGTCGCGGGAGACCAGGGTGACGGCCTCGGTGAGCGCCAGCGCGGCCTGCTCCTCGGCGGTGAAGAAGTGCGTGGCCTCCCGCCAGACGGCCACCATGTGCAGCCGCTCCTCGCTCTCCCCGGCCTTGCGGGCGTCCTTGGTGTGCATGTGGAGGCAGTACGCGCAGCCATTGAGCTGCGAGGAGCGGATCTGCACCAGTTCCACCAACGCGGGATCCAGGTCCTGGCGTGCGGCGGCGTCGAAGCCGATGAGGGCCTTGAACGCCTTCGGGGCGGCCTTGGCGAAGTTGATGCGAGGGGCGCGGACTGCTGTTCCGTGGTTCGTCATGTCCTCTACGTTATGAGCCTCAAAGACCTCGCATAGGGTGCATTCCCATGTCGGAATCATGGGTCAATTCTGCGGAGCGGATCGGCAGTGACCTGCTCCTGGACCTGGCGGGGCCGGGCAGCCGCCGGGCGGTCCTCATCCGCGCGCTGCGCCGCGCAGTACGGGAGGGGAGGCTGGCGCCCGGTACCCGGCTGCCGCCCTACCGGTCGCTCGCCGCCAACCTGGGCCTGGCCCGCAACACCGTCGCCGACGCCTACGCCGAACTGGTCGCGGAGGGCTGGCTGACCGCCCGGCAGGGCTCGGGGACACGGGTCGCCCGGCGGGCCGCTCCCGTGGCGTCCTCCCGGGTCCCGCGCAAGGTGCCGCACCGTCCGGCGGGCCCCGTCCACGATCTGCGCCAGGGGCGGCCGGACACCGGCTCCTTCCCCCGTACCGCCTGGTCGGCCGCCGCCCGCCGCGCCCTGAACGCGGCGCCCAACGACGCCTTCGGCCCCGGTGACCCGCAGGGCCGGACCGAACTGCGCCGGGCTCTGGCGGACTATCTGGGGCGTTCGCGCGGAGTCCGCACCACGCCCGAGCGGATCGTGATCTGCTCCGGGTTCGCCCATGCGCTGCGGCTGCTGTCCGGGTGCGGCATCCTGCGCGGCCGGCTGGCCGTGGAGTCGTACGGTCTCGGATTCCACCGGTCGCTCCTGGACGCCGCCTCGGTGCGCACACTCCCGCTGACACTCGACGGTGACGGTGCGCGGGTCGGGGAGCTGGCCGGGCTGTCCGGTGTGCGCGCCGTCCTGCTGACTCCGGCTCACCAGTTCCCCACGGGTGGGCCGCTGGGGCCGGAGCGCCGCTCGGCCGTCGTCGACTGGGCGCGCGGCCGGGACGGGCTGGTTCTGGAGGACGACTACGACGGCGAGTTCCGGTACGACCGGGACCCGGTGGGCGCGGTACAGGGGCTGGATCCGGACCGGGTGATGTACGCGGGCTCGGTGAGCAAGAGCCTGTCACCGGCCGTCCGGCTCGGCTGGCTGGTCCTCCCGGAGCGCCTGGTCGCGCCGGTCCTGGCGGCGAAGGGGGAGCGGGAGGCCTGGGCGAGCGTGCCGGACCAGCTGACCCTCGCCGAGCTGATCACGTCCGGACAGTACGACCGCCATGTCCGCCGGATGCGCCGGAACTACCGCGACCGCCGCGACCGGCTGGTGGCGGCGCTCGCCGAGCGGGCCCCGCACATCGTGCCGACCGGCATCGCTGCGGGACTGCACGCCGTGCTGCGACTGCCGCCCGGCACGGAGCAGTCCGTGCTCAAGGCCGCCGCCTGGCAGGGCCTCGCCCTGGACGGGCTGGACGACTTCCGCCACCCGGACGCGACGGACCGGGCACCGGACGGCCTGGTCGTGGGGTACGCCGCCCCGGCGGACCACGCGTTCGCCGCGGCGGTGGAGGCACTCTGCCGGGCACTGCCGCCGGCACCCTGAAGCGTGTCGCACACGGCCGGGGACGACCGCTCAGAGCCAGGACGGAGGGTCGGGGGCGACGATCGGGCGGTCGCTGACGACGGCCGCCATGACCAGGGGCGCGTCCCCGTCGCTGTGCCCGACGCTCACCCCCACCCAGCGCCCGTGCGTGGGGACAGGTCCCCAGACCGACAGGTCTCCGTAGCAGTCCTCGTCGAGCAGCGCCTCGAAGAGGGCGGGCACCGGTTCCCCGTTCTCCCTGAGGAGAAGCGCGTGGTGGACCGCCACCTCGCGGTGGTCCCCCCAGCGGCGGTCCAGCTCGGCGGCGAGCGAGGCGAGCCGCGCCCGGGCCGCCTCCTGGGCGTCGTCCCACTCGGGACCGTCCGCCCCGTCGAGCGCGTCGCCCTCCCAGAGCGGGACGATCCGGAAGCCCTCACCGGTGGTCGCCGTCCACTCCCCCGTGCCGGGCTCGCCCTCGGCCTCCGCCGGACCTGCGGCGGGCAGCGGTGCGGTCAGCAGCGCCTCGATGTCGGCGACGCCCCGTGCGACGGCGAACGTCTCTCCGGCGCGGGCGCTCATCGCGCGCCACCGTTCCCGCGCGATGCCTGGATTCGCTTCCTCATCCGTGTCCACTCCTGCCTGCGCCGACGACGGCGTCGCACGTACGGACCCCGCCGGGGCCGAACCGGCGGATCATGCTAGCCGACGGAGCCCGCCCGGCCCTCCAGGACGGCCTTCAGCCCGTCCGTCAGATCCTGTGCGGAGGGCGCCGACTCACTGTCCATCAGCCACTGCACCATGACGCCGGCGAGCAGCGCCTGGCAGAAGAGACCGGCCACCCGCGCCTTCTCCGGGTCGGCCCGGGGGTCGATGCCCAGCATGTTCTCGGCGAGACCGACGCGGCCGTCGCGCTGCGGGCCGGCGAGGGCCTTCTGCAGTTCGGAGTCGGACTCGATCCGGGAGATGACCTCCATCTGGAGCTGCCAGACGGCGCGGGTCTGCTCATAGCTGCCGATCACCCGCTCCCAGGTGTCGCGGAACTGGTCCAGCGGCGCGGCCGGCGCCTCCGGTGCCTCGGCCCGCGCCTCGCCGCTCTCCTTGTTCAGCAGTTCGCCCCACTCCTCCGTCACCTTGAGGAAGGCGAGGTTGAGCAGCGCCTCCTTGGAGCCGTAGTGGTAGCCGATGGAGGCGAGGTTCGTACCGGAGGCGGCCACGATGTCGCGTGCCGTCGTCCGGGCGTACCCCTTCTCCAGCAGGCAGCGCTTGGCGCCTTCGAGCAGATCCTCACGGTGTCCCATGAAAGCAGCGTACCCGGCATCTAGACGCGCGTATAAGACGCACGTCTAGATGCCGGGTACGCGGAGGGTACGCGGAGGAAATCCGGAAACCGTCAGTCGGTCAGATTCACCGTGCGGGCCGAATTGGCACCGATCTCGGTGGAGATCTCGGCGAGCACCGACGCCGGGACGTCGTCGTCGACGGTGAGCACGACCAGCGCCTCGCCGCCCGCGTCCGTCCGCGAGACCTGCATGCCCGCGATGTTCAGACCGGCCTCGCCGAGGATCCGGCCGACCGTGCCGACGACACCGGGACGGTCCTCGTAGCGCAGCACCACCATGTGGTCGGCCAGCGCCAGGTCCACGTCGTAGTCGCCGACGGCGACGATCTTCTGGAGGTTCTTGGGCCCGGCCAGCGTGCCGGAGACCGCGACCTCCTCGCCGCCCGAGAGCGTGCCGCGGACCGTGACCACGTTGCGGTGGTCGGGCGACTCGGAGCTGGTGGTGAGGCGGACCTCCACACCGCGCTCCTGCGCGAAGAGCGGGGCGTTCACGTACGACACGGTCTCGTCGACGACGTCCTCGAACACGCCCTTGAGCGCGGAGAGTTCGAGCACCTTGACGTCGTGCTGGGTGATCTCGCCGTACACCTCGACATCGAGGCGGACCGCGACCTCGCCCGCGAGCGCGGTGAAGATCCGGCCGAGCTTCTCGGCGAGCGGCAGACCGGGACGCACGTCCTCGGCGATCACGCCGCCCTGGACGTTGACCGCGTCCGGCACGAGCTCGCCGGCGAGGGCCAGGCGCACGGACTTGGCGACGGCGATGCCCGCCTTCTCCTGGGCCTCGTCGGTGGAGGCGCCGAGGTGCGGGGTGCAGACGACCTGGTCGAACTCGAACAGCGGGGAGTCCGTGCAGGGCTCCTTCGCGTACACGTCGAGGCCGGCTCCGGCGACGCGTCCCTCCTTGAGGGCGGAGGCGAGCGCCGCCTCGTCGACGATGCCGCCGCGTGCGGCGTTGACGATGCGGACCGAGGGCTTCACCTTGTGCAGCGCCTCGTCGCCGATCAGGCCGAGCGTCTCGGGCGTCTTGGGGAGGTGCACGGTGATGAAGTCGGCGACCTCCAGCAGCTCGTCGAGCGTGAGGAGCTTGACGCCCATCTGCGCGGCCCGCGCGGGCTGCACATAGGGGTCGTACGCGACGATCTTCATGCCGAAGGCCGACATGCGCTGCGCGACCAGGACGCCGATGCGGCCGAGGCCGACGACACCGAGGGTCTTCTCGCTGAGCTCGACGCCGGTGTACTTGGAGCGCTTCCACTCACCGTTCTTGAGGGCGGTGTTGGCCTGCGGGATGTTGCGCGCGGTGGCGACCAGCAGACCGCAGGCCAGCTCGGCGGCGGTGACGATGTTGGAGGTCGGCGCGTTCACGACCATCACGCCCGCCTTGGTGGCGGCGGAGACGTCCACGTTGTCCAGACCGACGCCGGCGCGGGCGACGACCTTCAGCTTCTTCGCGGCGGCGATGGCCTCGGCATCCACCTTGGTGGCCGAGCGCACCAGAATGGCATCGACCTCGGCGATCGCGGGGATGAGCTCGGCGCGGTCCGCGCCGTTGCAGTGCCGGATGTCGAAATCCGGACCCAGGGCGTCAACCGTGGCGGGCGACAGCTCTTCAGCGATGAGTACGACAGGTTTCGAGCTCACGTGAGTCCTCACAGATCCAGTGCGGACGGCCGTCCCGACGGCCGCAGGCGTGGAGGGGCTTGCCGCGTGGAAGACGCACGACACTGTGGGCCTGACGCGTGTATGTGTGGAGAAGTGTAGTCATGCGCCAGGACGCATACTGCGCCCCGTTGGAAGGATCACCCGCACGGGGGTGGACGACTTGTACACACGTACGGCGCCGCCTCTTCCGGCGGTGGGATGACGGGAACGCCCCGGGGGGCGGGTCGCAGGACCCGCCCCCCGGGGCGTCGGCGTTACGCGTCCTCGTCGTTGACCCAGCTCATGAGCTTGCGCAGCTCGCGGCCGGTGGTCTCCAGGAGGTGGTCGCTGTCGGCCTTCTTGTACTCGTTGTACTTGGGCAGACCGT
>NZ_JBEZLL010000059.1:0-18386 GCF_040652135.1 Streptomyces sp. NPDC048295
CCAAATGCCGAGCAAACACCCCACCCAACATCCCCGTACCACCCGTCAACAACACCGTCCCCACCGAACCAAAACCACCCACACCACCAGACCCCGCACCACCAGACCCCGCATCGCCAGACCCCGCATCGCCGGACCCAGCACCATCCGCCCCCGCATCCGGCACCGCACGCACCAACCGCGGCACCCACGCACGACCCCCACGCACCACCACCTGCGACTCACCCAGACCCACCACCCGCACCACATCCGCACCGGACACCACCCCATCCACCAACACCACACGCCCAGGATTCTCCGACTGAGCCGACCTCACCAACCCCCACACAGCCGCACCCACCACATCAACCACACCCTCATCCACACCCTCATCCACACCCTCACCCGACAACCCCACCGCACCCTCCGTACGCACCACCAACCGCGAACCCGCAAACCGCTCGTCCGCCAACCACTCCTGCACCACACCCAACACCTCACACACACCACCACACACCCCACCACCCAACCCCAAACCATCCCCAACACCCCGAACCGAATCAAACACCACCACATCCGGCACCGCACCCGACACACCACCCACCACATCACCCCAACGCCCCACACCCTCAACCGCACCACCAACCACACCATCAACCACACCAGGCAACTCAACCCCCGACCACCCCACACCAAACAACGAACCCCACACACCCGACTCCACCACCGCACGCCGCTCCACACCCACCGAACGCAACACCAACGAACCCACCGACGCCACCACACCACCACCCGCATCGGCCAACACCACCGACACCCGACCCTCACCCAATACCGAAACCCGCACCCGAACCACCGACACACCCACCACACCCACCGACACACCCGACCACGCAAACGGCAACGCAGCCCCCTCACCCACCACACCAGCCACAGCCACCCCATGCAACGCAGCATCAAACAGAGCAGGGTGGAGCCGGAACTCCGCCGGGTCCGCCCCTGCCGGGAGCGTGACCTCGGCGTAGACGTCACCGCCGGAACGCCATGCGGCTGCCAGGCCGCGGAAGGCGGGGCCGTACCGAAGACCTTCCTCGGCCATTCCGTCGTAGAAGCCGTCGAGGTCCACGCGCTCGGCGCCCGCCGGGGGCCACTGGGAGACGTCGAAGGGGCGCTCCGGCTCGGCGCCGGCGGCCGTACCGGGGGCGACAATGCCGGTTGCGTGCCGCGACCACGGCAGGCTGCCGTCCTCGGGGCGGGCATGCACGGTGACGGGGCGCCGGCCGTCCGGCTCCGCGCTGCCGACCGTGACTCGGAGGGCGACGCCTCCCGACTCGGGGACGACCAGCGGTGCCTCGAGCGTCAGTTCGTCGATCACCGGGCAGCCGACCTGGTCACCCGCGTAGAGAGCGAGTTCCACATGTCCGGTGCCGGGGAAGAAGACGGAATCGCCGACGCGGTGGTCACCGAGCCAGGGGTGCGTGCCGAGAGCAAGCCGACCGGTGAGGCTGAGCGCGTCCGTGTCCGGTGAGGGCACCAGGGCGCCGAACAGCGGGTGAGCGGCCGGTTCGAGGCCGGCGGTGAGAACGTCTCCGGTTCCCACCGGGGCCGTGGCCCAGTACCGCTCGCGCTGGAAGGCGTAGGTGGGCAGATCGACCGGAGCGGGGGCAGCCGCGTCGAAGAAGAGGTTCCAGTCGACCGGGGCGCCATGCACGTACGCCTCGGCCAGCGACTGGGCGAACCGGTCCATGCCACCGTTGTGGCGGCGCAGCGAGCCCACCGGAGTGGCGGTGGCTCCGGCGTCGGCCACCGTCTCGCCGAGACCGACGAAGAGTCCGGGATGCGGGCTGGCCTCGACGAAGAGGGTGAAGCCGTCGTCGAGCATCGCGCGGGTGGTTTCCTCGAAGCGGACGGTGCGGCGGAGGTTCTCGTACCAGTAGCCGGCATCGAGACCGGTGGTGTCGAGCGGACCGCCGGTCACGGTGGAGTAGAACGTGGTCGAGGCCGGGCGGGGGGTGACCTCGGCCAGTTCCGCCAGCAGCCGGTCGCGGATCTCCTCCACGAAGACGGAGTGAGAGGCGTAGTCCACCGGGATGCGGCGGGTCTGTACGCCCTGCTTCTCCAGCTCGGCGTGCAGCTCGTCGAGGGCGTCGGTCTCGCCGCACACCACGGTGGAGCCGGGGCTGTTGACCACGGCGAGCTGGAGCCGGTTCTCCCAGCGTCCGAGCAGTGCCTCGGCCTCTGCCGAGGGCAGCCCGACCGACATCATGCCGCCGCGTCCGGCCAGGTCCTGGCGGATGATCCTGCTGCGCAGCGCGACGACGCGTGCCCCGTCCTCCAGCGAGAGCGCACCGGCGACGCAGGCCGCCGCGATCTCCCCCTGGGAGTGCCCGACGACGGCGGCGGGTTCGACGCCGCACGCCCGCCACAGCTCCGCGAGCGAGACCATGACAGCCCACAGCACGGGCTGGACCACATCGACCTCGTCGAAGGTGGGCGCGCCCGGACGCTGGTGGATGACGTCGAGGAGGTCCCAATCCGTGTATCTGGCAAGCGCTTCGGCGCAGGCGTGCATCCGGTGCGCGAACACCGTTGAGGTGTCGAGGAGTTCCACGGCCATGCCGGCCCACTGCGAGCCCTGACCGGGGAAGACGAAGGCGACCTGTGCCTTGCCCGTGGTGGTGCCTCGGACGACGTGCGCGGCCTTGGCTCCGCCCGCGAGCGCGTCGAGGCCGGTCAGCAGGGCTTCACGCTCATCGGCCGCGCCGTTGCCGTTCCTCCCGGTGCCACCGTCCGTGGACGTGTCTCCGGCCGGACCCGCGGCGTTGTTGCCGGTTGCGCCGAGGACGACCGCTCGGTGCTCGAACGCCGTACGGGTGGCGATCAGGGCTCGGGCGATGTCCTGCGGACGCGCCGGGGCGGCGGTCTCGTCCCGGACGAAGGAGGCGAGCCGCTCCGCTTGGGCGCGCAGTCCGGCGGCACTGCGTCCGGAGACCACGAACGGGAGGACCGGTGACACCAGGCCGGGCAGTTCCACGTCGGCGGACCCCTTCGTTCCGCCCGCGGCGTCGTGCCCGTCGGCCGCGCCCGTGCCGACGGCTTCGGCGGTCGCGCCGGTTCCGCGTGTCTTCCTGGGGACGTCGCCGTCCTCCGCGGTGGGCTCCGGGTCGGGGGCCTCCTGGAGGATCACGTGAACGTTGGTGCCGCTGAGGCCGAAGGCGGAGACGCCCGCGGTGCGCGGGTGGCCGTTCCGGGTCCAGGGCGCCTGCTCGGTGAGCAGGCTGACGTGACCGGCGGACCAGTCGACGTGACTGGAGGGCTGCTCCACGTGCAGGGTCTTGGGCAGGGTGCCGTTGCGCAGCGCCATGACCATCTTGATGACGCCGCCCACGCCCGCGGCCGCCTGGGCGTGTCCGATGTTCGCCTTGAGCGAGCCGAGTCGCAGCGGGGCATCGGCGCTGCGGTCCTGGCCGTAGGTGGCGAGGAGTGCCTGGGCCTCGATGGGGTCGCCGAGGGTGGTGCCGGTGCCGTGGGCCTCGACGACGTCGACGTGGGCGCCGGGCACCCGGGCGTTGGCGAGTGCCTGACGGATGACACGCTGCTGTGAGGGTCCGCTGGGGGCGGTGAGGCCGTTGCTCGCGCCGTCGGAGTTGATGGCGGAACCCCGTACGACGGCCAGCACGGGGTGTCCGTTGCGCCGGGCGTCCGAGAGGCGTTCCAGGAGGAGGATGCCGGCGCCCTCGGACCAGCCTGTGCCGTCGGCGGCATCGGAGAACGCCTTGCAGCGGCCGTCGGGGGCGAGGCCGCGCTGCTTGCTGAAGGCGACGAAGGGTGCGGGCGTCGACATGATCATCACGCCGCCGGCCAGGGCGAGGGTGCATTCGTCCTGGCGCAGGGCCTGTGCGGCGAGGTGCAGGGCGACCAGGGACGACGAGCAGGCCGTGTCGACGGTGAACGACGGCCCTTCGAGGCCGAGGGTGTAGGAGATGCGGCCGGAGATGACCGAGGCGGCTCGGGCGGTGGCCATGTACGCCTCGACGGCCTCAGGCACGCCTTCGGGGAAGTCGCCGTAATCCTGGATGCCGGAACCCATGTAGACGCCGACACGGCCGCCGCGCAGGGTCTCCGGGTCGATGCCTGCCCGCTCGAAGGCTTCCCAGGCGACCTCCAGGCTGAGGCGCTGCTGCGGGTCGGTGGCTTCCGCCTCCATGGGGCTGAGGCCGAAGAACCCGGCGTCGAAGTCGCCTGCACCCTGGAGAAATCCGCCCTGGTGGACGTAGCTGGTGCCGGGCTGTGAGGCGTCCTGGCCCATGAGCTGGTCGAGATCCCAGCCGCGGTCGGCGGGCATGCCGGACACGGCGTCACGGCCTTCGGCGACGAGTTGCCAGAGTTCCTCGGGAGTGGTCACACCGCCGGGGAAGCGGCAGCCCATGGCCACGACGGCGATGGGCTCCTGGGCCTGCGCCTCGGCGTCGTGGAGGCGTCGCCGCGTCCGCTGGAGGTCGGCGGTGACTTTCTTGAGGTAGTCGAGGATCTTCTCGTCGTTGGCCATATCGGTCTCACCGAGTCCTTTGGGTCAGTTGCCGGCAGCGTGCCCGTGTCAGGCGAGGCCGAGTTCTTGGTCGATGAAGGCGAGTACGTCGTCGGCGGATGCTTCGTCGAGGGAGTCCCCGACGTCGGCCGCCGACTCGCCGCCCTGCTGGGCCGTCAGCTGGTCGAGGAGCGTCCGGAGCCGGGAGGTGATGCGGCTGCTGCGGATCTCCTCGATGCCCAGCGAGCCGACGAGATCCTCGAACCGGTCGACCTCCGAGAGCAGGGACACACCGGTGTCGCCGCTGTCCGGGAAGAGCCGCGTGTGGAGGTGTTCGGCGAGTGCGGTGGGGGTCGCGTAGTCGAAGACCAGCGTCGCCGGCAGGGCGGTGCCGGTGGCGGCTGTCAGTGCCTGGCGGAGTTCGACGGCCGCGACGGAGTCGAAGCCGAGGTCCTCGAAGGCGCGTTGGGGGTCGAGCTCGGACGGTGATGCGTAGCCGAGGAGAGCGGCGACGCGGGTGCGTACGAGGTCGAGGAGGGCGCGTCCCCGCTCGGCGCCGGAGAGGCCGGCGAGCCGTTCCATCAGCGCCGAGGCATCGGGGGCCCCGGCGCCGGCGCCGGCGGACAGGACCTCCTGGACCTCGGGCAGGGCGTCGAGCAGCGGGCGGGGACGGGCGAGGGTGTAGGTGGGGGCGAAGCGGGACCAGTCGAACTCGGCGACGACCAAGTGGCTCTCGTCGTGTTCGAGCGTCTGGCGCAGGGCGCTGATGGCGAGGTCGGGGCGCATCGCGGGGGCGCCGATGCGTTCCATCACGGCGCTGAGTTCGGCGTCGACCATGCCGCCCTGCCAGGAGCTCCAGGCCACGGAGGTGGCGGTGAGTCCGCGGGCGCGGCGCCGGTGGGCGAGGGCGTCGAGGTGGGCGTTGGCGGCGGCGTAGGCGGTCTGTCCGGCGCTTCCCCATACGGCGGCGCCGGAGGAGAAGAGGACGAAGGCGTCGAGAGGGCGGTCACCGAGCAGGTCGTCGAGGTGCAGGGCGCCGGTGACCTTGGCGTGGCCGACGGCTGCGAACTCCTCCGCGGTGAGCTCGGGGAGCGGTGCGATGCGCTGGGCGGCCCCGGCGGCGTGCACGACGGTGGTCAGGGGCAGTTCCGGGGGTACGGCGTCGAGTATCGCGGCCAGTGCGGCGCGGTCGGTGACGTCGCAGGCGGCGAGGGTCACGCGGGTGCCGGCCTGCTCCAGTTCGGCCGCCAGATCGCGGGCGCCCCGGGCCGCGTCGCCGTGGCGGCTGAGGAGCAGGAGGTGTTCGATGCCGTCGGCCGCGAGCATGCGGGCCACGTGGGCGCCGAGGCCGCCGGTGCCACCGGTGACGAGGGCGGTGCCGCGGGGGGTACGGGGGTGGCGCGGGGTGCGCTCCCCGAGCGGTGCGCGTACGAGACGTCGCACGAGGACGGCACCGGACCGTACGGCGACGGCGTCCTCGCCGGACGCGCCGGTCAGGACTTCGCAGAGCCGCTGCACCGCGGTGGCATCGAGGTCCGCGGGGAGGTCGACGGAGCCGCCCCAGGTGTCCGGGTGGTCGAGGGCGAGTCCGCCGCCGAGGCCCCAGAGCGCGGCCTGGGCCGGGGCGGTCAGTTCGGCCGGGTCGGTGGTGGCCACGGCACCCTGGGTGACGCACCAGAGGCGGGCGTCGAGGCCGGTGTCGGCCAAGGACTGGGCGAGGGTGACTGTGGCGGTCAGGCCCCGGGAGAGGTGCGGGTGCGCGGGGTCGGGGCGGTCGTCGAGGGCAAGCAGGGAGAGGACGCCGGCGGCCGGGTGACCGGCGAGGTGTGTGGCGAGTGCGGCGCGGTCCTGTGCCGGGCCGACTTCGATGACCCGGGGGGCGGCGCCGTGAGCGGTGAGACCGGTGAGGATCGCGTGGACCCGTGGGTCGCCGGTCTCGCCTTCCGCGACGACGACGAGCCAGGGGGCGCCAGGAGCCGCGGTGGCGGACGTGGTGGCGGCCGGCTGCCAGACGACGCGGTAGCGCAGGCTGTCGAGGGCGGCGCGCTCCTGGTGGAGGCGGCGCCACCGCGCCATGGCCGGAAGTACCGCGTCGAGGGCGGTCTCGGGTACGGACAGCCGGTCGGCGAGCACGGTGACGTCCTGCTGCTCCACCGCTGCCCAGAAGGCCGCTTGGGCCGGGTCCGCGGCGTTGCCGGTGATCCGGGGTGCGTCGGCGCGTTCGGCCCAGTAGCTGCGGTGCTGGAAGGCGTACGTGGGCAGGGGTACGGGGCCCGCGCCGCGGTCCTTGAAGAAGGCGTTCCAGTCGACCGCGGTGCCTCGCGCGTGGGCGTGGGACACGGCGGTGAGCAGGGTGCGTTCCTCGTCGCGTGCGCGTCGCAGAGTGGACGTGCACACCACGTCGGGGGCGTCCGTGAGGCAGTCGGTGGCCATGGGGGTGAGGGCGGCGTCGGGCCCGATCTCGACGAAGACGCGGGCGCCTTCCGCGTACAGAGCCCGGACTCCGTCGCAGAAGCGGACGGCTTCGCGGACGTGGCGGACCCAGTAGTCGGGGGTGGTCAGGTCGCCGGGGTCGGCGAGCCGGCCGGTCACGTTCGAGACGATGGGCAGCTTCGGTTCCCGGTAGGTCAACTTACCCGCGACCTGGCGGAATTCAGCGAGCATGGGGTCCATCAGCGGGGAGTGGAACGCGTGCGACACCGCGAGCCGCTTCGTCCGGCGCCCCAGACCCGCGAAATGCTCCGCCACCCGCAGCACCCCCTCCTCCACACCCGACACCACCACCGACGACGGACCATTCACCGCCGCCAGCCCCACACCCCCACCCAGCAACGGCAACACCTCGCCCTCCGACGCGGCCACCGCCACCATCACCCCACCCACCGGCAACGCCTGCATCAAACGACCACGCGCCACCACCAACTCCGCCGCATCACCCAGCGACAACACCCCCGCCACATGCGCCGCCACGATCTCACCGACCGAATGACCCGCCACCACATCCGCACGCACACCCCACGACTCCACCAAACGGAACAACGCCGTCTCCACCGCGAACAACCCCGCCTGCGCAAACAACGTCCCGCTCAACACACCCGCATCCCCACCCCACACCACCTCACGCAACGAACACCCCAACCGGACATCCAACTCCCCCACCACCACATCAAAAGCCTCCGCAAACACCGGAAACGCCTCATACAACCCACGCCCCATACCCAACCGCTGCGCACCCTGACCCGTGAACAGGAACGCCGTCAGACCTGCGGGCTCGGCGCAGGCGCGCACCGGGCCGTCCGCCTCGTCGCCGGCGGCGAGTGCGGTGAGGCCCTGGACGAGTTCGTCGCGTCCAGCGGCCAGCAGGACTGCACGGTGGTCGAGGGCGGCGCGGGTCGTGGCGAGCGAGTACCCGAGGTCCCGGACGGAAGTTCCTGGCCGTTCGGGGGTGTTCAGGTGGTCGAGCAGGCGTCTGGCCTGGTCGCGCAGGGCGTCGGGGGTCCTGGCGGAGAGCGGCAGCGGGGTCAGCGGCGAGGTCACGGTGACGGGTGCGGCGGCTTCGGTGTCCGCCTTGGGGGCGGGCGCCTCCTCGATGATGACGTGGGCGTTGGTGCCGCTGAGCCCGAACGCGGAGACGGCCGCGCGGCGGGGGCGGCCGCGGTCGGGCCAGGGCAGGGGTTCGGTCAGCAGCGAGATGTTTCCGGTCGACCAGTCGACGGCGGGGGTGGGCTCGTCGAGGTGAAGGGTGCGGGGCAGCACGCCGTGGCGGATGGCCTGCACCATCTTGATGATGCCGCCGACGCCCGCGGCGGCCTGGGCGTGACCGATGTTCGACTTGATCGACCCCAGGTACAACGGCTGGTCGGCGGGCCGGTCCTGGCCATAGGTGGCGAGCAGGGCCTGCGCCTCGATCGGGTCGCCGAGGGTGGTGCCGGTGCCGTGCGCCTCGACTGCGTCGACCTGGTCGGCGGTGAGCTGGGCCGCGGCGAGTGCCTGGCGGATCAGGCGTTGCTGGGCAGGACCGTTGGGGGCGGTCAGACCGTTGGACGCGCCGTCGGAGTTGACGGCACTTCCCCGGACGACCGCGAGCACGGGGTGTCCGTTGCGCCGGGCGTCGGCGAGGCGTTCGACGACGAGCATGCCGACGCCTTCGCCCCATCCGGTGCCGTCGGCGGCGGCGGCGAAGGGCTTGCACCGGCCGTCGGGGGCGAGGCCGCGTTCCTGGCTGAAGCCGATGAAGGAGGTGGGGGTGGCCATGACCGTCACGCCACCGGCCAGGGCGAGGGTGCACTCGCCGGCGCGCAGCGACTTCACGGCCCAGTCGAGGGCGACCAGGGACGACGAGCACGCCGTGTCGACGGTGACGGCCGGACCCTGAAGGCCGAGGGTGTACGAGATGCGTCCGGAGGCGACGCTGGCCAGGCCGCCGGTGCCGCCGTCCGTGGCGTAGTCGTGGTAGACGACGCCGGCGAACACGCCGGTGAGGCTGCCCTTGAGCCCGAGCGGCTCCACGCCCGCGTGTTCCAGCGCCTCCCACGACGTCTCCAGCAGCAGCCGTTGCTGAGGGTCGGTCTCGCGGGCGTCCTTGGGACTGATCTTGAAGAAGTCGGCGTCGAACCGGTCGGCGTCGTGGAGGAAACCGCCTTCGCGGGCGTAGGTCCTGCCCGGTGTGGCAGGTTCGGGGTCGTAGAGGCCTTCCACGTCCCAGCCGCGGTTCACGGGAAAGGCCGAGATACCGTCCCGGCCCGCGGCCACGAGGTCCCACAGCTCCTCGGCCGAGGTCACCCCGCCGGGGTAGCGGCAGCTCATGCCGATGATCGCGATGGGCTCGTGCTCCCTCGCCTCGGCCTCGCGCAGGCGTCGCTTCACCTGCCGCAGGTCGGCGGTGGCGCGCTGGAGGTAGTCCCGAAGCTTGTCCTGGGTTGCCATCTGTATCTCTACCAATCTCGGGGCTTGCGTCAACCGTGCCGGGCGGGGGCTAGAGGAGCCCGATCTCCTGGTCCAGCACCTCGAACAGCTCGTCGTCGGTGACCGAGTCGAGGTCGTCCTCGTCCTCGGTCCGTGTCGTGTCGTCACCGTGGGCGTCCTGCCAACGGCGCAGCAGCGCTTCGAGGCGGGAGGTGATCTTCGGCCGGTCCCCCGCGTCGGGGGCGGCGGCGTCGAGGGTCGCGTCGAGCTGGTCGAGCATGCCCATCAGGGTCTTGGTTCCGTCGTCGTCGGCGGACCCGTCCCCGAGGAGTTCGGTGAGGTGGGTGGCGACCGCCCGGGAGTCCGGATGGTCGAAGACGAGGCTCGCGGGGAGGGCGAGGCCGGTGGCGTCGGCGAGCCGACGGCGGAGTTCGACTGCGGCCAGCGAGTCGAATCCCAGATCCTGGAAGGCCCCGTCGGCCCCGACGGCCTCCGGCGTGGGGTGCCCGAGCAGGGTGGCGACGTGGGAACGGACCAGCTCCAGCAGGATGCGCCGGCGCTCGTCCTCTCCCCGCCCGGAGAGGCGTCGGCGCAGTTCGGCAGCGGTGTCGGTACCGGTACGTGCTCCGGCGCGCCCCGGGATTCGCACGACGGTGGTGAGCACCGGCGGCACCTGGTCGGCCCGGGAGCGCAGCACGCCCTGGTCCAGGTGGAGTGCGAACAGGGCGGCCTCGTCGGCACGCAGCGCGTCGTCCAGGAGGCGCATGTTCCGCTCGTCGGGCAGGGGTGGCAGTCCCAGGTCGGCCATCCGCCGCCCTGCTTCGCCTTCGGGGTCGGTGTGCGCCGGGCCGAGGGCCAGGGCGGTGGCGGAGAGACCGAGGGTGTGGCGGTGGTGGGCGAGGGCGTCCAGGAAGGTGTGTGCGGCGGCGGTGTGGGCCGCTCCCGCTCCGTGGACGAGGCCCTGGGACGAGGAGAGGAGCACGAAGGCCGACAGGCCGAGGTCCGCGGTGAGTTCGTGGAGGTTCCAGGCGGCGTCCGCGTGGCGCAGGGACCGGTCGAGCAGGTCCGGAGTCCGCTTGCCGATCGGGGCGTTCGTCCCGGTGCCGGCGCCGGTGTGGACGACCGCGGTGAGCGGCTGGTCGGCGGGGAGGGTGGCGATCAGTGCGGCGAGGGCGTCCCGGTCGGCGGGGTCGCAGTCGCTGAGGACGAGGTCGACACCGTGTTCCGCGGCGAGGAGTTCGATGCCGGTGGCGCTGGGCCCACGGCTGTCGCAGGAGTCGGCGGAATCGGCGAAGACGGCGGAGCCTGCATCGGACGGTTCGGTGGGGCGCGGGCACCCGGTCATCAGGAGCCGGGTGATGCCGTGTGCGGTGATGAGGTGGCGGGCGGTCGCGGCGCCCGCGTCGCTCGCTCCCCCGGTGACCAGCACCGTGCCGCTGACCGGCATCGCGTGGTCGCCGGTGCCTGGCGCGACCGTGGCGAGCCCGGGGACCAGGACCGTGCCGCCCCGGACGGCGAGTTCCTCCGCGCCCGAGGTCAGGGCGTCCGGCAACGTGGTCGCGGAAGCCTCGGACCCGTCCAGGTCCGCGAGGACGATCCGTCCCGGATGCTCGCTCTGCGCGGCCCGGACCAGGCCCCACAGGGGTGCCTGGCGGACGTCGACCGCACCGTTCCCGGTCGCGACGGCGTCGCGCGTGACGACGACCAGCTTCGCCCCGTCGGTGGGTTCGTGGTCGAGGAACTCCCTCATCAGGGACAGCACGCGGCCGGTGTGCGCACGGACCGCAGTGCGCACGTCGTCGTCCGGCGCGGCGGGCACCGGCAGCAGGACGAAGCCGGGTGCGGAGCCCGCGACGGGCTCAAGGGGGTCGTGGAGGGGATAGGGACGGCCGGTGCGCGGGTCGTCGACGGGCCCGGCGGCGGCGAGCACCGCGGTCCGCGCGCCGAGGGCGGCGATGTCGACGGGCGCCGGGGTCCACTCCAGCCGGTACAGCGCACCCTCGGGCTCGCCGACAGCCAGTTCGTCCGGGGCGACGGGCCGCCAGGTGGTGTCCTCGGCCGAGAGCACGGGCCGGCCGTCCGCGTCGGCCACGTGGAGGGACGGGCCGGCGCCGCCTGCCGGCCGGACGACGCGGATGCGCAGCGCCGTGGCACCGGTGCGGTGGGCATGGACGCCGGTCCAGGCGCTGGGGGTCAACGGCCTGCCGGACGGCTCCGCCTGAGCAATGGCTTCGGCGGAACCGTCTGCGGAGCCGTCCGACAGGGCGCCGAACCGGGCCAGTTGGACGGCGGCGTCGAGCAGGGCCGGATGCAGGGCGCACCGGTCGTGGGCGGCCTCGTCGTCGAGTGCGGCCTCGGCGAACAGTTCGTCGCCGCGACGCCAGACGGCCCGGAGCGTGCGGAAGGCGGGCCCGTACCCGTGGCCGAGCACGAGCAGATGGTCGTAGGCGTCGTCGGGGTCCACCGGGGTGGCGCCGGGCGGCGGCCAGGCCGTCAGGTCGGGTCCGTCCGGTTCGGCGGCGGGCAGGGCGAGGACGCCCTCGGCGTGACGGGTCCACGGTGCGCCGTCGTCCGTGCCCGGCCCGTCGGAGCCGGCGGGCCGGGAGTGGATGGCGACGGTGCGGCGGCCGTCCTGCTCGGGCGGGCCGACGGAGACCCGCAGCGCGATGCCTCCGTCCAAGGGCAGGGGCAGCTGCGCCACCACCTGGAAGCGGTCCAGGTGTGGGCAGCCGGTCTCCATGCCCGCCCGCAACGCCAGGTCGACGAAGGCGGCGGCGGGCAGCGTCACGGTGCCCAGCAGGTCGTGGTCGTCGAGCCAGGGCAGGGCGGAGCGTTCCAGCAGGCCGGTGAGCAGGGCGCCGCCGGTGTCGGGCAGGGTCACGAGCGCGCTCAGCAGCGGGTGGTCCACGTCGCCGAGCCCGGCCGCGGCCAGATCGGCGCCGGTGCGTTCCGGGAGGGCCCAGAACGTCTCCCGGCGGAAGGCGTAGGTCGGAAGGTCGATCCGGTGGGCGCCGCTGCCCGCGAAGAACTCCGCCCAGCCGACCGGGACATGACGGGAGTGGGCGAGAGCGACAGCCCGGACGAGCTCGTGTGTCTCGTCCCGGTCGCGGCGGGCGAGCGGCAGGAAGGCACCGGCCGCCGTGTCGGGGAGGCAGGCGGGCCCGAGCGCGGAGAGAACGGCGTCGGGGCCGACTTCGAGGTAGGTGGTGACGCCCGCCGCGTCGAGCGCCCGTATCCCGTCGGCGAACCGGACGGCTTCGCGGACATGCCGTACCCAGTGGCCGGGGTCGGCGAGTTCGGCGGCCGTGACGGTCCGTCCGGTCAGGGTGGAGACGATCGGCACCGAGGGCTCGGCGACCTCGATCCCGGCGGCCGCCCGGGCGAACTCGTCCAGCATCGGATGCATGAGGGGAGAGTGGAAGGCGTGCGACACCCGTAGACGCTTCGCGGTGCGGCCCAGGGCGGCGAAGTGGTCCGCGACGGCCTGTACGGCGTCGGCGGCCCCGGACACGACAACGGATTCGGGTCCGTTGACCGCGGCGACGGACACCTGCGCGGTGAGCAGCGGGATCACCTCGTCCTCGCTCGCCCGCAGCGCCGCCATGGCGCCGCCCTCGGGCAGTGCCTGCATCAGCAGGCCACGCGCGGCGACCAGCCGGGCGGCGTCCGGCAGCGAAAGGGCGCCCGAGACGTGCGCGGCGACCAGTTCCCCGACGGAGTGCCCCGCGAGCAGGTCGGGATGGATGCCCCAGGACTCCAGGAGCCTGAACAGCGCGACCTCGAAGGCGAACAGCCCGGCCTGGGTGTAGGCGGTGCGGTTCAGGGCGGCTTCGTCGTTCCGCACGATGTCGGCGAGCGGCCGGTCGAGGTGGCGGTCGAGCTCGGCGACGGCGTTGTCGAAGGCGTGGGCGAAGACGGGGTGGGCGCGGTGGAGTTGCCCGCCCATCCCTACGCGCTGTGCGCCCTGTCCGGAGAAGAGGAACGCGGTGAGTCCGCCGGGCTTGCCCGAGGTGCCGTCGCCGGTGCGCACGGTGTCGGCGGTGGTGCCACCGTCGGCCAGCACCACCAGGTCGCGAAGCGCCTGGGTACGGTCGCCGACGATCAGGGCGGCGCGCTGTTCGAGGGCGGTACGGGAGGTCGCCAACGAGTAGGCGATGTCCTGGGCGCGCGCGTCGGGCCGGGCGTCGAGGTGGGTCAGGAGACGGGCTGCCTGCCGGGCGATGCCTTCCGGATCGCGGGCCGACAGGAGCCAGGGCACGGGCGTGCTGCCGGGCTCCGGCGCACCGGGCGCAGTGGAGGACCGTACGTCGGCTGCACCGGGCGTGGCGGGAAGCCCTTCGGCGGTTTCGACGGCCTCGGCTGCGGGGCGGGGCCCTTCGGCGGTGTCGGTGACCTCGGATGTCCCCGGCGGCGCTTCGATGATCACGTGGGCATTGGTTCCGCTGATCCCGAACGACGACACCCCGGCCCGGCGGGGTCGGTCGGTCTCGGGCCAGGGCCGGGCAGCGGTCAGCAGCGCGACATCTCCCGTCCCCCAGTCGACCTGGGGTGACGGTTCGTCGAGGTGCAGCGACCTGGGCAGGATGCCGTGCCGCATCGCTTCGACCATTTTGATCACACCGGCGATGCCGGCGGCGGCCTGGGCGTGCCCGATGTTCGACTTGATCGATCCGAGGTGGAGCGGTCCGCTCTCGGCGCGCCCCTGTCCATAGGTCGCCAGCAGCGCCTGCGCCTCGATCGGGTCGCCGAGGGTGGTGCCGGTGCCGTGCGCCTCGACGGCGTCGACGTCGGCGGTGGTGAGGCCGGCGTTCGTCAGCGCCTGGCGGATGACGCGCTGCTGGGAGGGGCCGTTGGGTGCCATCAGTCCGTTGCTCGCGCCGTCCTGGTTGACGGCGCTGCCGCGCAGCACGGCGAGGACGGGATGACCGTGGCGGCGGGCGTCCGACAGCCGCTCGACGACGAGCATTCCGGCGCCTTCGGACCATGCGGCACCGTCGGCGCCGGCGGAGAACGAGCGGCACCGGCCGTCGCGGGAGAGCCCGCGCTGCCGGGCGAATTCGATGAAGGTCTCCGGCGTGGACATCACGGTCACTCCGCCGACGAGAGCGAGCCCGCACTCACCGGACCGTACGGCCTGCGCGGCCAGGTGCAGGGCCACCAGGGACGAGGAGCACGCGGTGTCCACCGCCAGCGAGGGCCCTTCGAGGCCGAAGGTGTAGGAGACGCGGCCGGGGCCCAGAGAGCCGGCCGCGCTGTTGCCCGTGTAGTCGTGGTACATCGTCCCGGTGAAGACACCGGTCGCGGTGCCCTTGAGCGACAGCGGGTCGATCGCGGCCCGCTCCAGCGCCTCCCAGGCGACTTCCAGGAGCAAGCGGTGCTGCGGGTCGGTCGTCAGCGCGTCGTTGGGGCTGATACCGAAGAAGCCGGGGTCGAACTCCGCCGCATCGTGCAGGAATCCGCCGTGCCGTACGTAGCAGGTGCCGGTCCGCACCGATTCGGGGTCGTACAGTCCCTCCAGGTCCCAGCCGCGGTCGCGGGGGAACTCCGTGATGGCGTCGACCTCGTCGTGGACGAGCTGCCACAGGTCCTCCGGGGAGCGGACGCCTCCGGGGAAGCGGCAGGCCATCGAGACGATGACGACCGGGTCGTCCTCGCCGGACACCGCGGCCTCGCTGCCGGGCACGGCGGTGCCCGTGCTCCGCTCACCGACGAGCAGGGTGTCCAGGTGATCGGCAACCGCGCGGGCGTTGGGATGGTCGAAGACGAGGGTGGACGGCAGGCGGACGCCGGTGGCGGACGCCAGCTGGTTGCGCAGCTCCATCGCGGTCAGGGAGTCGAAGCCGATCTCGGTGAAGGCGCGGTCGGGCTCGACGTCCGCGGCCGAACCGTGTCCGAGTACGGACGCGACCTGGGTCCGCACCAGATCGAGGAGGGTGCGCAGGCGCTCCTTCGGAGCCAGGGCGGCCAGAGCGGCCCGGGCGTCCGGGACCGCAGTCGCGGCGGCGGCCGAGGCGCGGGGCCTGCGCCGTACGAGGCCGGAGAAGAGCGGCGGCAGAGGCTCCATGGCGCGCAGCGCCTTGAGGTCGAGGCGGACCGGCAGCAGACGCGGTGCCCCGGCACGGGACACCGCCGCGTCGAGCAGGGCCAGTCCCCGGGCGGCGCTGAGGGGTTCGACACCGGAACGGCTCATGCGCAGCAGATCCGTGTCGTCGAGGCGGCTCGCCATGCCGTCCTCGTCGGCCCACAGCCCCCAGGCCAGCGACTGTGCGGGGAGATCCTGTGCGCTGCGCAGGGCGGCGAGTGCATCCAGGAAGGCGTTGCCTGCGGCGTAGTTGGCCTGGCCGGGGTTGCCGAGCACACCGGCGACGGACGAGAAGAGCACGAATGCGCTGAGGTCGAGGTGGGCCGTCAACGCGTGGAGATTCCACGCCGCGTCGATCTTCGGACGCAGGACCTCGGCCAGCCGACCAGGGGTGAGCGAGCCGATGGTGGCATCGTCCAGCACACCCGCGCAGTGGACGACAGCGGTCGGCGGGTGCAGTTCCAGCAGGGCGCGCGCGGCGTCGCGGTCGGCGAGGTCGCAGGCCACGACGGTGACCTCGGCGCCGAGACCGGTCAGTTCCGCGCTCAGGGCGGCGGCGCCCGGTGAGTCCAGTCCCCGACGACTGGTCAGCACCAGCCGCCGGACGCCGTGGACGGTGACGAGGTGGCGGGCGACGAGCGCTCCGAGGGTGCCGGTGCCGCCGGAGAGCAGCACGGACGCGTCCGCACCGCCGAAGCGGGCGGACGGCTGTGCATCGGTGCCGGCCGGACGGTCGCCCGTTCCGGTGACCTGAGCGGCGCCGGCATCGGTGGCGTCACCGGCCCGCTGCACGGCGTCCGGTGCCGCGGGTACCAGGGACAGTCTCGGGGCCCATGCAGCACCCCGGCGGACCGTTGTCTCGGGCTCGTCGGTGGCCAGGATCGCGGCGATGTCCAGCGTGCCGTCCGTGTCGACGAGCAGGATCCTGTCCGGGTTCTCGGCCTGCGCGGACCGCACGAGGCCGGCTACGGCCGCCGCGGCCGGGTGTGTCACCGTCTCGCAGGGCAGGGCGACGGCGCCACGGGTCACCACGAGCAGCCGACTTGTCGCGAACCGGTCGTCCGCCAGCCATTCCTGTACGACTTCGAGCGCGCGGCCGGTCATGGTGTGCGCGTCGGACACCACATCGGCAGCGGGGGGCGGGCACTCCCACACCAGAACCGCGGCACCCGTTCCGGCGGCGCCGTCGCGATCCTCCCAGTCCACGGTGGCGGGGGCAGGAGCACCCCCGGTGGTGAGCAGCCGGGTCCACTCCACGGAGTACAGAGCACCCCGCTGTCCCTCGTCGGTGCGCTTGACCGCGACCGGGCGGGTGACGAGGGAGCCCACGGAGAAGACCGGCTGTCCTGCCTGGTCCGCACCGCTGACGGTGATGCTGTCGGTGCCAAACGGGGCGATCCTCACCCGGAGCCGGTCCGCTCCGACAGCGTGGAGACGAACGCCCTTCCAGGCGAAGGGGAGCAGCGCAGTGTCCGGGTCGGCTTCGGTACCGTCGCCGTCGTCATCGCCGTCGCCGTCGCCGTCGCCGTCGCCGACCAATGAGGCGTGCAGCGCGGAATCCAGCAACGCGGGGTGCAGGCCGTAGCGTTCGGCTTCTGTCTCCGTCGCATCCGGCAGGGTCACCTCGGCGAAGGTCTCCTCGCCCCGGCGCCAGGCGGCCGTGAGACCTTGGAAGACAGGCCCGTAGCCGTACCCCTGCGCGAGGAGCCGGTCGTAGACCCCGTTCAGCTCCAGCGCGGTAGCGGCTTCCGGAGGCCAGACCGTTGCATCGAAGGACGGCACGGCCGCATCGGGAACCAGAAGACCTTCGGCGTGCAGGGTCCAGGGGCTGTCGGCCGCTTCGTCGTCCTCGTCGCGAGAGTACACAGCGACACTCCTGGCACCCGCCGCGTCGTCCAGCCCCATGCGCACCCGCACCTGTACGCCACCCCGGGACGGCAGCACCAGGGGGGCCTGCAGGGTGAGCTCGTCGAGCACCTCGCAGCCGACCTGGGCGCCGGCACACAGCACCAGTTCCACCAGGCCAGTGCCCGGGAAGAGGATCGAGCCCCCCATGCGGTGATCGGCTAGCCACGGCTGTGTGTCGACGGACAACCGGCCGGTGAGCAGCAGGCCGCCGTCGGCTCCGGGGAGTGCCACCGCAGCGCCGAGCAGCGGGTGATCGGCGTCCGCCAGGCCCAACGCCCTGTGGTCCGCAGCCTCCAGCTCGGAAGCCATCCAGTACCGGTCGCGTTGGAAGGCGTAGGTGGGCAGGTCGATGCGGTGGGCTCCCGAGCCCTCGTAGAGGCGGGTCCAGTCGACCGGGACACCCGCCACGTGGAGCCGGCCCAGCGCGGTCACGGCCGTGACCGCCTCGGGGCGGTTCCTGCGCAGGAACGGAACGAACACCGCCGACTCAGAAACCACCGACTCCCGCGCCATCCCACTCAGCACACCATCCGGCCCGATCTCCACGAACGACGACACACCCCGCCCCTCCACGAACGCCACCGCATCCGCGAACCGCACCGCCTCCCGCACATGCCGCACCCAATACCCCGGCGTCGCCACCTCCCCCGACACCACACCCGACACACCCGACACCACCGGAACCGACGGACTCCTGAACTCCAGACCCGCCACCACCGCACCGAACTCCGCCAGCATCGGCTCCATCAACGGCGAATGAAACGCATGCGACACCCGCAACACACTCGTCCTACGACCCAACCCCTCGAACACACCGACCACGTCACCAACCGCGTCCTGCGTGCCCGAGACCACGACCGAGCGCGGCCCGTTCACCGCCGCGATCCCGACCCCGTCCGTCAGCAACGGCAGCACCTCGGCCTCCGCCGCCTCCACCGCCACCATCACCCCACCCGCCGGCAACCCCTGCATCAACCGCCCACG
>NZ_JBEZLL010000060.1:0-18213 GCF_040652135.1 Streptomyces sp. NPDC048295
ACGCGCAGGCCCTGCTCCTCGGCCTTCGCCCTGGACTTCGAGCCCTCGTGCAGACCGACCCGGACATCGACACCCGAGTCACGCAGCGACAGCGCGTGGGCATGGCCCTGGCTGCCGTAGCCGATGACCGCGACCTTGCGGCCCTGGATGATGGACAGGTCGGCATCGTCGTCGTAGAACAGCTCGGCGGGCATGGTGGTTCTCCTTGATTCCTGGATCGTGAGGGTGTGCGGACGGGACTGCGGAAAGCTGTGTTCTGTGCGGGAGGTGCTAGGCGCTCTGCGCGTCGGCCGTGGCCGTGGTGGCGGAGGACGGGGTCAGATGGATCGGCCGGGTCTCGCGTGCGGAGCGGTCGGCCAGGGCCCGGGAGCCGCGTCCGATCGCGATCGCACCGGACTGGACGAGTTCCTTGATGCCGAAGCCCGCGAGCATCCGGAGCATCGCGTCGAGCTTGTCGCCGGAGCCGGTCGCTTCGAGGGTGACGGCGTCGGGCGAGACGTCGACGGTTCTCGCCCGGAACAGTTCGGCGATCTGGACGATCTGGGCCCGGGTGCCGTTGCCGGCGCTCACCTTCACCAGGACCAGTTCGCGCTGGACGGCGGAGTCCGCCTCCAGTTCGACGATCTTGAGGACGTTGACCAGCTTGTTGAGCTGCTTGGTGACCTGTTCCAGGGCCAGTTGGTGATCGACCCTGACGACGACGGTGATCCGGGAGAGCTCGGGGTGTTCGGTGGTGCCGACCGCGAGCGAGTCGATGTTGAAGCCGCGGCGCGAGAACAGGGCGGCGACACGGGCCAGGATGCCGGGCGTGTCCTCGACCAGGACGGAGAGCGTGTGCTGGGACATGTCAGAGGGTCCTCTCAGTCGTCCGCGGAGTCGCCGAAGTCGGGGCGTACGTCGCGTGCGGCCATGATGTCGTCGTTGGAGGTGCCGGCAGGGACCATCGGCCACACCATCGCGTCCTCGTGGACGATGAAGTCCACCACGACGGGGCGGTCGTTGATCGCGTTGGCCTTGTCGATGATCGCGTCGAGCTCGTAGGGGTTCTCGCAGCGCAGGCCCACACAGCCCATCGCCTCGGAGAGCTGGACGAAGTCCGGGACCCGGGTGCCCCGGTTGGTGTCGGATCCCACTCCGCGGGTCGAGCCAGTGTCCGCGTTGGTGGCGCCGTCGTGCAGGACCGTGTTGGAGAACCGTGCCCCGTAGAACAGGTTCTGCCACTGGCGGACCATCCCGAGCGCGCCGTTGTTGATGATCGCGACCTTGATCGGGATGTTGTTGAGCGCGCAGGTGGTGAGTTCCTGGTTGGTCATCTGGAAGCAGCCGTCGCCGTCGATCGCCCAGACCGTGCGCTCGGGGCGTCCGGCCTTGGCGCCCATCGCGGCCGGGACCGCGTACCCCATCGTTCCGGCGCCACCCGAGTTGAACCAGGTGCCCGGCTCCTCGTGCGGGAGGAACTGCGCCGCCCACATCTGGTGCTGCCCCACACCGGAGGCGAACAGCGTTCCCTGTGGCGCGAGTCGGCCGATCCGCTCGATGACCTGCTGCGGGGAGAGCAGCCCCGGGTCCGCGGGGAGTTCGTAGCCGCGCGGGTAGGTGGTGCGCCACTGGTCCAGCTCCCGCCACCAGGCCGTGTAGTCGCCGGCGCGGCCGTCCTCCCGTTCGGCGCGCACGGCGTCGGACAGGGCGAGGAGTACCTCGCGGGCGTCCCCGACGATGGGGACGTCGGCGAGCCGGTTCTTGGAGATCTCCGCCGGGTCGATGTCGGCGTGGACGACCTTGGCGTGCGGGGCGAAGCCGTCCAGCCTGCCGGTGACCCGGTCGTCGAACCGGGCGCCCAGGGCCACGATCAGATCGGCCTTCTGGAGTGCGGCGACCGCCGCGACGTCGCCGTGCATGCCGGGCATGCCCACGTGCTGCGGGTGGCTGCCGGGGAAGGCGCCCAGCGCCATCAGGGTGGTGACCACGGGCGCCCCGGTCAGCTCGGCCAGGGCGCGCAGCTCGTCCGTGGCCCGTGCCTTGAGCACCCCGCCGCCGACGTACAGCACCGGGCGGCCCGACGTGCTGATCAGGCGGGCCGCCTCGCGGATCTGCTTGGCGTGCGGCTTGGTGACCGGGCGGTAGCCGGGCAGGTCCGTCCGGGTCGGCCACCGGAAGGTGGTGGCCGCCTGCAGGGCGTCCTTGGTGATGTCGATGAGCACCGGTCCGGGCCGGCCGGTCGAGGCGATGCGGAAGGCTTCGGCGACCGTGCGCGGGATGTCGTCGGCGTTGGTGACGAGGAAGTTGTGCTTGGTGACCGGCATGGTGATGCCGACGATGTCGGCCTCCTGGAAGGCGTCCGTGCCGATCGCCTTGGAGGGGACCTGGCCGGTGATCGCGACCAGCGGCACCGAGTCCATGTACGCGTCCGCGATCGGTGTCACCAGGTTGGTGGCGCCGGGACCGGAGGTCGCCATGCACACCCCCACCTTGCCGGTGGCCTGCGCGTAGCCGGTGGCCGCGTGCCCGGCGCCCTGCTCGTGGCGGACCAGCACATGACGGACCCGGGCCGAGTCCATCATCGGGTCGTAGGCGGGCAGGATCGAGCCGCCGGGAATGCCGAACACGGTTTCCGCGCCGGCCTCTTCGAGCGAGCGGATGAGCGACTGGGCACCCGTCATGCACTCGGCGCCGGTGTCCGGCTGCCCGGCGGTGCGGGGTCGCGTGTGCGGGAGGAGGGCCGCGGGGGCCTGCTTCACAGCGTTTGACATCGTCAGTTCCAAAAGTCCGTAGGAGTGTTGGCGAGGACGTATCGGTGATCGGCAGCCGCGGCGGGAGCGGCCGGGTGGTGCGTGCCCGCCGCCGGGTGATCACCGCAACGGTGCACCCGGCGGACCTGGGGAGAGGTCAGGGCGGAGTTCTTGCCGTCTGCAGGGCGTCGCAGGTGTGCCGTACGACGTCCAGGCCGGCGAGCCTCCTGACGAGGGGCCCGTCCACGGTGAGCTCGCCGCGGACCGCCACCGCCGCCGCGTAGCCCCGGTCCACCGGGACGTCCAGGAGGGTCCAGCCGGAGGGCGGGTACGGGCCCTCGGGTCGTCCCGAGCCGACGTAGTCGAGAGCGGGGTCGCGGCCGAGGCCCGTGCCGAGGCCCTTGAGGTAGGCCTCCTTGCGGGTCCACAGCCTGGCGAGGGCCCGGGGCCGGGCCGGCGGGCTCAGGGCCGCCAGTTCGGCCTGCTCGTCCACGTGCAGCATCGCGGCGAGGTCGGCGGTGCCCTCCTCGTCCGGCACCAGTTCCACGTCGACCCCGATGGGGGCCGCCGCGGTTCCGACGACGGCGAGATCTCCTCGGTGGGACAGCGAGAAGAACAGCCGGTCGTCGGCGTCGAGCACGGTGGGCCGGCCGTGCGGTCCGCCGCAGCAGGGGCAGGTGTCCCGGCCGAGGTGGACCTCCTCGGGGCGCAGGCTCAGGTACGAGCCGAGCAGCCGGCGAAGGGCGACATGCGCGGCCGTGAACCGGGTTCGGTCGGCGGCGTGCATGAGCGTGGCGGCACGTTGACGCTCGGTCGCGTCGAGTACCTGTTCGTCCAGGATGCCCATGGGGACATCCGAGACCCGCAGGAGCCAGAGATCGAGCGAGCCAGGGGGTGGCAGCTCACGAACGACCCACGGCAGGGTTTGTTCCACGGGGTCTCTCCTGTTCGTACGAGAGTGACAGGCGAGTCGGGTCTCACGGCGCGGCCGGCGCGACCGGGAGGTCCCGCCTTCGGCGCAGCGGCCCGATCAGGAGGAGCAGCGGGGTCAGGGCGAGTCCCGCGGTGAGCAGCCACAGGGTGGGCCGCAGTCCGAGGGCGGTGCCGAGGATCCCGCCGAGCAGCGAACCGAAGGGAATGGCGCCGAAGTTCGCGACGGAGACACTGGCCGAGACGCGGCCGAGCAGCTGGGGCGGACAGTAACGCTGGCGGAACGCGCCCTGGATCACGTTGGCGAGCACGACGCCGAGCGAGAGGACCGCGCTGCCGACCACCAGTGCCGACAACGTCCAGTCCGTCCCCGTCAGCGGGATGAGCAGGGCGAACGGTGCGCTGGCGATCGTGGCGACCAGCAGTCCGCGGGCCGATCCGAACCGTGCGATCAGGCGTTTCGCGGTGGTGGCCCCGAGAATCCCGCCGATGCTGCTCGACGCGAGGAGCCAGCCGGTGGCGCCCTCGGGCACCCTGAGCTCACGGATGATGAAGACCGGCAGGATCGCCGCCTCGGCCGTCAGCAGCAGGTTGGTGGCGGTGCCGTACAGGGTGAGGACGCGCAGGTAGGGGTCCTTGAAGGTGTACTGCACCCCCTCCTTGATGTCCTGTCGCAGGGCCGGGCGTTCCCCGGTCTTCTCGGGGATCGGCTCCTTGCGCCGGATGCCGAGCAGACACAGCGCGGAGACGAGGAAAGTCGCCGAGTTGACGAGGAGACCGGAGGCGGCGCCGAACGCCTGGGCCAGCAGGCCGCCGCCGCCCAGCCCGGCGACCTGGGCCACCGATTCACTGCCCTGGAGCTTGGCGTTGGCCTCCTGGAGGTCCTCGGGTCCGACGATGGAGGGCAGGTAGACCTTGTAGGAGATCCCGAAGAACACCGCGGCGAACCCGTTGATCAGCGCCACGGTCATCAGCTGGGCCATCGTCAGGACGCCGAGCCAGCCGGCCACCGGAACGCTGGCCAGGAGCACGAGCGGGACCAGGTTGCAGATCAGCATGATCGGCCGGCGTCGCATCCGGTCCACCCAGGCACCGGCGGGCAGGCCGATGAGCAGCCAGGGCAGCCAGGGGGCGGCCGCCAGCACGCTCACCCAGAAGGTGCTCGCGTCGAGCGTCACCACGGCCACCAGGGGCATGGCGACCCCGGTGATGTTGATGCCGACGCGGTTGGTCGTCTCGCCGAGCCACAGCAGCCGGAAGTCGTGGTGGCCGAGCAGTCCGCTGCGCGGAGGACGCTCCTGCGCCGTGCCCGGAGGGCGTTCGGTCAGGCGGGCCGACATGACGTCACCGCCTCGGCCACGGTCCGCGACAGCAGCGCCGCTCCGTCGGACCAGCGGGTGCGCCGGCCGGTCAGTTCGGCCTTGAGCTCGTCGTGCAGGGTGCCGAGGGCGCGTATTCCGTCGGCCGTGGAACCGGGTCCGCCGCCGTGGGCGCACGCCGCGGCCACCCGGTCGGGGGCCAGCCCGCCGTCGTCGACGGCGGCGAAGCGGGCCGCGTCCACCAGCGACCGGCCGGATTCCAGGGCACCGAGCACGGTCTCGCCGACGAGATGGTGTGCGGCCCGGAACGGCGTTCCGTCCAGGACGAGCCGCTCCGCGAGGTAGGTGGCGGAGGTGAAGCCGTCCACGGCCCGGTCCGTCATGCGTTCGCGTTCCGGTTCCGTGCCCGCCACCACCAGGCTCAGCAGCGTCACCGCGTCGGTGGTGCTGCTCAGTCCGGGCCAGAGGTGCCGTACGGCCTCGGTGCCCACCGCGATGGCGTTGGTGTAGCCGCCGGTGGTCATCGCGGACGCCGCGCCGACGAAGGCGCCGAGGCTCGCGGTGGACCTGCCCTGGATGTGTTCGAGCAGGAAGGGGTTGCGCTTCTGCGGCATCATCGAGCTGGAGCCGACGAGGGTGTCGCCCACCCGCAGCAGCCCGAACTCCTCCGAGGTCCAGGTGCTCAGGTCCCGTCCGGCGCGGGCCAGCGCGACGCCGAGGACGGCTGAGGCGGAGAGCAGGTCGAGGACGAAGTCCCGGGAGGCCACCGCGTCGACCGAGTTGGGCGCGGCCGAGCCGAAGCCGAGGAGTTCGGCGGTGCGCAGAGGGTCGATGGGTACGGAGGTCCCGCCGATCGCGCCGGCGCCCAGGGGGTTGACGTCGATCTGGGCTCCGGCGTCCAGCAGCGACCGGTACGCGCGCAGCACCGCGCCCGCGACACCGGCGAGGTAGTGGCCGTAGCTGATGGGTACGGCCGGCTGGCCGTGGGTGTACGCGGGCATGATCACGTCCCGGTACTCCTCGGCCTTGGCCAGGAGCACCCCCGCCAGCCGGTCGACCGCGTCGAGCAGGGCCAGGTAGGGGCCGCGCGTCTTCAGCCGGGTGGTGGTGGCGTTGAGGTCGTTGCGCGAGCGGCCGGTGTGCAGGATGCCGCCCGTCCCGTCGCCCAGCCGCTCGATGAGGTGTCCCTCGTACGCCAGGTAGACGCCGCGCGGCATCGGGGTGGCGCGGACCGGGGCGAAGTCCTGGCCGCGCAGTTCCTCGATGGTGCTCAGCAGGGCCGCGGCCCGGTCCGCGTCCACGATCCCGCGTTCGGTGAGCATGATCAGGTGGGCCCGGTCGACCTCGCTGATGCAGCGCAGTTCCTCGCCCAGCCCGTCCGTGGTGTCCG
Organism: Streptomyces sp. NPDC048295; assembly: GCF_040652135.1. Classification (NCBI taxonomy): domain Bacteria; kingdom Bacillati; phylum Actinomycetota; class Actinomycetes; order Kitasatosporales; family Streptomycetaceae; genus Streptomyces; species Streptomyces sp. NPDC048295. Next base: position 6,369 of record NZ_JBEZLL010000060.1, read on the forward strand.
GCAGGTACTGGTCGTAGACGATGCGGTGCGCCTCGGCGTCGAGCGCGGCCTTGAGCCGGCCGGTGTCGACGCCGTGCGCCGTCGCTGCGGTCATGCGAATGCCTCCTCTGTGTGCAGGTCCGCGTAGGACACGGCCCCGCCGAGCAGGACCACGGCCCGGTCGGCTGCCTCGGCCGCCCGGACCGAGCGGTCGGCGACGGCGATGGCGTGGCCGACACGGCCCCGGAAGTCCTCGGCGGGGCCGACGGGTTCGCCGGCGGCGCGGTAGAGCACCGCCTCGACGGTGCCCGGTACGGTGCGGGCGCGGGCCACGGCTTCCGCGAGTGCGGCGGACCGGGCGAGGATGCCGTCCTGTTCCGCGGTGAGGAAGCGGATGGAGGCGCGGGCGTATCCGGAGCGTTCCAGCTCGGGAGCGGTGCCGAGCGCGGCCAGCACCTGGGCGCGCACCAGGTCGATCCCGCAGGCCCTGCGGACCAGTTCGGGGATCATGCCGCCGGCCAGCCGGGGGTTGACCTCGATGACCTCGGCGGTCCGGGGGCCGGTCAGGCGCAGTTCGACGTGGGCGGCTCCCCAGCCGAGGCCGAGGGCCCGCACCGCGCGTACGGCGGTCTCGCGCAGCGCGATCTCCTGTTCGCCGGGCAGCGCGGCTGGCACGTCGTGGCCGATCTCGACGAAGGACGGCAGCGCGCCGACGTGCTTGGCGACGGTGACGACGGCGTCGGTGCCGAACACCTCCACGGAGAACTCCGGCCCTGTCAGGTACTCCTCGACGAGGATCCGGCCCGGTGAGGCGATGCCCCGCTCGTTCACGGTGGCCGCCAGCAGTGTCCCGGCGTGCTCGGCGACCTCGTCGAGGTCCGCGCAGAGCCGTACGCCCAGACTCCCCGAGCCCTGCACCGGTTTGACCACCACGGGCAGTCCGATGGAGCGGGCCGCGGCCAGTGCGTCGGCGACCTCGGAGACGACGGCGAAGTCCGGTGATCCGACGCCCGCGTCGTGAAGCTTCCGGCGCTGCTCGGCCTTGTCCCGGCAGGCCCGCACGGCCTCGGCCGCCGGACCGGGCAGCCCGAGCCGGTACGCCAGTGCGGCGGCGGTCGGTACGTAGTACTCGGAGCTGGTCAGGACGCCCGCGATGGCGGCCTCGTCCTCCAGGGCGCGGACGGCCGCCCACAGCGCGGCCTCGTCGGAGGTGTCCACGACGACGGTCCGCAGCCGGTCCTCGGCGGCGTACGGGTAGCGGCCCGGGTCTGCGCAGAGCAGTACGGGCACCACGCCCAGCTCGGCCGCGCGCCGCGCGAACAGCCGTCCCGTACCGGTGGTGTTGCTCTCCACCAGGAGCAGCAGGTGCTCGCTCATGAGCCGACCACCGGCAGCACCACGTCGTCGAAGCCGCGGCGGGCCCACAGCAGCCGGGACCATGCGGCGGGGGCGTCCAGCGGGTGCTCGACGGTGACCGGGCCGTCGACGGCGGGGGCGGGGACGATCCCCTGCTCACCCAGCCAGGCGTCGTTGTAGACGGTGGACTGGTAGCGGTAGCCCTCGTCCGGGAGCACCATCACGACGGTGCTGTCCGGGTTCTGCGCGGCCCACCACGAAGCGACCTGGAAGGACGCGCCGCTGGTCGGGCCCATGAACAGGCCGTGTGCGCGGTAGAGCTCGTGGGTGGCGTGGAAGGCCTCGGGGGCTGTCACCCAGTGGACCTCGTCGTACGCCGCGTGCTTGACGTTGCCCGGGTGGATGCTGCTGCCGAGTCCGCGCAGCATGCGCGGTCCGTCCGGGCTGCCGAAGATGATGCTGCCCTGGGTGTCCACGCCGACCAGGTGCAGGGCCGGGCCGGTCTGGCGCAGCGCGGCGGCGAGTCCGCCGGTGGAGCCGCCCGAACCGACCGGGCCCACCAGGCAGTCCACGGCTCCGACCGTGTCGCCGATCAGGTCGGCGACGACGCCGTACGCACCGGGGTTGTCGGGGTTGTCGTACTGGCCGGGGACGAAGGCGTCGGGGTGCTGCCGGCGCAGTTCGGCGACGCGGGCGAGGCGGGCGCCCTGGATGCCGCCGGCCTGGCCGGTGTGTTCGACGATCTCCACCGTCGTACCGAGCATTTCGAGCCGGGTGCGCAGGTCCCGGTCGATCGCCGAGTCGCCGACGATGGTCAGCGGGTAGCCGCGCAGGCGGCAGACCATGGCCAGGCCCAGGGCGAAGGTGCCCGAGGAGGTCTCGATGATCCGGGTGCCCGGGGAGATCAGGCCGGCGGCCTCGGCACGGTCGAGTATGTAGCGGGCGGGCAGCAGCTTCATCAGGCTGAAGGCCGCCGCGTAGAGGTTGTCGGTCACCTTGATGATGCGTGGCAGCTCCGTGGCCTCCACGATCGAGGAGTGAGCCTTGGGCAGAGTCGTCGTCGTCATGTCAGTCACCCGTTGTGTAGTTCCACTGCTCGTGAATTCCGAGCTCTTGCAGGAGGTCCTGGGCCAGTTCGGTCCGCGCCTCGACCTCGGGGTCGTCCCGGTCGAAGAGAAGGCCCGCGATGTCCCCGCTGTGCGCCGCCTGTACCCCGACGGCTCCGGTGGTCCGCGCGATGTCCCGGATGCGGTCGAGGTCCGGGATCGGCAGATGACGCTGATTGATCTCCGTGCTGGCCGTGGCCACCGAGCCCAGCAGGGCCACGTCCTTCATCTGGATGGCCTCCCGGAGCATCGCCTGCAGCCGGGTGAAGAGGTCGATCTCGTCCTGCCCGTAGCGGGCCGGTGAGAGGGCCAGGGTGTCCACGCCCCGGCCGCCGCCCTCGGGGCGTGAACCGAAGCCGAGGACCCGCATGGCAGGCATCCGGTAGCCGAAGTCCTCGATCACCGTGCCCTCGCGCTGGGCGAACAGGACGGTGGACTCCTCGAACATCAGGGAGTCGGACGCGGTCTCGGCGCGTACCGCGATCCGGGCCACTTCCTGCGGCGGCAGCGGGCTGACGAACGCGTCCTTCACCGCCCAGATGGCCGCGAGCACATCGCTCGTGGACGAGCCGAAGCCCCGGCACAGCGGCACGTCGCCGGTGAGGTCCAGATGACCGCCCGCCGGCTCGGCACCCGGCGGTGTCACGGCGCGGACCGCGAGTTCGGCCGCGCGCCGCGCCTTGCCCTTCCATTCCGGTGTGACGGTGACCTCGTCACCAGGTGCGGGTATGAACGTCGCGCGAGTCGCGTGAATGGTGCAGGGAAGAGTGACGAGACCTCGGGTGAGCCCGCCGTCACCGGGGAAAACGCCTTGCAGGATCTCGCCGTGGTGGACGGGGGCTGAAGCTACCCCGACACGCCAGCCGGAATGATCAACCATTTCCTTGACTTTCTGTTGCCGGGAGCCGTGGCCTGCGGATGGCTTCACGCTATGCAGGCCACCACCCGCCGCCCGGCGGCATGAGCGGCAGCACGCGGGCAATTCGGGGTGCCGGAGCAGGCGACGGCGCACGCGAAGGTGCCCGGGTCCGCCGCAGTGGCGGGCCCGGGCACCTGTGTGACGGCGGATCAGTGACGCGCTCCTCGCAATTCCTCGGCCAGCACCTTTCCGATCTCGCGCAGCGGCTCGGCCGTGGTCATGTCCCAGTGCTCGCAGTCGATGTCGTGCTCCTCGACGCGGCCCCCGACGTGGGGTGCCCAGGCGTCCGCACCGCCCGTCGCGGCCGGGGTGCGGGCGGCGTTGAAGAACACCGCGTCGCCGCCGAACCGCCGCCGGGGAACGTACCGGTAACGCATCTCCAGGTTGCCGGCCGTCGCGGCGACGACGGCGGCGGCCTGGGCGGGCTCCAGGGCGCCCAGGATCGCGTCCTCGGCGCGCAGTACGGCGGCCAGTTCCTCCGGGTCCGGGGCGGTGTCGGCGCACCGTACGCCGATCTCGGCTCCGCGGCCGCCGAGCAGCGCGGTCAGCACCTCCCGGCCGGTGATGGCGGGTGGCCGGAATCCGTCGGGCAGCGGGTAGGAGTCGAGCAGCGCCAGCAGGGCCACTTCCTCGCCCTGCTCCTCCAGTCTGGCCGCGATCGCGTGCGCCACCAGACCGCCGAACGACCAGCCGAGCAGGTGGTACGGGCCGTGGGCCTGGACCGAGCGGATCTCGGCCACATAGCCGTCCGCCATCTCCTCGATACCGGCCGGCCGGTCCGAGGGGCTGGTCAGCTCCTTCGCCTGGAGCCCGATCAGCGGACGCCGCCCGCCGATGTGCCGGAGCAGTCCGGCGTACGACCAGCTCATCCCGGAGACCGCGTGGACGCAGAACAGCGGGGCCTCGGTGCCGGTGGCGGACGCGGCCCGGATGGGCAGCAGTGTCTCCATCGGGTCGCCGCCCGTGTTCGTGGCGATGTGTTCGGCGAGCAGCACGGGCGTCGGGTACTGGAACAGGTCCCGGATGGTGACGCGGGTGTCCCAGATGGAGCGGATCCGGCCGATCAGCCGGGTGGCGAGCAGGGAGTGGCCGCCGAGCTGGAAGAAGTGGTCGTCGATGGTGACCGCGGTCAGTCCCAGGACCTCCGCGAAGAGGCCGCACAGGACTTCTTCGGCCGGGGTGCGCGGCTCCCGGCCGCCGCCGGTGTCGGCCTGCTGCGGTTCGGGCAGCGCGCGGCGGTCGAGCTTGCCGTTGACCGTCAGGGGCAGCGCCTCCATCGGCACGATCGTGGCCGGAACCATGTACTCGGGCAGGGCCGCGACCGCGTGCCGGCGCAACTCGGCCAGGTCCGGCAGGCTGCCTTCGGCGGGCACCACGTACGCCACCAGCCGTTTGTCACCGGGCCGGTCCTCGCGGATCAGCACAGCCACCTGGGCGAGGGAGGGGTGCCGCAGCAGCGCCGATTCGATCTCACCCGGCTCGATGCGGAAACCCCGCAACTTGATCTGCTGGTCGGCCCGGCCGAAATACTCCAGCGCGCCGTCCTGGCTCCAGCGGGCCAGGTCGCCGGTGCGGTACATCCGGGAGCCGGGCACGCCATGGGGGTCGGCGACGAACCGCTCCGCGCTCAGTGCGGGCTGTCCGATGTAGCCGTGGGCGAGGCCGTGTCCGGCGACGTAGAGCTCACCGGGGACGCCGGGCGGCAGCAGCCGGAGGTTCTCGTCCAGGACGTAGGCGTGCTTGCCGGCGATCGGGCGTCCGATCGGGATGGCGGGTGCCGGACCGGTGAGGGTGTGGGCGGTGGTGAAGCCCATGCTCTCGGCAGGCCCGTAGCCGTTGACGAGGTGGAGGTGGGGGTGGTCGGCCAGTGCCTTGGCGGTGTGGGCGGGCGAGGCCGCCTCACCGGCGGTCATGGCCTCCTTGATCCGGGAGAAGACCGCCGGGTGCTCGTCGAGCATGTGGTTGAACAGGCTCGCCGACATCTGCAGGGTGGTGATCCCGTGCCGTTCCACCAGCTCCGCGATCTGGTGCGGGTCGGTGTGCTGGCCGGGTTGCAGGACGCAGACACCGCCGTGCAGGAGGGGCCCGAAGACCTCCAGGGCGAAGGCGTCCCAGGAGACCGGAGAGCTCTGCAGGTAGGTCTGTCCGGGGCCGAAGTCCAGGTAGTCGGGGCCGATGAAGGTGGCGGCCAGCGCCCGGTGCGAGGCCGCGACGCCCTTGGGCACTCCGGTGGACCCGGAGGTGAACATCACGCAGGCGATGGACTCCGGGTGCCCGCCCGTCTCCACCGGGGTGCCCGGCAGGGCGCTGACCGTGGGTATCTCCGCGGTCAGGTCGACGAGGGTGGCCGGGGTCGTCAGGGGCGTCAGGTGGGCCTGGGTGACCAGCGCCGCCGGATCGGTCTGCCCGAGCACGGTGTTCAGCCGGTCGGCCGGGAACTGCGGGTCGAGCAGGGTGTATCCGGCCCCGGCCTTCAGGGCGGCGAGCAGGGTGGCGATCAGTTGCGGGGACCGCTCCAGGTGGATGGCGACGATGCTGCCCGGGGTGACTCCGCGCGCGGTCAGGTGGCGGGCCAGCCGGTTGGACCAGATGTCCAGCTCCTGGTAGGTGACCTGCTGTTCCTCGTGGACCAGCGCCACCTCGTGCGGAGTGCGGCCGGCCTGCGCCGTGAAGAGGGCGTCGAGCCCGAGGGCGGGCGCCGGCGACTGCGCGCCGCTCCACTCCCGCAGCCGCGCCCGCTCGTTCCCGGACACCAGCTCCAGCTCCGCGAGGGGCAGATCGGGGGTGGCGACGGCGCCGGTGAGGAGCCGGACCAGGCGGTCCGCGGTGGCCTCGATGGTGCGTGCGTCGTACAGGTCGGTGGTGTACTCGATCAGGATGTCGAGGCCGTCGGGCCGTCCGTCGGCGGCGCGGTTCTCGGCGAACGCGAAGGTGAGGTCGAACTTGGCGACGGAGACCGGCGGGAAGGCGAACTCGCCCTCCAGTCCGGCCAGCCCGGGTGCCTCGTCACTGGTGTCGCCGACGGTGAGCATGACCTGGAAGAGGGGGTGCCGGGCGGTGGTGCGCTCGGGGTTGAGGGCTTCGACCAGCCGGTCGAACGGCAGGTCCTGGTGGGCCCAGGCGGCGAGGTCGGTCTCCCGGACCCGGGTGAGCAGCTCGCGGAAGCTCGGGTCGCCGCTGGTGTCGGTGCGCAGGACGAGGGTGTTGACGAAGAAGCCCACGAGGTCGTCGAGCTTCTGGTCGGTGCGGCCGGCGACGGGTGAGCCGAGCGGGATGTCGTGGCCGGCGCCGGACCGGGACAGCAGGGTCGCCACGGCCGCCTGGGCCACCATGAACAGAGTGGTCCCGGTGTCCTGGGCCAGCGACATCAGGGCGGTGTGCAGTTCGGCGGGGCAGTGCACGGCGTGTGTGCGGCCGCGGTTGGAGGCGACGGCGGGGCGGGCGTGGTCGGCGGGCAGTGTGGCCTCTTCCGGCAGCTCGGCGAGCACCCCGCGCCAGTGGTCGAGCTGGCGCTCCTCGTCGCGTTCCAGGAGCCGTTGCTGCCAGAGGGAGTAGTCGGCGTACTGGACCGGCAGCGGCTCCCAGGCGGGGGCGGTGCCCTCGGTGCGGGCCTGGTAGGCGGTGGCCAGGTCACGGAAGAGCGGCCCGTTGGACCAGCCGTCGGAGGCGATGTGGTGGATCACGAGCATGAGCACGTGGTCCTCGGCCCCGATCCTCAGCAGCTGAGCCCGGTAAGGGAGTTCGGCCGCCAGGTCGAAGGTCCGGCCGGCCTGCTCGGCCAGCCGCCCGGCGAGTTCCTCCTCGGTGGTGGTGACCAGGGGCAGGTGGGCGTCGGCCGGCGGAAGGATGTACTGGTGGGGAGTGCCCTCGTGGGCGGGGAAGACGGTGCGCAGGCCTTCGTGGCGTGTGGTGAGGTCGGTGAGGGCGAGCTGGAGCGCCTGGGGGTCGAGTCCGCCCTTGAGGCGCAGGGCGAGCGGGATGTTGTAGGTGGCGGAGGGGCCTTCCATCTGGTCGAGGAACCACAGCCGCTGCTGTGCGGAGGAGAGCGGGATGATGTCCGGCCGCTCCTCGGGCATCAGCGCCGGCCTCCTTTCCCCACTGCCCTCGGACGCGATCCGCTCGGCCAGTTGCGCGACGGTCGCGTACTGGAACAGGTCCCGGATGGTGATCCCGGTCTCCCACACGGCCCGGATGCGGCTGATGAGGCGGGTGGCGAGCAGGGAGTGGCCGCCGCGCCGGAAGAAGTGGTCGTCGATGGTGACCGACGGCAGCCCGAGCACGGCCGCGAAGAGACCGCACAGGACTTCCTCGGCGGGGGTGCGGGGCGGGCGGCCCCCGGTGTCGGTGCTCTGCTGGGGTACGGGCAGGGCGCGCCGGTCGACCTTGCCGTTGGTGGTGAGGGGGATCTCGTCGAGGACGACGAAGGCGGACGGGACCATGTACTCCGGGAGTGTCCCGGCGATCTCGCGGTGGACCGCCTCGGTGCCGATGCGGGCGCCGTCGGCGGCGACGAGGTAGGCGGCGAGGCGCTTGTCGCCGGGCCGGTCCTCCCGGACCACCACGGTCGCCTGTCCCACACTCTCATGGCCGGTCAACGCGCTCTCGATCTCGCCGAGTTCGATGCGGAAGCCGCGGAGTTTGACCTGCTGGTCGGCACGGCCGAGGTATTCGAGGGAACCTCCGTGGTTCCAGCGGACCAGGTCGCCGGTGCGGTACATCCGCGTACCGGCCGGACCGTACGGGTCCGCGACGAAGCGCTCCGCCGTCAGCGAGGCGCGGTCGAGGTAGCCCTGGGCCAGGCCGGCTCCCGCGATGTACAGCTCTCCCGGGGCGCCCGGCGGGACCAGCCGCAGACCTTCGTCGAGTACGTACAGCCGGTGGTTGTCCAGGGGCTCACCGATCGGAATGGCACCCGCGTAGTCCAGCGGGCGGTGGATGCGGTGGGTGGTGGCGAAGGTGGTGGTCTCCGTCGGACCGTAACCGTTGACGACCGTGACGTCCGGGCAGCGGTCCATGACGCGGCGCACCGCCTCCGGCGGGACGACGTCGCCTCCGGCCCATACCTCATGGACTCCGGCGAAGGCCTCGGGTGCCTCCTCGGCCATGACGCGGAAGAGTCCCGCGGTCATCCAGAGGGCGGTGATCCGGTGCTCGGAGAGCAGCCGTTGGTAGTCGGCGGGGGCGAGATGGCCGCGCGGTGCCACCACGACGGTGCGGCCGTTCAGCCACGGCACCCAGATCTCGTACGTCGAGGCGTCGAAGGCGGCGGGCGAGTGGAACAGCACGCGCCGGTGGTTGCCGTTCGCGTACATGGTCTGGGCCGCCAGGTCCGCCACATTGCGGTGGGTGACCGCGACCCCCTTCGGGACCCCGGTGGAGCCCGAGGTGAACATCGCGTACACCGGCTGGTCGGGGTGGATGCCGTGTACCGGAGCGGTCGCGGGCAGCAGGTCGAGTCCGGTGGTGTCGCCCAGGACGACGACCTGTGCGTCGCAGTCCAGGACGACCTGGTGGTCGGAGAGGGCCTGGTCGGTCAGCAGGACCGGAGCCCGGGTGTCGGCCAGGATCTGGACGAGCCGGCTGTCGGGGTCGGTGGTGTTCAGCGGGGCGTACACGGCACCGGCCTTGACCACGGCGAGCAGCGCGGTGAGCAGGTCGGACGAGCGCTCCATGAGGACGGCGACCACATCGTGCCGCCGCACTCCGACGTTGATGAGGTGGTGGGCGAGCCGGTTGGTTGCCTCGTCGAGTTCGGCGAAGGTCAGGTCGTGATTCTCGTCGACCAGGGCGATCGCGTCCGGGGTGCGGGCGGCCTGGGCGGCGAACAGCTCCGCCAGGCTCATCCCGGAGGTGCCGGTGGCGGTACCGCTGCGCTCCTCCAGGAGCAGCCGCCGCTCGTGCTCGCCGAGCAGGCCGAGGACCGACAGCGGGGTGTCGGGCGAGGTGACCACGGCTTCCAGCAGCCGGTTCAGCCTGGCCATGAGGGCGTCGATGGTCCGGGCGTCGTACAGGTCGGTGGCGTACTCGATGGTGATGTCCAGGCCGTCCGGCCGGCCGTCGCGGGTGCGGTGCTCGGCGAAGCCGAAGGTCAGGTCGAACTTGGCGATCTGCAGGGCGCTGTACTCGGTACGGGCGTCGAGCCCAGGGAAGCCGATGAGGTCGGACCCGGCCTCGCCCATGGTGAGCATCACCTGGAAGAGCGGGTGGCGGGAGGCGGAGCGCTCGGGGTTCAGCACCTCGACCAGCCGGTCGAAGGGCAGGTCCTGGTTGTCCCAGGCCGCCAGGTCCGTCTTGCGGACCCGGGAGAGCAGGTCGCGGAAGCTGGGGTCGCCGCTCAGGTCCGTGCGCAGCACCAGGGTGTTGACGAAGAAGCCGACCAGTCCGTCGAGTGCCTCGTCGATGCGCCCCGACACCGGGGAGCCGATCGGGATGTCGGGTCCGGCCCCGGAGCGGGACAGGGCGGTCGCCACGGCGGCCTGGACGGCCATGAACAGTGTGGCGCCGGATTCCCGTGCGAGGTGGGTCAGACCGATGTGGAGCTCGGCCGGCAGGTGTACGTCGCAGGTGGCGCCCACGTACGAGGCGGAGGCCGGGCGCGGACGGTCGGCCGGCAGGGTGGCCTCCTCCGGAAGCTCGGCCAACGCCTTGCGCCAGAAGTCCAGTTGGCGGACACCGGCACTGTCCGGGTCGTCGCCCTCACCGAGCAGTTCCTGCTGCCAGAGGGTGTAGTCGGCGTACTGGACCGGCAGCGGCTCCCACGCGGGGGCGATGCCCTGGGCGCGGGCCTCGTACGCGGTGGCGAGGTCCTGGAGCAGGGGCGCGGTCGAGCCGCCGTCCGACACGATGTGGTGCATCACGATGAGCAGGACGTGTTCCTGCTCGCCCAAGGCGATCAGGCGTGCCCGGACGGGCAGGTCCACCGCGAGGTGGAAGACCTGGGCGGACTCCTCGGCGAGCACGGCCGGGAGCGTCGCGGCGTCGGCCGGGACGACCTCCAGTGCGAGCTCCACGTCCTCCTCGGCGAGGATGTGCTGATACGGGGTGCCGTCCTGGTCGGGGAAGAGGGTGCGCAGGCTCTCGTGCCTGCCGACCACGTCCAGGAGCGCCGACTGGAGTGCCGGACGGTCGAGTTCGCCGTTCAGCCGCACGGCGAGCGGGATGTTGTAGGTGGTGGACGGCCCTTCCATCTGGGCGATGAACCAGAGCCGCTGCTGGGCGAATGACAGGGGAATCACTTGGTCACTCCCATCCGGCGCATCGGCCGAAGTCTGGGCCGCGCGGCCTCGGCGCCGTCGAGCTTCTCGACGAGCGTGGCCACGATCGGGTTTTCGAAGAGGGTCGCCACGGAGAGCTCGACCCCGAGGACGGTGCGGATCCGGCCGGCGAGCCGGGTGGCGAGGAGCGAGTGCCCGCCGAGGTTGAAGAAGTGGTCGTCGATGGTGACCGACGGCAGTCCGAGGATCTCCGCGAAGAGACCGCACAGGACTTCTTCCTTGGCGGTGCGCGGTGCGCGCCCGGTGGGTTCGTTGTTGAACTGCGGGGCGGGCAGGGCGCGTCGGTCGACCTTGCCGTTGACGGTGAGGGGGATCTCGTCGAGGACGACGAAGGCGGACGGGACCATGTATTCGGGCAGCAGCCCGGACACCTGCCGCTGCACGTCCCCGGGCTCGATCCGGGCGCCTTCCTCGGCAGTGAGGTAGGCGACGAGTCGCTTGTCGCCGGGCCGGTCCTCGCGGACGACGACCGTGGCCTGGGCCACTCCCGGCCGTCCGGCGAGGACGGTCTCGATCTCGCCAGGCTCGATGCGGAAGCCGCGGAGTTTGACCTGTTGGTCGGCGCGGCCGAGGTACTCGACCGAGCCCTCGTGGTTCCAGCGGACCAGGTCACCCGTGCGGTACATCCGCGTACCGGCAGGGCCGTACGGGTCGGCGACGAAGCGGTCGGCGGTCAGCGAGGGACGGTCGAGATAGCCCTGCGCCAGGCCGGCTCCCGCGATGTACAACTCTCCCGGTGTGCCCGGCGGGACCAGCCGCAGGCCCTCGTCGAGAACGTACACCCGGTGGTTGTCCAGGGGCTCACCGATCGGAATGGCACCCGCGTAATCCAACGGACGGTGAATGCGGTGAGTGGTCGCGAAAGTGGTGGTCTCCGTCGGACCGTAACCATTCACGACCGTGACGTCCGGGCAACGGTCCATGACCCTGCGCACCGCCTCCGGCGGAACGACGTCACCACCCGCCCACACCTCACGCACCCCGGCAAAGGCCTCCGGAACCTCCTCCGCCATCACCCGGAACAGACCCGCCGTCAACCACAACGCGGTGATCCGGTGCTCGGACAGCAGCCGTTGGTAGTCGGCCGGAGCCAGATGCCCGGCGGGGGCCACGACCAGGGTGCCGCCGTTCAGCCACGGAACCCACATCTCGTACGTCGAGGCGTCGAACGCCATCGCGGAATGGAACAGCACCCGCGTGTGACAGCCGTT
>NZ_JBEZLL010000061.1:0-18032 GCF_040652135.1 Streptomyces sp. NPDC048295
GCGGCCCGTACGAGAAGGTCCGGGCGGTGCTCCCGGGCGGTTCCGTGTACGGCGGGGCCTCAGTCCCGGACCACACCCAGGACCGTGGCCTCCAGATACTCCTCCGGCTCCTCGTACTGACTCACATCGGCCGGGTTGTAGCGCGGCGTCTGCCGTGACCAGTCGAGATTGCCGCGCATCCAGCTCCGCATGCCGTCCAGGTACGGGCCGAGCATCCAGGACAGCTGCGGGTACGCGGCCAGCAGCTCGGACTCGGCGGTCATGAAGCGCTCCGTCTCCGCCGTGGTCCGGGCACAGACGTGTTCGAGCGCCTCCCGCTCGCCGTAGCCGCGATGGTGCCGGACCAGATGGACGAGGTTGTGGATCTCGCCGAGCACCTGCTCCTTCTCGTACGAATACACGTCATTGGCCCAGCACACGACGTTGCACGAGGCTTCCAGCGCGGTGATGAACCGGGAGTCGTTGTGGATCGACTCGGGAGCCTCGATCCCGGCCACGATCTCTATCAGGTCCATGCAGACATGTATCGCACCCGTGTGACGGCGCTTGGCGATGTACGTCTCCTCCGACGGGACCACGCCGGCGGCCCGGTTCCCCGCCTCCCACGTGGTGGTCGTCGTGAGGTACGTGGTGAGGTGCCAGCCGAACCGGGTGCGCCAGTGCGGGGCGGCGGTCGGCGTCGTCCGCTCCCACAGGTCGGCCAGGGCGACCACGGCGGCGGGGAGCTGCCCGTCCGGCAGGGTGCCGGGGGTGTCGTCCTCGATCACGGTCCGCATCAGCTCGACCACGTCGCGCACCCGCTCGGGGCTGCGGCCCAGATGCCCGTCGTCGAGCTGGTCGTCGACGAGAAACAGCCATACGAACCAGTCGGCGACGAGGTCGAGATTCTTGCTGTCCGCGGTCGGATACACCATGCCGACGAACGATCCGAAGTCCGCCTGCACGAAGCGGTCCCTGGCCGAATCGCGGTGTACCAGACCGGTGTTGCGCGTCCATTCGTCGAGGTGGACTCGGGTGTGTCCGACGTTCGGGTTGGTTCGCTGGGGGAACGGGCAGTAGATGTCCGGCAGTTCGCTCTCCACGGGTGGGTCGTGATCCTCTCCGGTCGTACGTGTGACGGAAGTTGTGAGCTTCCGGCTGTTCCTCCGGGGCGTAGACAAGACCCACGGGACCTGCGGGTTTTGAAGCTACCCGACCCCTTGTCACCAGGTCCAGGGCAGATGATCGCGAATGATTCCCCGTCCTTCGGGTAGGGTCCGCCGGCAAGGCGGCTTCCACCCGCCCGGGACGCCCGTCCGGTTCCTTTGGAGGAACGCACGAACGCGGGTGCCTTTTGTTGTGCCTTCCTGGAAGCGACCCGCTCCGTTTCATATGAAAAAATGAGCGTTATGCGTTTTCTTGAGCCCGGTACTGGTCGTTACACAGACTCCCCCTCGGTCCCGTACGACCTCACGTACGACGACGTCTTCATGGTCCCGGGCCGTTCGGCAGTCGGTTCCCGCCAGGGTGTCGACCTCTCCTCGCCCGACGGCACCGGCACCACCATCCCTCTCGTCGTGGCGAACATGACGGCCATCGCGGGCCGCCGGATGGCCGAAACGATCGCCCGCCGCGGTGGGCTCGTCGTCATCCCGCAGGACATCCCGATCGAGGTCGTCACCGACGTCGTCTCCTGGGTGAAAACGCGACACCTGGTGCTCGACACGCCGATCGTGCTGGCTCCGGGCCAGACGGTCGCCGACGCCCTGTCACTGCTGCCGAAGCGCGCGCACGGCGCGGGCGTCGTCGTCGACGAGGAGCGGCGGCCCGTCGGTGTCGTCACCGAGCACGACCTGACCGGAGTCGACCGCTTCACCCAGCTCTCCGAAATCATGTCCAGGGACCTGGTGCTGCTCGACTCGGACATCGACCCGCGCGACGCGTTCAACAAGCTGGACGGCGCCAACCGCAAGCTCGCCCCCGCCGTCGACGCGGACGGCCGGCTCGTCGGCATCCTCACCCGTAAGGCCGCACTGCGCGCCACCCTGTACACCCCCGCCACCGACGCCGCGGGCCGGCTGCGGATCGCCGCCGCCGTCGGAATCAACGGCGATGTCGCGGGCAAGGCCAAGCAGCTCCTGGACGCGGGCGTCGACACCCTCGTCGTGGACACCGCCCACGGCCACCAGGAGTCCATGATCAACGCGGTCCGGGCCGTGCGCGGGCTCGACCCGCAGGTCCCGATCGTCGCCGGCAACATCGTCGCCGCCGAGGGTGTGCGCGACCTCATCGAGGCCGGCGCGGACATCATCAAGGTCGGTGTCGGCCCCGGCGCCATGTGCACCACCCGGATGATGACCGGCGTGGGCCGGCCGCAGTTCTCCGCAGTTCTGGAGTGCGCCGCCGAGGCGAAGAAGTACGGCAAGCACGTCTGGGCGGACGGCGGTGTCCGGCACCCGCGCGATGTCGCCATGGCGCTCGCCGCCGGTGCGTCCAACGTGATGATCGGCTCCTGGTTCGCCGGTACGTTCGAGTCGCCCGGCGACCTCCAGCAGTCCGCCGACGGCCGCTTCTACAAGGAGTCCTTCGGCATGGCGTCCGCGCGCGCCGTGAAGAACCGCACGTCGGACGAGTCCGCTTACGACCGGGCCCGCAAGGCGCTCTTCGAGGAAGGCATCTCCACCTCGCGGATGTTCCTGGACCCGGCCAGGCCGGGCGTCGAGGACCTGATCGACTCGATCATCGCGGGCGTCCGCTCCTCCTGCACCTACGCCGGCGCGGGCTCGCTGGCCGAGTTCGCCGAGAAGGCGGTCGTCGGGGTGCAGAGCGCCGCCGGATACGCCGAGGGCAAGCCGCTGCACGCCAGCTGGAGCTGATCCCGGAGTACCGCGACGCCGGTGCCCCTCCAGCCCGTTCGGGCCGGAGGGGCACCGGCGTTTCCGGGCGCTTGCGGCGGAGGGCACGGATGTCCGGTTCCGGACCTCGGTAAACCCCCAATTGCCGGTCCGTCTAAGTAACATGAATCCCAATCAGTTGCGCGTTCCTCTGTGGTAAGGGATCTCATGTCCTTCTTCACCGACCTGGCCCATCAGTACATCGACGGAGAGTGGAGGTCGGGCAAGGGGTCCTGGGACATCATCGACTTCAATCCGTACAACGGGGAGAAGCTCGCCTCGATCACGGTCGCCACGGCCGACGAGGTGGACCAGGCCTACCGGTCCGCCCAGGACGCCCAGCGGGCCTGGGGCGACACCAATCCGTACGCCAGGCGGACGGTGCTGGAGCGGGCGCTGCGCATCGTCGAGGAGCGGGAGTCCGAGATCGGTGACGCGATCGTCGCGGAGCTGGGCGGCACCCGGCTGAAGGCGGCCTTCGAGCTGCATCTCGCCAAGGAGTTCCTGCGGGAGTCGGTCCAGCTCGCGCTGCGGCCCACCGGGCAGATACTGCCCTCGCCGACCGAGGGCAAGGAGAACCGCGTCTACCGGGTGCCCGTCGGCGTCGTGGGCGTCATCAGCCCCTTCAACTTCCCCTTCCTGCTGTCGCTGAAGTCGGTTGCCCCCGCCCTGGCGCTCGGCAACGCGGTGGTGCTCAAGCCGCACCAGAACACCCCGGTCTGCGGCGGGACGCTGGTGGCGAAGGTGTTCGAGGAGGCCGGGCTGCCGGCCGGCCTGCTCAACGTCGTGGTCACCGACATCGCCGAGATCGGCGACGCCCTGCTGGAGCACCCCGTCCCGCAGGTCATCTCCTTCACCGGCTCGGACAAGGTGGGGCGGCACGTCGCCAGGGTCTGCGCGGCGAACCTCAAGCGCGCCGTGCTCGAACTCGGCGGCAACAGTGCGCTGATCGTCCTCGACGACGCCGATCTGGACTACGCCGTGGACGCGGCCGTGTTCAGCCGGTACGTGCACCAGGGACAGGTCTGCATGGCCGCCAACCGGATCCTGGTCGACCGCGCGGTGGAGAAGGAGTTCACCGAGAAGTTCGTCGCCAAGGTCGCCTCGCTGCCGGTCGGTGACCCGGCCGACCCGGAGACCGTGATCGGCCCGCTCATCAACTCCTCGCAGGCCGAGGCGATCTCCTCGCTCGTCGAGCAGACCGTGGCGGCCGGTGCGACGGCCCTGCTGCACGGCCGGACCGAGGGCAACCTGGTGAGCCCGTCCGTGCTGACCGGCCTGGCCGCCGATTCCCCCGTCCTGTCCCAGGAGATCTTCGGTCCGGTCGCGCTCATCGTGCCGTTCGACGGCGAGGACGAGGCCGTCCGGATCGCCAACGACACCCCGTACGGACTGAGCGGCGCGGTGCACACCGGCGACATCGAGCGCGGCGTACGGGTCGGGCAGCGCATCCACACCGGCATGATCCACATCAACGACGGCACGGTCCACGACGAGCCGATCGTGCCCTTCGGCGGCGAGAAGAGCTCCGGCCTCGGCCGGCTGAACGGCGACGCGATGGCCGAGGCCTTCACCACCCAGAAGTGGATCTCGGTGCAGCACGGCCGCTCGCGGTTCCCGTTCTGACCGGTCACGCCCTGCGGTGAGCGCGCCCGGCCGGGCGCGCCATGGTCTACTTCGGGGGCGGCCCGTGCCGCCCCCGACACCGGCCATCGCAGAGAAGTGAACCGCCCGAAGTGCGCCTGAACGACCTCGACGAACGCATCGTCCACGCCCTCGCCGAAGACGCCCGGCGCTCCTACGCGGACATCGGCGCGATGATCGGCCTGTCCGCCCCCGCCGTGAAACGCCGGGTGGACCGGCTGCGCGCCGAGGGCGCCATCACCGGCTTCACGGTCCGGGTGGACCCGGCGGCGCTGGGCTGGGAGACCGAGGGGTTCATCGAGATCTACTGCAGCCGCAACACCTCGCCCGAGGCGATCAAGCAGGGGCTCGCACGCTATCCGGAGATCGCGTCGGCCTCCACGGTGACGGGGGAGGCCGACGCGATCGTGCAGGTCTTCGCAGCGGACATGCGCCACTTCGAGCAGGTCCTGGAGCGGATCGCGGGCGAACCGTACGTGGAGCGGACGAAGTCCGTACTGGTGCTGTCGCCGCTGCTGCGGCGCTACTCCTCGGGTGCGCCGGAGTAGCTCCCGCGCGCAGGACCGCGTGAGACCTGGGTCACCCTTTTGACCTGCGCAGACGCCCCACGCAATGAATCCCCGCGCACGGCCGTCGGCGCGCAACGGATCGACGGTGTACGCGCAACACTCGCGCCTTGTCCGGCGCGAGCGGCGGACCGTACCTTCGATACGTCCCCGCCCAGCCCGCACCGTCCGAGGTCAGCCATGCCGCCGTTGCGCACCGCCCTGCTCCAGAACTCCGGACGGCCCGGGCACGTGGCCGAGAACATCGAGGTGCTCGACGGCGCCGCGCGGCGCGCGGCGGATGCCGGGGCGCGGCTCCTGGTCTGCCCCGAACTCTTCCTGACCGGATACGCGATCGGCGCCGACGTGCCCCGACTGGCCGAGCCGGCCGACGGGCCGTCCGCCCTGGCCGTCGGCGAGATCGCCGCACGGCACGGGCTCGCCGTCCTCTACGGCTACCCGGAGCGCGCGGGCGAGCAGATCTTCAACGCCGCGCAGCTCATCGGCCCGGACGGCACGGCGCTCGCCAACTACCGCAAGACCCATCTCTTCGGCGGCTTCGAGCAGGAGTGGTTCACCCCGGGCGAGCAGACCGTGGTCCAGGCCGAACTGGACGGCGTACGCATCGGGATCATGATCTGCTACGACGTGGAGTTCCCGGAGAACGTGCGTGCCCACGCCCTCGCGGGCACCGATCTGCTCCTGGTGCCCACCGCCCAGATGCACCCCTTCCAGTTCGTCGCCGAGTCCCTCGTGCCCGTGCGGGCCTTCGAGAACCAGATGTACGTCGCGTACGTCAACAGGACCGGCCCGGAGGGCGAGTTCGAGTTCGTCGGGCTGAGCTGCCTGGCCGGCCCCGACGGCGCCGTCCGCAGCCGCGCCGGACGCGGCAAGGAACTGGTCGTCGGCGAGGTGGACCCCGCGCTGCTGAGCGCCTCGCGGACCGCGAACCCGTATCTGCACGACCGCCGCCCGGGTCTGTACGGCTCCCTCGTCTGAGCCCGCCCTCCCCGTTCCAGTTCTTCATCCGCGCAAGGAGTCCGTACCCCATGACGTCCACGGTGCCCAACGCCGTCCAGCACACCGACGCCACCGAGCCGATCACCATGTTCGGACCGGACTTCCCCTACGCGTACGACGACTTCCTGGCGCACCCCGCCGGGATCGGGCAGATACCCGCGACCGGGCACGGCACCGAGGTGGCCGTCATCGGCGGCGGGCTCTCCGGCATCGTGGCCGCGTACGAGCTGATGAAGATGGGGCTCAAGCCCGTCGTCTACGAGGCGGACCGGATCGGCGGCCGGCTGCGCACCGTCGGCTTCGAGGGCTGCGATCCGCAGCTCACCGCCGAGATGGGCGCGATGCGCTTCCCACCGTCCTCCACCGCGCTCCAGCACTACATCGACCTGGTCGGCCTGGAGACGAAGCCGTTCCCCAACCCGCTCTCCGCGGCCACCCCGTCGACCGTCGTCGACCTCAAGGGCGAGTCGCACTACGCGCGGACCATCGACGACCTGCCGCAGGTCTACCGCGATGTGATGGACGCCTGGAACCGCTGCCTGGAGGAGGGCGCGGACTTCTCCGACATGAACCGCGCGATGCGCGAGCGCGACGTGCCGCGCATCCGGGAGATCTGGGCGGAGCTCGTCAAGAAGCTCGACAACCAGACCTTCTACGGATTCCTCTGCGACTCCGACGCCTTCAAGTCGTTCCGGCACCGGGAGATCTTCGGCCAGGTCGGCTTCGGCACCGGCGGCTGGGACACCGACTTCCCCAACTCCATCCTGGAGATCCTGCGCGTCGTCTACACCGAGGCGGACGACCACCACCGGGGCATCGTCGGCGGCAGCCAGCAGCTCCCGCTGCGGCTCTGGGACCGCGAACCGCGAAAGATCGTCCACTGGCCGCTCGGTACGTCGCTGTCCTCGCTGCACGACGGCGAGCCGCGCCCCGCCGTGACCCGGCTGAACCGCACCGCCGGCAACCGGATCACCGTCACCGACTCCACCGGCGACATCCGTACCTACCCGGCCGCCATCTTCACCGGGCAGTCCTGGCTGCTGCTCTCGAAGATCGACTGCGACGACGCGCTCTTCCCGATCGACCACTGGACGGCGATGGAGCGCACCCACTACATGGAGTCGTCCAAGCTCTTCGTCCCCGTCGACCGGCCGTTCTGGCTGGACAAGGACGCGGCCACGGGGCGGGACACCATGTCGATGACGCTCACCGACCGGATGACCCGGGGGACCTACCTCCTGGACGACGGCCCCGACCGGCCCGCCGTCATCTGCCTCTCGTACACCTGGTGCGACGACAGCCTGAAGTGGCTGCCGCTCTCGGCGAACGAGCGCATGGACGTCATGCTCAAGTCGCTCGGCGAGATCTACCCGGACGTCGACGTCAGGAAGCACGTCATCGGCAACCCGGTGACGGTGTCCTGGGAGAACGAGCCCTGGTTCATGGGGGCGTTCAAGGCCAACCTGCCGGGCCACTACCGCTACCAGCGGCGGCTGTTCACCCACTTCATGCAGGACCGGCTGCCCGCCGACCGCCGGGGACTGTTCCTCGCGGGCGACGACATCTCCTGGACGGCCGGATGGGCCGAGGGCGCCGTACAGACCGCGCTCAACGCCGTCTGGGGCGTGATGACCCAGTTCGGCGGCGCGACCGATGCGACGAACCCCGGCCCCGGCGACGTCTTCGACGACATCGCCCCGGTCGAACTCCCGGAGGACTGAGCGGCGTCGCGGCCTCCGTTACGCGGGCCGGCAGACGCTGCGCTGCCGGCCGAGGCCCGAGATCTCGACCTCCATCACATCGCCCGGACCCAGGTAGGGGAAGCGGCCGGACAGCGCCACGCCCTGCGGGGTACCGGTGTTGATGACATCGCCCGGCTCCAGCACCAGGTACTGCGACAGATGGTGCACCAGGTGCGCCACGCTGAAGATCATGTCCGCGGTGCTGGAGTCCTGCCGGGGCTCGCCGTTGACATGGCTGCGCAGCCGCAGCTGCTGCGGGTCGCCGACCTCGTCGGCCGTCACCAGCACCGGGCCGAGCGGGTTGAACGTGGCGCAGCTCTTGCCCTTGGACCACTGCCCGCCGGACTCCTCCAGCTGGAAGGCGCGCTCGGATACGTCGTTGCTGACGGCGTAGCCCGCGATGTGCGCGGCGGCGTCGGCGGGGGAGTCCAGGTAGGAGGCGCGGCGGCCGATGACGACGGCCAGCTCCACCTCCCAGTCCGTCTTCTTCGAGCCGCGCGGGATCAGCACGTCGTCGTACGGACCGACGACGGTGTTCGGCGACTTGTAGAAGAGGATCGGCTGCTCGGGCGGCTCGGCGCCCGACTCCGCCGCGTGGGCCGCGTAGTTCTGGCCGATGCAGAGCAGTGCGGAGGGCCGGGCCACGGGGGCGCCGATCCGCAGGCCCGTGATGTCGGTCTCCGGGAGCACCGGCTCGGCGGGCACCAGATGCGGGTTGTCGGCGAGCGCGGCGAGGAACGCGCCGTCGATGTCGCCGGTGATGCCGGACAGGTCGTAATGACGGCCCTCGGGGCAGACGAGGACCGGGCGCTCGTGGCCCGGCTCGCCGATGCGCATCAGTCGCATGAAGTGAAATCTCCTGAACGGTACGGGGGTTGAGGACTCGGTGAGCCCTTAATGGAGGCGGGTGAGGGCGTCGGCGGTGACGGCGTGGGCCGGGGGGCGCCCGGCGAGCAGCCGCAGCACCTCGTCGACCGCGCTCGCACCGAGCCGCTGCCGGCACTCGACGCTGCCCGCTGCCTGGTGCGGGGTGAGCAGCACGTTCGGCAGGGCGCGGAAGGGGTGGCCGGTGGGCAGCGGCTCGGCGTCGAAGACATCGATGGCCGCGTCCAGCCGGCCCGAGGCCAGTTCGGCGAGGAGCGCGTCCTCGTCCACCAGCCACGACCTGGCCGTGTTCACCAGACCCGCCCCGTCCGGCATCAGCGCCAGCTGCTCGGCCCCGATCATCCGGTGGGTCTCCTCGGTGACCGGCGCGTGCACGGCCACGATCCTGCTGCGCGAAAGCAGCGTTTCGAGGGGTACGGACTCCACACCGAGCGCCTCGGCGTCCGCGGCGGACAGATACGGGTCGGTGACGCTCACCCGCGCGCCCATCGCCCGCACCAGGGCGATGTAGGCGCGCCCGGTGCGGGAGGCGCCGATCACTCCGATGTCGCTGCCGTGGATCTCGTGGCGCGGCGGGGCCTCGCTCGCCGCCGCCCACTCCAGCCCGCCGCGCAGGGCGTGGTCGAAGCGGTGGACGCGGTGGAGCAGCGAGAGCGTGAACGCGAGGGCCACCTCGGCGACCGGGCGGGCCATCTCGTCACCGGCCTGGGTGACCAGGATGCCCCGCCGGAAGACCTCCTCGGTGACATAGGGCGCGACCGCGGAACCGGTGTGCGCCACCAGCTCCAGCCGGTCGGCCGATTCGAGGAGCCCGGCGTCCACCTTCGGCGCCCGCCACGAGGTGATCAGCGCACGGGCGCCGGGCAGCGCGGCCGCGACCGCCGCCCGGTCGGAGTGGTCGTCGACGACCGTGAGTTCGGCCGCCCGCTCCAGGTCCCGCCACACCTCGGCGGTGAAGAACTGGGCGCGCAGGCCGGGCGGTACGGCGACGACCACCCGGGAGCCGTGGACGGGGTCAGGAGAGCCAGGCATCGAGGTGCTCCGCAACGAAGGCGTCATCGGTCAGCCAAGGGTAGGCCGCGGCCACCCGGCTGATCTCCTCGGCCTGTCCGGGGGAGAGCGTCTCGGCCGGGTCCAGGCACCGGATGTTCGCCAGCAGGCCCTGGCGGCGCAGTACTTCGTGCACCCCGGCGATGCAGCCGCGGAACGCGCCGCGCACATCGAAGACCGCGCTGTTGGCGTCGGTCAGCTCCGGGCGCCGGGCCAGGCAGCGCACCATCGCCCCGTGGTCCCCGCCGCGCGCCCTGCGGACGTCCTCCAGGAGGTTCACCGCGGAGCCGGTCCACACGGCCCACTGGCCGAGCAGCCCGCCGGCGAACCAGCGCGGACTGCCGCCCGCCGTCTCGTACGGGGTGAGCAGATCACCGATGATGTCGTCGTCGTTGCCGGTGTACAGCGCCACCTCGCCGGCCCGGTCGGCGGCCGCCACGGCGCGTATGACGTCGGCGGTGCGGTAGCGGTCGAACGGGGCGATCTTCACCGCGACGGTGTTCGGCAGATCGGTGAACGACGACCAGAAGTGCGGTGACAGATAGCGTCCGCCGACGGCCTCCTGGAGGTAGAAGCCGATCACCGGCAGCACTTCGCCGACCGCCCGCGCGCGCTCCAGCAGCCCCTTCTCGTCCGCGCCGGGGACGGCGGGGCTGAGCAGCACTGCGTCGTAGCCGAGCGCTGCGGCGGTCTTCGCCTCCGCCACGGCCTGCGCCGTGTAGCCGCAGGCACCGGCGACCTTGATGAACGGACGGCCGGCCTCGGCGTCGATCGTCTCGGCGGCGAGCTCCAGGACGGGCCGGAACAGACCGACCTCCGGTTCGCGGATCTCGAACTGGGTGGTGTGCACGGCGACGGCGACGCCGCCCGCGCCCGAGGCGAGGTAGTAGCGGGTCAGCGCGCGCTGCCGGCGCTCGTCGAAGGAGCCGTCGTCGTGCAGGGCGAGCGGGTGCGCGGGGATCACGGCACCGCGGGCGAGCGCGTCCAGGGCGGGGGCCGGCACGGGGGAGGGAGTGGACATGGAGTGGATCAGAACCTTCCGTCACGGACCTGGAACTTGGTGGGCTTGCCGGACAGCGGCAGCCCGCGGCGCAGCCAGTCGGCCTGCCACTCGACGAGGGTGCGCAGGGTGACGTCCGGGTAGCCGAACAGCGCGTGGCAGCGGCTCGCGTCGGAGAGCAGCGCGGTGGGCGCCTCCGTGCCGGCGAGGACCGGCTCCTTGCCGAACTCCTCGCCGAACCACTGGGCGATGCGGCGCACCGAGGCGGTCTCGGGGCCGGTGAGGTTGAGGGTGAACGCCTCGCCGTCGGTGGCGTGCAGCAGCGAGCGCAGGGCGACCTCGTTGGCGTATCCCTGCCACACCACATTGGCGTGACCGGTCGTCACGTCGACGGGCTCACCCGCCTGGACCCGGTAGGCGATGTCGGCGAGTACGCCGTAGCGCAGGTCGACCGCGTAGTTGAGGCGGATGTTGGCGACCCTGGTGCCACGGGTCAGCGCCGCGTGGCCGAAGATCCGCTCCCGGCCCAGGCACGACATGGCGTACTCGCCGACCGGGCCGACCGGGTCGCGCTCGGTGCAGCCGCCGGAGGAGACGGGCACCAGCGGGTACACATTGCCCGTGGAGAACGCGGCGATCCGCGCCCCCGACCAGCGGCGCGCCACCCGGTCCGGCATGGCGGCGTTGACCGCCCAGGCGTGCGAAGGGGCCCCGGCGGAGCCGAACTTGGCGCCGACCATGAAGACGACGTTCCCGGCGTCCGGCAGTCCGGCCAGATCGGCGGCCGGGTCCATCAGGTCGAAGGCCACGGTGGAGACCCCGGCGGCCTCCAGCTCGTCGGCGGCGGACCTGTCGGACCAGCGGGAGACCGCGTACACGGTCACGTCCTGGCGGCCCGCGGCGTCCAGCGCCCGGCGGGCCAGCCGGCACAGGCTGGGGCCCATCTTGCCGCCGGCGCCGAGCACCAGCAGATCGCCTTCGAGGCGGCCGAGATCGGCGACGAGTGCGGGGGAGGGGGTGGCGAGCCGCTCTTCGAGCGCGGCCTCATCGGTGAACATTCGTAGCTATCCCTTGATTCCGGACGCGGTGACGCCCTCGGTGAAGTAGCGCTGGCCCACCATGTACGCGGCGAAGATGGGCACGAACGCGATGACGGAGCCGGAGAGCACCACGTTGAGCGGCACGTTCTGCTGCTGGAGCGAGGCGATGCCGACGGTGAGGGTGCGCATGTCGGTGGACTGGCCGATGACCAGCGGCCACAGGAAGTCGTTCCAGTGCCACAGGAAGACGAAGACGCCGAGCGTGGCCAGGATCGGCTTCAGCAGCGGCAGCACGATCCGGTAGAAGATCTGCCACTCGTTACAGCCGTCCAGCCGGGCCGCCTCGAACAGTTCGTCCGGCAGCCCCTGGATGAACTGCCGCATCAGGAACACTGCCTGGGCGTTGGCCAGGGTCGGCACGATCAGACCCCAGTACGTGTCCACGCCGCCCAGCTTCGCGATCATCGCGAAGGTCGGGATCATCGTGACGTGGTACGGGACCATCACCATCGACAGGAACGACCAGAACATCGTCTCCCGGCCCGGGAAGCGCTTCTTGGCGAAGGCGTACCCGGCGAGCGAGGCGAGCAGCAGCACGCCGACGACCGAGACGACCGAGTAGATCAGCGTGTTGAACAGCCAGCGCGGCACGTCCTGGGAGTTCATGACGGTGTCGTACGCCTCGCCGGTCAGCGGCCACGGCAGCAGACTGCCGGGGAACTCGACCGCCGCGGACGGCTTCAGGGAGAGCACGACCATCGCGTAGAACGGGAAGACCGTCACGATCGCGGCCACCGTCAGCAGCACGGCGCGGCCGATCCGGCCGGCCCGGGTGGGCCGCATGCCGTACGGGACGGTGTCCTGCTCCGAGAGCTTGCGCAGCTTGCGTTCGGTGCGGCGCGTGGCCCGGTCGGGGGCCGCGGGCGCCTTTGGGGCGGGCGGGGTCCCGGTCTGGGCGGGTGCTGTGGTCATGGTCACTGGTCCTTCCCGATCACGAGCCGCTGGATCACCGCGACCACCACGGTCAGCGCGAAGAGCGCGACGCCGATGGCGGAGGCGTAACCCAGGTCGAAGTACTTGAAGCCCGCGTCGTAGAGCTGGAAGACGAGCGTGTAACTGGCGTTGGCGGGGCCGCCGCCGGTCATCGTGTAGACCGCGTCGAAGACCTGGAACGAGGCCGTCGTCTCGATCACGGCGAGGAAGAACAGGGCGGGCTTGAGCTGCGGCAGCACGATGTACCGGAACCGTTGCCAGGGGCCGGCGCCGTCGGTGAGCGCCGCCTCCTCCAGCTCACGCGGAATGTCCTGCATCCGGGCCAGCAGGATGAGCATCCCGTACCCGAAGCGGGACCAGACGCCGACGATCGCGAGCGCGGGCAGCACCAGCACGTCGTCGGAGAGCCAGGAGCCCTCGGACATCCCGAACCAGCTCATCAGGGTGGACCACGGCCCACCGGTCGAGAAGATCCAGACGAAGACGGTGGCGGCCAGCACCAGCGAGGTGACGACCGGCAGGAAGAACACCGACCGGAAGAACTTGGCGCCGCGGAAGGCGCGGCGGGTGATCAGCGCCAGGGACACCGAGGCGATCAGCGTGCCCGGCACCGCGAGCACGGTGTAGAGGACCGTGACCTTCAGCGCCTGCCAGAACAGCGGGTCGTCCCAGAGACGGGTGAAGTTGTCCAGCCCGATGAAGCTGCCACCGCCCGTGAGGGTGTAGTCGGTGAAGCTCATCAGCACCCCGGCGATGCCCGGGCCGAACCGGAACGCCAGGAAGAGCAGGAAGCACGGAAGGACGAAGAGCAGGCCGATCCGGGCCTCGCGGCGCGCCTGCGGCCCGCTGCGACGGCCCCGGCGGGTTGGTTCCGCGACGACTGCCACGGGGATCTCCTTGCGGTACGGGGGAATTGCGGGGGGTCGGGGGCGGGGCCCCCGGGGAGGGCGGTTGCGGGATCCGGGTGCGGCCGGATCCCGCAACCGCGCCCGATCAGCGGCCGAGCATCGCCTGAGCGGCCTTCTGCGCGGCGTTCAGCGCTTCCTGCGGGCTCTTCTTGCCCAGCAGCGCCGCCTGGATCTCGGGCGCGAGCACGCCCTGGACCTCACGGGCCTTGTCCTGGAGCGGGCCCACGGTCATGCTCGGCAGCGTGGCGCCGACCGCCGTCTGAAGGGCGTCGTCCGGGTACAGGTCGCCGCCGGACTTGCGGGCCGGGAAGTAGCCCGCGGTCTTCTGCAGGCCGGCCGCGTTCTTCGACTCGGCGACGAAGTTCAGCCAGTCGCCGGTGTTCTTCTTGTCGGCGCCCTTCAGCATCGACAGTGCGCCGACCGTGCCGTAGCCGACCGACTTCACGTCCTTGAGCGGCGGCTGGACGACGATGTTCTCCTTGCCCCAGAACGGCTCGACGTCCGCCGGGGTGTTCTGCCAGGTGCAGGCGATCTTGCCCTTGGCGGTCGGGGTCTGCTCCAGCTTGGGCGTGGTGGTGACCAGGTCCTTGTCGGTGTAGCCGCCGTCGACGAGCTTCTTCAGGTACGTGAGCGCCTTGACGCCGGCCGCGTCGTTGAAGGTGACGTTCTTGCCGTCCTCGGAGAAGACGTCGCCGCCGGCCTGCCACAGCAGCGGGTAGAAGGTCATGTTCAGGGTCTGCTGGGTGTCGCCGTAGTAGGTGGTGGCGTAGTAGCCCTTCTCCTTCAGCTTCGGGGCCAGTGCCTCCAGCTCCGCCCAGCTCGTCGGGTAGGTCTTCTCGCCGATCGCGGCGAACACCCGCTTGTCGCAGATCAGCGGGTTCGCGCTGGTCAGGACCGGGGTGGCGAGGGCCTTGCCGTCGACCGTGACGGACTTCAGGGCGAAGTCCGTGTAGTCCGACTTGGCGTCGGCCGGCATGTACTCGTCGGCCGGGACGATGCTCTTGGCGTACTTCGGCAGCTGGTCCGGGATCAGGTAGACCGCGTCCGGGCCCTTGCCGGAGGCGATCGCGGTGGCCAGCGCGGTGTCGCGGTTGGCCCACGGGAAGGTCTCCACCTTCACCTTGACGCCCGAGTGCTCCTTCTCGAACGCCTTGATCAGGCCGTCCCAGTACGCCTTGTTCTTGGCCTCGTCGAAGATGACCGGGTAGGTCCACATGGTGACGGTGTTGTCGTCGCTGCCGCTGCCGGAACAGCCGGCCAGCACACCGGCGGCGAGCGCGGTCGCCACCACGGGGACGGCCATGGCGCGGACTCTGGAACGGCGGGTGAGAAGACGGGACATGAGGTGGTCCTCCGAGGACGTGAGGGTGGGGCGGGAAGAGGGCGAGCCCGGTCCGGTCCGAACGACAGGCCCTTCAGGGGGAGTCACTGCGCCGGTACCGTCTGGACGGTGCCGGTGTGCCGGGCACGCTCCGCGGCGAAGGCCGCGAGATGGCTGCCGAGCGAGGTGGCGGGACCGGAGCGGACCGCTCCGGCGTCACCCGTGGCGACGGCGGTGACGAACGCCTCGACGAGCGCGGCGTCCCCGCCACCGTGCCCGTCCGCCGCGTTCGAACCGGAGGCGCCGATTTCATGGACGGTGGACTCGCCGGTCCGGAAGTCCTGCACCGTGACCCGCTCGCCGTCGCCGATCAGCCAGCCGTGCGAGCCGAAGATCCGGGTCTGGCGGTGCGTCTGCTCGGTGAACGCCACCATCTGGAAGGTGGCGGTCACCCCGTCCGTCAGCTGCATGGCGAGGACCTGGTGGTCGACCACGTCGTTGTCGCCGCGGTACGCGCAGACGCCGTACGGGCCTTCGCGGAGCGCCTGCACGAGACCGGCCTCGTCGGTCGCCTCGGTGACATGGGTGACCGGCCAGACCGCGCCCTTCTCGCGCAGCGTCGGCATGTAGAGCTTCAGCGCGCTGTACGGGCAGTCGGACTCGACCGCACAGTCGAGGCAGCGCCCGGCGGACCCGGCCGGAGCGTTCTCCGGCCGGAAGTGCTTCAGCCCGCCGAAGCTGGAGACCCGCTCGATCCGGCCGCCCATCACGTACGTGATCCAGTCCAGGTCGTGGCAGGACTTGGCGAGCAGCATCGGCGAGGAGTCCTTCTCGCTGCGCCACGGCCCGCGCACATAGCTGTGGGCGTAGTGCCACCAGCCGACCGGCTCCAGATGATCGAGGGAGACCAGCTGACCGAGCACGCCGGAGTCCACGACCTCCTTCACCAGGTCGGTGTACGGGGTGTACCGCATGACATGGCACACCGCGAACAGGACCCCGGCCCGCTCCACGCCCTCGACGATCCGCCGGGTCTCCTCCTCGGTCGGGGCGAGGGGCTTCTCGGCGAGGATCGCGTAGCCGGCCTCGGCCAGTGCCAGCACCGGCTCCACATGGAAGCGGTCCTGGGTGGCGACGACGACGGCGTCGGCGATGCGGTTCTCGACCAGCGGCCGCCAGTCGTCGAACTCGACGGGTGCGCCGGCGGCGGCCCGCGCCGCGGGGCGCGGATCGGCGACGGCGACGAGCTCGGCGCGCTCGGGGTGCGCCTTGATCCACTCGGCGTACGTCAGACCGCGGTTGCCGGCGCCGACGAGCGCGACCCGTACGGGCCGGCCGGTGATCGGGGTATGCGTGGACACGGGGAATCCCTGGTGCTCGATGGGGTGATCAGATGCGCAGCGTGGCCGCGGTGTGGGCGACGCGGCCGCCCTCGTCCGGCAGCGCGGTGCGCTCGGTGCCGTCCTCGACGCAGCCGGTGTGCAGCAGGTGGCTGTCGCCGGTGAACGCCGCGGGCCGCAGTTCGAGCCGGCCGCCGGTGAAGGTGGAGCCCGTGGCCCGGTAGCGGTTGGGGCCCTCGGTGACCAGCACATGGGCGGTGCCCTTGGGCGCGGTCGAGTCGAGGCCGGTGAGCTGCCAGTCGACGGTCCGCCCGGAGCCGGTGCGGGCGAGCAGGGCGCCGTCCTTGTTGGTGCCGCTCAGCCGGGTTCCGTCGACGCGCAGCCGCTGGTCCTTCGCCGAGGTCAGCTTCAGCCCGGTGTCGCGGAGCTCGCCGCCGAGCACGGTGATGTCTCCGTGCGCGAGCGAGAGCGGTGCGGTGTCTTTGGAGCCGGTCAGAGTGCACTGGTCCAGGGTGAGCGGGCCGGTGCCGTTGAGGACCGCGCCGTCGACGCCCTTCAGGACGCTGCGCTGGATGGTGAGCGGAGCGGTGACGTTGGCCTGGGTGATCTCCGCGCCCGCCGCGAACGCGAACGAGGAGTCGGCGATCACATTGGGGCGGGCGGAGAGGTCCGAGGCCCGGGAGACGATCAGCGGACCGGTGGCCGTACAGCCGCGCATCTGCACACCGTCGGCGTTGACCCAGAGCATTCCGGAGCCGGCGAGCGACTTCTTGCCGATGACCAGGACGTCCTCCAGGGTCAGATCGGTGATCTTGACCCGGGCCACGAACCAGGAGCAGGCGTGCCGGCGCACCGTGATCCGCTTGGCCCTGCCGCCCCAGGCGGCACCGGAGTTGGCGAAGGTCATCAGCCCGGAGTTGCCGGTGTAGACGAGGTCGTGCTCGAACTGACCGTGGGTCACGAACGGGCCCTCGTCGTCACCGTCGCCGTGGCAGTTGGTGACGTAGCAGTAGGCGGAGGCCGTGAAGTCGTTGAGGTGGCGGGCGTTGGAGGTGTGACAGTCCTCGACGTGCCCGTACAGGCAGTAGATCTGCTGGGTGAGGTAGCCCGCACCGCCGTAGGTGACGGACTTCGGGTTGGTCAGCGAGCACTGCTCGGTGCGGTAGTACGTGCACCAGCGGCGCATCACGACCGGCCAGAAGGTGCCGATGGCCTCGATGCCGGAGACGTCGCAGCGCACCGCGTACTCGTACGCGACCGGGTGCGAGCCGGTCATCTCGTCCTCGCCCCAGCCCTCGAAGACCATGTTGCGGACGTGGGCACGGTCGACGGGCTCGACGCGGGTCCAGGTCAGCGTGCGGCCCGCGGCCAGGTCCCAGCCGATCTGGTAGTTGACCCGGATGTGCGTGGCGTCGACGACGTCGGTGACCTGGACGAGACGCTGGATCTCCTTCTCGTACTTCCCCGCCAGGGCGTTGATCTCCACGGCCCACCACTGGCCGACGGCGAACTTCGACGATTCGCCGACCTCGAAGAGGTCCGAGAGGTCCGGCATCGCCGCGCTCAGGGTGTGCTCGACGGTGGTGTCGGTGACGGTGCCGCGGAAGGAGAGGACGGCGCCGAAGGGGTTGTCGTGGGTGTTCTTCTCGATGTCTTCGGTGCGTATGCGGT
>NZ_JBEZLL010000062.1:0-8288 GCF_040652135.1 Streptomyces sp. NPDC048295
ATGGCCTGCACCATCTTGATCACCCCCGCCACACCGGCGGCGGCCTGGGTATGACCGATGTTCGACTTCAGCGAACCCAGCAGCAGCGGATGCTCCCGGGAGCGGCCGTAGGTCGCGAGCACGGCCTCGGCCTCGATCGGATCACCCAGCGCGGTCCCCGTCCCATGCGCCTCCAGCACATCCACATCCGAGGTCGACAGTCCCGCGCCGGCAAGCGCGGCACGGATCACCCGCTGCTGCGAGGGCCCGTTCGGCGCGGTCAGCCCGTTCGACGCACCGTCCTGGTTGACCGCGGACCCACGTACCAGGGCGAGCACCTGGTGCCCGTTGCGTTCGGCATCCGACAGCCGCTCCAGGAGCAGGAGACCGGCGCCCTCCGACCACGTGGCGCCGTCCGCGCCGGCCGCGAACGCCTTGGACCGCCCGTCCGGCGCCAGCCCTCGCTGGCGGCTGAACTCGATGAACACGGCGGGGCTGGCCATCACCGTCGCACCGCCCGCCAGTGCGAGATCACACTCGCCCTGGCGCAGTGCCTGAGCCGCGAGGTGCAGCGCCACCAACGACGACGAGCACGCCGTGTCCACCGTGACCGCGGGCCCCTCAAGACCGAAGGTGTACGCGATCCGGCCGGAGGCGACGCTGCCCGCGCTCCCGCTGACCAGGTAACCCTCGTACCCGGCCGGTGAACCGCCCTGGTGCAGCCGGGCACCGTAGTCGTTGTACATCACCCCGGCGAACACACCGGTCCGGCTGCCGCGCAGCGTCGACGGATCGATGCCCGCGCGCTCGAACGCCTCCCACGTGGTCTCCAGCAGCAGCCGCTGCTGCGGGTCGGTCGTCATGGCCTCACGCGGGCTCATCCCGAAGAACTCCGGGTCGAAGTCCGCGACGTCGTGCAGGAATCCACCGTGACGTGTGTAGACGGTGCCGGGTGTGGAGGGGTCCGGGTCGTAGAGCGCGTCGAGGTCCCACCCCCGGTCGGTGGGGAAGGGGGTGATCGCGTCGACACCGTCGTCGACCAGCCGCCACAGGTCTGCCGGCGAGCGGACGTCTCCGGGGAACCGGCAGGCCATCGCGACGATCGCTATCGGCTCGTCGGCCGGTGCCACGGTCGCGGGCCCGGTCCTGTCCGTCGGTTCCGGACGGTCCGACCGCAGCCGGTCGGCGAGGGCTCGCGGCGTCGGATGGTCGAAGACGATCGTGCTGGGCAACCGCAGCCCGGTCGCACCGGCGAGACGGTTGCGCAGCTCGACGGAGAGCAGCGAGTCGAAGCCGACCTCGGCGAAGGCCCGGTCGACATCGACGCCCGCGGCGTCCTCGTGGCCGAGCACTGCCGCGACGTGCCCCCGGACCAGGTCGAGCAGGTCGGTGGCGGCCGGCCTGCGCCGCTCGGCACGCACCGGCGCCACCGGCAGCAAGTGGGCCGGCACCAGCACCGGGTCGGTCCGCCGCAGCGCGTCGTCGAACAGCCGCAGTCCGTCCTCGGTGGACAACGGAGCCAGTCCGCTCCTGGCGAGCCTGCGCAGGTCGACGTCGGTGAGGTGGCCGGTCATGCCGCTGCGCTCCTCCCAGGGCCCCCACGCAAGCGCGGTCGCCGGCAGGCCGTCGGCACGCCACCGCGTGGCGACGGCGTCCAGCGCGGCGTTGGCGGCGGCGTAATTGCCCTGGCCCTGAGTGCCGAGCGTGCCGGCCACCGAGGAGAACATCACGAAGAAGGCGAGCTCGGCCGGGTCGACGGCCGCCCGCAGCGCGACCGCCGCGTCGACCTTGGGACGCAGGACCCGGTCGAGCCGCGCGGCGTCCAGGGACTCGATCACGCCGTCGTCGAGCACACCGGCCGCGTGCACCACTCCGGTCACCCGGACACCCGCCACGGCGTCCGCCAGCGCGTCCGCGTCGGCCGCGTCGCACGCGGCCACGGTGACCTCGGCGCCGAGCGACCGCAGCTCCGCCACCAGTTCGGTGGCCCCCGGTGCCCGATCGCCCATGCGCGAGACGAGCAGGAGGCTTCGCACCCCGTGCTCGGTGACCAGCCGCCGCGTCACCAGGCCGCCGAGCGTGCCGGTCGCCCCCGTCACCAGGACCGTGCCGTCCGCCGTGGACGGCCGGGTCGGCTCGGTGGCGCCGACGAGTACCTGCTTGGGTGCGTAGAGGGTTCCGTCGCGGACCATCAGCTGGTCGCCGGCGACGGCCGGCACGTCGCCGTCCGTGTCCAGCAGCGCGAAACGGCCGGGGTTCTCCGACTGGGCCGAACGCACCAGGCCCCACACCGCCGCCTGCCCGATGTCCCGGACGGCCTGACCGACCGCCCACCGGGTGACGACGACGAGCCGGCCCCGGCGGTCGTCCGCGAGCCACTCCCGCAGGTGGTCCAGCACCCACGTGGTGGCCGCGCGCACCTGGTCGGGGATCGATGCCTCGGGGTCGGACGGCGGGCATTCGAGCACGGTGGTGTCCGGCCAGGCGGTGTCCTGCGCGGCAGGGACCCACTCCGTGACGAACAGCCCGGCGTCCCGGGACCGGACCGCCTGTGGGCTGAACCGTCGCGTCGCAAGTGAGCCGATCGACGCGATGACCTCGCCGTCCGCGTCGGCGAGGACCACCGAGGCGGTGTCCGCCCCGGCGGGGCGGGCCCACACCCTCGCGGCCGTCGCACCGCGCCGGTGCACGCGCACACCGCCGAACGAGAACGGCAGCATCCCGTCCCACAGCTGTTCCACCGGTCCCAGCCCGATGGCGTGCAGCGCGGCGTCCAGCAACGCCGGGTGCACGACGAACCGGCCGGCACCGTTCTGCTCCTCCTCGCCCAACGCGACTTCCGCGAACACATCGGCGTCGCGGCGCCGCGCGGACACCAGTCCCTGGAACGCGGGGCCGTAGCCGTAGCCCCGGCCCGCGAGGTCGGCGTACAGGTCGGCGACGTCGATCTCGCGGGCTTCCCGGTCCCAGCGCCACTCCGGCACGGTGCCACCGGGCACGAGCCCGCCCTCCGCGTGCCGGGTCCAGGACTCCTCGCTCTCCTGTCGCGCGTACACGGCGACGCCCCGCCTGCCCGCATCGTCGGGCGGGCTCACCCTGACCTGCAGGAGTACGGACTCCCGCTCGGGCAGCACCAGGGGGGCGTGCAGTACGAGGTCGTCCAGCTCCTCGCAGTCGAGCGTGTCCCCCGCCGCCAGCGCCAGCTCGACGAACGCGGCCCCGGGAAGGAGCACGGCACCGAGGACGGTGTGGTCGGCGAGCCACGGGTGCGTCGTCCGGCCGATCCGGCCGGTGAACACGGTGGTCCCGTCGTCCGCGGCCTCCACCACGGCGCCGAGGAACGCATGGCGGACGGTGCCGAGTCCGAGGCCTGCGACGGACGCCGGCTCCGAGGTCCCGGTGAGCCAGTAACGCTGGTGCTGGAAGGCGTAGCTGGGCAGGCCGATCTGCCGGCCGCCGGAGAACACCGCCGGCCAGTCGACCTCGACCCCGTTCGCGTACGCGGCGGCGAGTGCGGTCGTCCACCGGGACATGTCGCCCTCGCCGCGCCGCAGCGTGCCGAGCGCGACGACGTCCTGCGCGGTGTCACCCACCGCTGCGGTGAGCACGGGATGGGCGCTCACCTCGATGAACACGCGGTGGCCCGCAGCGACCAGGGTGCGGGTCGCCTGTTCGAATTCCACGGTCTGCCGCAGATTCCGGTACCAGTACTCGGCCGTCAGCCCGGCGGTGTCGAGCAGCTCGCCGGTCACCGAGGAGTAGAACGGGACCGTCCCGGCCGTCGGCGTGATCGGTGCCAGGGCGACCAGCAGCTCCTCCTGGATCCGCTCGACCGCCGCCGAGTGCGAGGCGTAGTCGACCGCCACCCGCCGGGCCCGCACCCCGTCGCGCTCGCACGCGGCAAGGAACTCGTCGATGGCCGTGGCCTCCCCGGACACGACCGTCGCGGACGGGCCGTTCACGGCTGCGACCGACAGGCGGTCCGCCCACGGCGCGAGGAGCTGCCGCGTCCGGTCGGCCGGCGCGGAGACCGAGGCCATCCCGCCGGCGCCGGTCAGCGCGACGATCGCACGCGACCGCAGGCCGCTGACGAGTGCGGCGTCCGCGAGCGACAGTCCACCCGCGACACAGGCGGCCGCTATCTCGCCCTGGGAATGCCCGACCACCGCGACCGGGGTGACTCCGTACGACGACCACAGGGCGGCCAGCGACACCATGACCGCGAAGGTCACCGGCTGCACCACGTCCACCCGGTCGAGGTCGCGGCCCTCCCGCAGCACCTCGATGGGAGAGAAGTCCACATGGGGCGCCAGTGCGGCCGCGCACTCGGCCATCCTGGCCGCGAACACGGGTGCCGTGTCGAGCAGTTCCCTGGCCATCCCGACCCACTGCGTGCCCTGACCGGGAAAGACGAACACCGGTCCGGCAGGCCCATGGGCCGTGCCCTCGACCGTGCCCGTGCTCGGTGTGCCCTGCCCGAAGGACCGCAGCGCGGCCACCGCGTCCTCGTCCACCACGGCCACCCGGTGGGCGAACGGCTCCCTCGTCGTGACCAGCGACCAGCCGACATCCACCCGGCGCAGGTCCGGTCGCCGGGCGAGGTGATCGGCGAGCCGCGTGGCCTGCGCACGCAACGCCTCCGGGCTCCGCGCCGACAGCACGAGCGGCGCCGGGCGGCCCGGATCGTCCGCGATGGGCTCCTCGGCGGACGTCGGCAGCTCCAGGACGACGTGCGCGTTGGTGCCGCTGATGCCGAACGAGGACACCGCGGCACGGCGGGTGCCGGAGGGCCATCGCACCGGCTCGGTGAGCAGTTCGACCGCACCGTTCGACCAGTCCACGTGTGGTGACGGTTCGTCGACGTGCAAGGTTCTCGGCAGCACGCCGTTCCTCATGGCCTGCACCATCTTGATCACGCCGCCGACACCCGCAGCGGCCTGGCTGTGCCCGATGTTGGACTTCAGCGAACCGAGCCACAGCGGTTCCGCCCGGTCCTGCCCGTAGGTGGCCAGCAGGGCGTTCGCCTCGATCGGGTCACCGAGCATGGTGCCCGTGCCGTGCGCCTCGACGGCCTGTACGTCGGCGGGAGCGAGACCGGCGTTGGCCAGCGCCTGCCGGATCACCCGCTCCTGGGCAGGACCGTTCGGGGCGGTCAGCCCGTTCGACGCGCCGTCCTGGTTGATCGCCGAGCCGCGTACGACCGCGAGTACACGGTGCTCGTTCCGGCGGGCGTCCGACAGCCGCTCCAGCAGCAGCAGCCCGACGCCTTCGCTCCACCCGGTGCCGTCGGCGGCAGCCGCGAACGACTTGCACCGGCCGTCGGGGGACAACCCGCGCTGCCTGCTGAACTCGACGAACGTGTTCGGTGTGGACATCACGGTCACACCGCCGGCGAGCGCGAAATCGCACTCGCCCTGCCGCAGCGCCTGCGCGGCGAGGTGGAGCGCGGTCAGGGACGACGAGCACGCGGTGTCGACGGTGATCGCCGGCCCCTCCAGCCCGTAGGTGAAGGCCACCCTGCCGGACAGCACGCTGGCGGTGTTCCCGGTGAGCAGGTGCCCCTCAAAGCCTTCGGGCGCCCGGCCGAGCCGGGTGCCGTAGTCGTTGTACATCACCCCGGCGAACACACCCGTGCGGCTGCCGCGCATCGTCACCGGCCGGATACCGGCGGACTCGAAGGTCTCCCACGCCACTTCCAGCAGCTGCCGCTGCTGCGGGTCGGCCGCGGTCGCCTCGCGGGGGCTGATCCCGAAGAACTCCGGGTCGAACTGGTCGGCGTCGTGCAGGAAGCCGCCGTGGCGGGTGTAGGAGGTGCCGGCGTGCTCGGGATCGGGGTCGTAGAGCGAGTCGAGGTCCCAGCCCCGGTTGTCCGGGAAGTCACCGATCGCGTCGGCGCCGCCGGACACCAGTTCCCACAGGTCCTCCGGGGAGCGCACACCTCCCGGGTACCGGCAGGCCATGCCCACGATCACCACCGGGTCGCCCGTGCTCCCGGTGCGGCGCACGGCCGGTGCCTTCGCCGCCCCGGCGAGTTCCGCGAGCAGGTGCTCGACGAGCGCGGCGGGCGTCGGGTGGTCGAACACGGCTGTCGTCGGCAGCTGCGCACCCGTCGAGGCGTTGATCCGGTTGCGGAGCTCCACACCGGCCAGCGAGTCGACGCCGAGCTCCCTGAAGCCCCGGTCGGGCGCGATCGCGGTGCCCGGCTCGTGACCGAGCACGACCGCGACCGCGTCCGCGATCGTGGCCGACACCTCGGCCCGCCGCTCCGGCTCGGACAGGCCCGCCAGCCGGGCCATCCCGGTCGTGGCCGGGCGTCGTCGCCGGACCAGGTCACGCAGCACGGCGGGCGGCTCCGACACCGCACGCAGGGCAGCGCGGTCGAACCTGGCCGGCACGACGACACCATGGTTCGCACCGAGTGCCGCGTCGAACAGCGCGAGGCCGGTCTCGGTGTCCAGCGGCGGGATGCCGGCCCTCGCCCATCGCGCGACGTCCGCCTGGCCGAGGCTCTCACCCATCCCGGCCGTCCACAGGCCCCACGCCATCGACGTCGCCGGCATGCCTTCCGCGCGACGGAGATCGACCAGGGCGTCGAGGAAGGTGTTGGCGGCGGCGTAGTTGGCCTGGCCGGCGGTGCCGAGCAGGCCGGAGATCGAGGAGAACACGACGAACGCGACGAGGTCGCCGGTCAACTCGTGCAGATTCCAGGCGCCGTCGACCTTCGGCCGCAGCACGGCGGCGAGCTGGTCCTCGGTCATGCTCGGCACGGTGGCGTCGTCGAGGACCCCTGCCGCGTGCACCACGGCACGGAGCGGCAGATGGTCCGGTACGGACGCCAGCAGCTCCGCGACCGCGGCACGATCGGCGACGTCACAGGCGGCGACCCTGACATCGGCACCGAGCTCGGTCAGTTCGGCCACCAGCTCGGGCGCCGTACCTCGCCGGCTGACGAGCAGCAGATGCCGCACGCCGTGCTCGACGACCAGCCGACGCGCGACGAGTGCGCCCAACCCGCCGGTGCCGCCGGTGATCAGGACCGAGCCGTCCGACAGGGTCGGCTCCGCCTGCGTCGCCCGTGCCGGGGCCGATACCAGGCGCGGCACGTGCACTCGGCCGGCGCGGATCGCGAGCTGCGGCTCGCCGGTCGCCACGGCCGCTGAAAGCGCGGCGTCCGACGCGCCACTGCCATCGGTGTCCACGAGCACCAACCGGCCGGGGTTCTCGGTCTGCGCGGTCCGGATGAGACCCAGCACGGGGCTCGCCCCGATCGCGGGCGCTTCCCCGCCGACCGCCACGGCCCGCTCGGTCAGCACCACCGTCAGCCGATCCGCGCGCTGCGCCTCGGCCAGGGCCCACCGTGCGGCCGCATGTGCGGCGGCCGGGGTGTCGGCCCCGGGGGCCGGTGGTCGCACGACGTCGAACTCGGCTTCTCCGGTGGGAACCGGCAGTTCCCGCCAGTCGAGCCGGTAGAGCTCGTCCGCCTTGCCGCGCGTCAACGGCCGCAGCACCAGCGCCTCGGCGCTCAGCACCGGGGTGCCGTCCTCGTCCCACGCCGCCAGCCGCGTCGCGTCCTCGGCGGTTCGCGTCCACATGACCCGCAGCGTGGTCGCCCGGGTGCCGTGCACGGAAACGCCGCGCCATTCGAACGGCACGACCAGGCCGTCCGCGGCCAGCACCAGGGGATGCAGTGCCGCGTCGAGCAGCGCCGGGTGCAGGGCAAACCCGTTCCCGTCCTGGGGCAGCCGGACCTCCGCGTACACGATGTCGCCCGAGGTCCACACGGCCAACAGTCCCTGGAAGGCCGGACCGTAGTCGTAGCCGCGGCCGGCGAGCCGCTCGTAGGCGTCGGTGAGATCCACCGGGTCGGCATCCGCCGGCGGCCACTCGACGGGGGCGGGGTCCGGTGCGCCCCTGGTTCCGAGCCGGCCGCCGGCGTGCCGGGTCCAGTCCTCACCGTGCCGGGCGTGGACCGTCACGGCGTCGCCGTCGGTTCGCACCTGGATCTCGGCCGCGGTGCCCACCGGCAGCGGGGATTCCAGCACGAGTTCCTCGACCGCGCCGCCGCTCGCGTGCAGGGCGAGGTCGAGGAGTGCCGTGCCGGGCAGGATCGTGCTGCCGTCGATGGTGTGCTCGGCCAGCCATGGCTGCGCGTCGACGTCCAGGAGTCCGCCATGGACAGTCGTGCCGTCGGCGAGCCTCAGCGACGAGGTGAGCAGGGGGTGTGTGCCGGTGGTGGCTTTGCGGGTGGGGTTGAGCCAGTGGCGTTGGTGTTGGAAGGGGTAGGTGGGGAGGTTGGTGTGGTGGGGGTT
>NZ_JBEZLL010000063.1:0-7853 GCF_040652135.1 Streptomyces sp. NPDC048295
TTCGCGATCTCCCACAGCCCGTCTGGAACAATCCAACTCCACGTATCCCGCCCCATGAACAGCCCAACGAGCAATCTCCACATAGGACACGGTCTTAGAAGTCATCTCAATTGGTGAGTCGGCGGTAGCAGATGAGGGTGCAGGCGATGCTGGTGAAGGCGAGGAAGTGTTCGGCTTTTCGCTCGTAGCGGCGGTGGAGTCGGCGGCAGCCGGCGAGCCAGGACATGGTGCGTTCGATCGTCCACCTGTGACGTCCCAGCCTCTGCGATGTCTCGATGCCTTTGCGGGCGATGCGGTGTCGGATTCCGCGTTGCGCCAGCCATTGCCGCAGGTGGCGGTAGTCGTAGCCCTTGTCGGCGTGGAGCTTGCCGGGTCTGCGTCGGCGGGGGCCACGGCGGGACCGGATGGGCGGTATGCCCTTCACGAGCGGGATCAGGGCCTGACTGTCGTGGACGTTGGCACCGGAGATTCCGACGGACAGGGGCAGACCGGTTCGCTCGGTGATCAGGTGGATCTTCGACTCGTACTTGCCCCGGTCGACAGGATTCGGACCCGTCAGATCCCCCTTTTCAGGGCCCGCATGTTCACCGAGTCGATCGCGCACCGCGACCAGTCCGGCTCGCCGCGGGAGCCGAGTTCGTCAAGGACCAGGCGGTGCAGCCTGGCCCATACCCTGGCCTTCGTCCACTCGGTGAACCGGCGGTGAGCCGTTGCTCCGGACGGCCCGAACGACGCGGCGGGTACCTGCTGCCACGTGCACCCCGACGTCGCCACGAACACGATCGCGGCCAGCACTTCACGGTCACCGTGCCGACGCCGACCGCCACCCTGAGGCCGCGACGGCGCCTCCGGCACCACCCGCTGGAACAACTCCCACAACTCATCCGGCACCAGCCGCTCAACGATCCCCACCACAACCGACAGCCTACAGAGCCAAATGAGATGTCTTCTAAGCGTCCTGCTTAGCTCCCGGTTCAGCTGGAAACAGGCTCTGTTCGCCGGGCAGCTGGAGCGGCAGAGAGCGGAGCAGCTGAAGCTTGCCGAGCATCAAGACCTGATGAGTCAGCGCCGGGATCCGCTGCTGTGGGCGGCCTATGACCTTGAGTCACGTCTGTTCAACATCGTGGACAGGCGGTTCCTGAACATCTACTACTCGCACGGCCAAGGCCCCGATCGCGACTATGCGCTCAGAAGCACCCTGCACGTCATGGCCGACTACCTCGGTCAGGTGGAGCTACTGCGACGCCAGGTCCAGTTCCTGGACCTGGGCAACCGCGAGAACTCCCGGACCGTCGTCCGACACCTGACGGTCATCAGCAACGTGCTCAACTCGGACGGCTACGGCTACGACGACCCCCACTTCCGCGTACTCCGGAGCAACCAGCGAGCCCTCGGAGAGCTGGTGATCTGCGACAGCAATGACCGGTGCCTGGGCTACGCGGAGTTCTGCCGGCGCCTGGACACCGATGCTGACTTCGCTGGGTGGTTCGAACCGCTATCGTGTTGCAGCACGGGCGGGCGGGTGCGGCGCAGCATTTGCATGGAGCAGGCGGTACACGGGTGCTGCCCGTGCAGCAGGTCGGCCCCCGCCAGTGCAGCACACCCATCTGCTGCACACGCTGCTCAGGCCGTGCTGCCCGTGACCAGCCCTGCTGCTCCGCGACGGCCAACAAGGCCGCGAACCCGGCCCGGCGCTGCATGGCATCGCAAATCTGTGATGGTCCGCGCCAGGTTCATGCAGAGCTGCTGCATGGATCAGACATGCGGCCGCGGTTTGTTCTGGAGGAGCAGAACGATCCGGTTCACCTGGTGCCACGGGATGCTCGGCTCGTGGTGGTGCTGCCGCAAGTGGCAGCCCGCCGTTTGTTTTGCTGCTCCAGAACAAGCCGGTTTAGCTAGCGCTACCGGTTTGATCGCGGGCGGGTACGAAGAAGGCGCCGCACCCGGAGGTACAGCGCCTGTGTGTCTTCCCGGGGCCAGGAGCCCGCTGGAGGGCCGTTCAGAGTCCTCGGCGGGGTTGTTCAGCCGGTGGCGGCGAGATTGGCTACCTGGGCGGCGAACCGGGCCCGTCGCTGCTCGGTGAAGCTCTCGGGGTCGGCGGCCTTGATCTCGGGCACCGCCATGACGGGGGAGGAGATTGCACCGCCGGTCAGCAGTGGGTGGAGCTGGTAGCGGCCGTCCTCGAGGCCCCAGGCGAGTTCGCACTCGCGGAGCTCCTTGAAGCCGTGGTTCACGGTCGGCTTGCTCGCGCCCAGCTCGCGTGCCGTCTCGTTCTGGCTGATCTCGGCGGTGCCGGTCTCCGGGTCGCTGAGGCACAGCAGCTGGTCCAGGACGCGGCGGCCGGCGGTGGAGACGTCGACCAAGGCTGGTGCGTTTCTGCGGGTTCGTCCTGCGGCCCGGCTGCCCGGTGACGGTGGGCCGGGGTCGGCTACGCCGACGTCACGGCGGAGCAGCGGGTGGCGGTCGTGGAAGCGCATCCGCGCCCGGACTTCAAGAATCAGATCCTCGCCGCCCTCACCAGGGGCATCAAGGACCGCCCCGACACGACCTTCGGCAACCTGAAAGCCGACGTCCTTGAGCACTTCGTCCCCGGCTCCCGCCGCACCGACTTCGTCGACGTCATCAAGAACTCGGACTGGCCCGAGTAGACGCACCCACGGGAGAGGCGACTCCCGGTGGCGGCGCCCGCACGCTCAGGCCGGCGCGAGGGCATGCGCTTTCGGGTAGACGACGCGCAGTTGCTGCACCCGGCCGTCTCGGCGGAGCATCAGCCAGGACAGGGTCGGAGGGCAGTGGTGCAGGGCGCCCTGGGCGGTGGTGACGTCCATCTCCCAGATGTCGATGTCCCGTCCGGCGACGACGCGGCGCAGTTGCTGGCGAACCCCGTCCTCCAGATAGCCGCGCATGACCGGGACGGGGTGGACGTGCTCGCCGGGCCGTCCGAGACGGCCGGTCATGGCGCTGTGGGAGGGCCACAGATTGCTGATCTCCCG
Source organism: Streptomyces sp. NPDC048295 (assembly GCF_040652135.1). NCBI lineage: Bacteria > Bacillati > Actinomycetota > Actinomycetes > Kitasatosporales > Streptomycetaceae > Streptomyces > Streptomyces sp. NPDC048295. The sequence goes on from NZ_JBEZLL010000063.1 coordinate 2,994, forward strand.
GGGCAGCGTGCCGCTCTCCCAGCCCGCCAGCGTCGCCAGGGCCTCCTGCCTGCTCTCCTCGGTGCGGCGGTCCGCGTCGTCGTGGGACGCCTGCGCGGTGTCCAAAAGCAGGCGGGCCAGTTTCGTCCGGGCCTGGTTGAGGCGGCTGCGCACGGTGCCGAGAGGGATGTCGCAGGCGGCGGCGATCTCCTCGTAGGAGGCGACGGGGCTGAAGTAGCGCAGCATCACCACCAGGCGCAGCTTGGGCGGCAGGGAGCCGATCGCGTCCCAGATCCAGTCGCGCAGGGCGTGCTGCTCGATGCGGCGCTCGTGCTCGTCATCCGGGTGGACGTGCAGGTGGTCGAGGGCGGTGAGGCCCGGGATCTCCCGGGTGGAGCGCAGGCGCATACGGGCGGTGTTGCGGACGACGGCGCGCAGCCAGGCGCCCACCGCGTCCGGGTCGCGGACGTCGCCGATCCGGTGCAGCGCGGTCAGCGCGGCGTCCTGGACGACATCCTCCGCGTCGGGACCGTGTCCCAGCAGGCTCAGCGCCACCGCGCGCATGGGCGCCTGGTGACGGGCGAGCAGGAGGCCGAGCGCTCCTGTCTCGCCCGCCTGGGCGCGGCGCGTGAGGTGGGCGTCGGTGAGCGGTTCTACGGGCTCCATGACCACCCCTTGTGGGTCACGTGACGGACAGCGGCGGGGAGTTGCGGACACCCCCGGCTCCCTGCCGGAGGTGTCCGCAGAGTAGACCCGGTAGCGCGGATTCCTCAGCCCGCGGCTCGTTCGATCAGGGCGACGACAGCGGCGGGATTCGAGACGTACACGGCGTGGCTGCCGCCGGTCTCGGTGACGTGCGCGCCCGCGCGTTCGGCCATGAAGCGCTGTGCAGCCGGCGGGATCATGCGGTCGTCGGCCGCGATCAGGTAGTAGTTCGGCTTGGTGTGCCAGGCCGGACGGGTCACCGTCCCCTCCAACGCCTCGATTCCCCACGGGACCTGAGAGTCGGCGAGGAAGCGCGCCTCGTCGGCCGGCAGATCACCGGCGAAGGAGGCGGCGAACTTGTCCCGGTCGAGCTGGAGAAAGCCGCCCACGGGCGGGAGGATCGGCGGAACGGGGGCGCCCGGCGGCGGGTCGGCGATCAGGGTGTTCACGGACTCGCCCTTGTCGGGCACGAACGCCGTGATGTAGACGAGGGCCGACACGTTGTCGTGGTTCCCCGCTTCGGAGACGACGGCGCCGCCGTAGGAGTGTCCGACCAGGATCGTCGGCCCGTCCTGTGCGTCCAGTACTTGATGGGTGGCCGCGACATCGCCTTCGAGGGAGAGCGTGGGGTTCTGCACGATCCGCACCTGATAGCCGTCGGCGCGGAGCAGGTCGTAGATCTTCTTCCAGCCCGATCCGTCGACGAAACCGCCGTGGACGAGAACGACGTTACGGGCTTTTGCTGGGTGACTCACGGTGCCTCAACTCCTGTGTGTGGAAATGTGTGGAACGGCAGTCGCCGTGCTCGGCGCCCCGCCGGGATGTCCGACAGCAACGGGATGCGGGAGGAGGCCTGAAGTTCACCCTTCCGGGTGTGATGTGCATCACATGCTGGTTGCGGGTCGGGTGGAGCGCGGGCCCGTCCGGCGCGGCCCGATGCTGGATATCGGAAGTCGGACCCGGCGGCCGCGGTCGCCGCGTGGAACCTGTGACGCATGGTCCACGCGCTCATGTGGCTGTGGTGGCCGATCCATTCGAGGGTGAGCTGCTCGTCGAGGTGCTCCAGGACCCAGGTGATCACCTCGGTGATGTCCGGGTCGCCCTCGGGCGGCAGGTGCTCGATGAACTGGGCCTGGCCGCCTTCCCGGTGCGGTGGGTCGACCAGGAAGCGGGCCATCATGTTCACGAGCGTCTGGCCGTGATCGGGCCGCAGCAGATGCAGGCACCGGATCCATCGTCAGCGCGGGCCGACCCGGCCTGGCCGACACCGTCCCACCCCCAGCCGCGTGATCAAACGCGACGATGCCCTCGCAGGAATGCGTACAACGCCGCAGCGGTTGTAGGTCGCCCGCGGCCTGCGGCGTGGTTCACGGTCGGGGTCTTTGCACTGCCGACGCGCTCGGCCCATTGTCGGCCCGGGTGGGGCATGGCTCGTAGAAGGAGCTGGAAGGATGAAACCGATGGCGCCTTCCTCGCCCAGCTCGGCCGCGACTGCGCCAGACGGCCGTACCGCGCCGAGGAAGACCGACTCGAAGGCGGCGCGCCACTGCTTGTGGTGATGGGTGTCCGACGTACCCGTCGGAGGCCCACCGACGCTGATGAGCACCCCGTCCAGGCGCTTGAAGGCATCGCGGGCCGCGGCGATCAGCCGCTTCGGAGTGTCGGCGTCGGCGTTGTCGGCCACGGCGCCGATCGTCTGCCACGGACCGCCCGGAAGACATGTCAGGCGCTGGTGTCGGAGGGAACTTTGGGCGATCGCATGGCTCTCTCTCGTAGGCCGGCTCGCCCGGTGGTTGTGACGGCTTGCGGTAGTTCGCGAATGCTCAGTCAGATCTGCGAGCCCCATGGCATCTGCAGTCGAGACTTCTGCGACCTGGCGGTTTGCGCGGCTCGGGGAGGCGGGTTCGGCGGCGCAGACTCACAGGGTCTGGTCGGGGTCGCCGAAGGGTGGAGGGCATCGGACCCGCTGCGGGTCGATGAGGGTACTGCGGGCGGAGGTGGGGCGGGGGCGGGCCGGAGCGCGGGAAGCCTGCGAGCCCGCCGCTGCGGTCCATGCCCCTGGTGTGGGCCGGCCGGGTGGCCTCTGTCGATATCTGCCCACGCTTGGCCCGGCGGAACGGCTCTACGGGGGCTCGGGGGTGGTGTGCTGGGGTGTCCAGAGGGAGCTTCCTTCGGATTTCGGATCGGACGGTGTGGCCATATGTCCACGGACCTCCTTGCCAAGCCCCTGACCGGCCGCGTGGCGGTGGTCACCGGCGCCTCCAGCGGTATCGGCGAGGCCTCGGCCGAGCACTTGGCGCGCCTGGGTGCTCGAGTCGCCGTGCTGGCCCGGCGTGCGGATCGACTGGACGGGCTGGTCGCCCGGATCGAGCGCGGCGGCGGCACCGCTCTGGCGCTGGCCGTCGATGTGACCGATGCCGCGGCGGTGCGCGCGGCCGCCGCCCGGGTGGCGGACGAACTGGGCACCGCCGACCTGGTGTTCAACAATGCGGGGGTTGGGCTGCCCGCCCCGATCGAGGCGGCCGTCGATCAGTGGCAGCGGGAAATCGATGTCAACGTCACCGGGCTGATGAACGTCATCGGGGCGTTCACCCCGCAGTTGGTGAAGGTCGCTGCCGAGCGCGGGGTGGCCGATCTGATCAACACCTCCTCGAGCGCGGCGCAGAACATCTACCCCCATTTCGCCGTCTACTCCGCCACCAAGGCGTACGTGAGCCACCTCTCGCGTCATCTGCGGGCGGAGCTGGGCGCGAAGAATGTACGGGTGTCGGCGCTGGAGCCGGGCATCGTCGACACCGAGATTCAGAACCATGCGACGGACGAGGCGGCGCTGCGGTGGCTGGCGAGCGCCAAGGAGACGATGGAGTGCCTCACGCCGCAGGACATCGCCGAGACCATCGGTTTCCTGGCCGCGCTGCCGGCGCGGGTGAACCTCCAGCAGGTCGTGATCATGCCCACCGGTCAGCCCGGCTGACCCGCTGAGCTTGTCCTACCTCCCAGACGTGGGTCTGATCTGGTCATTCGTAAGATCGGCGGGCCCGGGGGTTCTGGGTATGGCTGTGAGCTTGTCGCCGTTGGATGGCTCAAATGACTTGGCCGCCCGGAGCCCCGCGACGACTCGACCGTTGATTGGGATATGCGACTCGATCGCTGTGTAGGACAACGTCGGCGAGGTCGTCTGCGGGACTGTGTTGGACGACGAGCCGGCGGAGGTGACCGTGCCCCAGGTCTGGGCCGGCGTGGACATCGGCAAGGAACACCACCACTGCGTGGTGATTGACGCGGAAGGCGAACGCCTGCTGTCACGGCGTGTCCTCAACGACGAGACAGCGCTGCTTGAGCTGATCAGCGACGTACTCGCTTTCTCCGAGGATGTGCTGTGGGCGGTCGACATCAATCACGGCGGGGCCGCCCTGCTGATCGGTCTCCTGCTCAGCCATGACCAGCCGATGGTTTACCTCACCGGCCTGGCCGTTCACCAGGCATCGGCCGCCTACCGGGGTCAGGGCAAGACGGACGCCAAGGGCGCCTTTGTCATCGCCGACCAGGCCCGCATGCGCAAGGACCTCGGCGCACTTTGGCCAGGCGACGAGATAGCCGTCGACCTCAAGATCCTGGTCAGGCGCCGCACTGACCTCGTCAACGACCGGACCCGCCAGATCAACCGACTCCGGGAACAACTCCTCGGAATCTTTCCGGCGTTGGAGCGGGCACTGAGCCTGACGAACAAGGGACCGGTCATGCTGCTGACCGGCTACCAGACCCCGGCCGCGATCCGCCGCAGCGGTGCCAAGCGGATCGAGACCTGGCTGAAGAACCGCAAGGTCCGCGGCGCCGAGGCCATCGCTCAGGCCGTCGTCGAGGCGGCTCACGCCCAGCACACCGCCTTGCCCGGTGAGAAGCTTGCCGCATCCATGGTGGCTGGCCGTACTCGTTCGTCGCCGCCCTGGAGACCGGCCGGACCTCGTGGTGCCGGCTGCTGGACGTGGTCGTCTGGGACCTGACGACGACGTCGCCGAGGCCACGGCCGTCCAGGTCCGCCGCGTCGTGGACCGGGGCAGGCGATGCTTGTGCGCTCGTGCCTTACGAGCTGGTGCGTGATTGCGTTGGAGACGCGGGGGGTCTGGGCTGGGGTTTGTGTCAGCCGGTGGTGTTGCGGTCGGAGACGAGGCCGGC
>NZ_JBEZLL010000064.1:0-7708 GCF_040652135.1 Streptomyces sp. NPDC048295
CAGAACGCGGCGACGGTCGCGGTGATGTCGTCGCGGAGCTGGTTGTGCTCCTCGACCTTGTCGCCGTCGTACTCCCAGTCGTCGTCGTCCTTGTTGTCGTTCACGAACGTCGTCGCGTCCGTCTTGAGCTGCGCGAGCTTGGTGACGAGCGGGCGGATCTCGCTCGCGTAGTCCGACAACGACGTCGCGACCTTCTCCAGATCGTCCGCGAAACCGTCCGCCCGGTCCTGCACCGGCTTCGTCGACGCGAACAGCTGCTCCGCCTCGGGAGCCTTGTAGTACGCGGACAGGGCCTGGAAATGGGTATGGACGGACGAACCGGTCTCCCGGATGTTCCCCGCGTCCTTCGTCAGGCCCGCGTGGTCCTTCTCCAACTGGCCCAGATCACCGGTGTACTGCGGAATCGCCTCGGGCTTGATCACCGCGACTGCACCCCGGCCTTCTCCGCCTTCAGTACGTCCTGGACACCTTGTGCCTTCCGGCCCCACCCAGTCACCACGACACCCCCGTGAAACAGCCGGCCGCACCGGCCGGACAAACCTTGGTCAGGAAGAGAACAACCGAAGAACTCAGCCGATGTTGTCGACCGCGGCCTTCGCGCGCGTGATCGTGTGCTGCGCCGTGCCGTCGTTCTGTTCCAGCGTCGTCTTCAGCAACTGGATGATGTTCCTGACCTCCTGCGAGGCACGGTTCCACCGCAGTTCCTTGCCGTGGTACTCGTCCGCCACCCCGTCGGCCGCGAAGTCCGCCATCGCCGCCTTCACCTGGCCGTCCCGCGCGGCGATCACTTCCTCCAGCCGCGCGATCACCACCTGGATGTTGCCCTGCGCGTCCGAGGACGCACCCGTGTCGTAAGCCCGACGGTCACCGTCACCAGCCATCAATCAATCACTCCCCGTGAAAACCTGTCAGAAAAGAACGCAATGGAACGGAACGGGCCGGAACGGGCCCAGGCGGAACAGGCCGCGGTAAAGCGGACTGCTGCGGGGTGGGCCGGAGCGGAACGGACCGGAGTGGGGCAAAGCGGCGATGATCAGCGGCCACCGAAGCGAGCCGCGTCGAAATTCGCCGCGGACATCTGCTGCCGTGCGTTGTCGCCCTGCTCCTGGTCGCCCGAACCGAACGCCTGCTCCATCCCCGACTGACCACCGAGAAGAGCCGACAGCGAACCGTTCAGCGCCGCCGTGATCTCGTCCGACCGCCCCTTGAAGGAGTCGAACGCCACACGCCCCGCACCGTGGAACTTCCCCTCCAACGGCGCCGCCGCCTGCACCAACTGACGGATCAACGTGCCCAGATCATCACTCGACCCACGCGACTTCGACGACAGACTCGTCAGAACCTGCGCCCCCATGTCGAACTTCATGTCGGCCCCCTACCGCGTGAAGACATGTTTCGCCATGCCTATCAACTCCGTGTGGCCAGTGCAATCAAAAGAGGGATCGCGGGCCCAGGTGTGAGGAATCAGACGAATCCCGCAGGGAGGTGAATCACCGTCAGCTGTCGAAGAGGCGCGGAGCGGATTCTCCGGATCATCTTTACTGTGTCTGCGACATCACCTGCGACGGACACCGGGCCGGCCCGGTGTCCGTCGCGTCGTGGGCGGACGACATCCCGGTCGGCCGAGTCGCTGCGGCAGGGTGTGCGCGTCGCGGAGAGCCGGGGGCTGCGACTTGCCGCAGGCGTGCTGGAAGACGAGGAGCGGTGAGCGCGGCTACGGCCCGCCGGGCGCCGACGCAAGGTCCTCGTAGGCCTCCCTCGCGTCCAGCAGTTCCGGCAGATGCGCTGCCGCCCATGCGCAGCAGGCGGCCATCGGGGCGAGCAAGGTGTTCCCCAGGGCGCTCAGTTCGTACTCCACCCGTGGCGGGACACCGCCGTGGTCGGTGCGGGTGACGAGGCCGTCCCGCTCCATCGACCGGAGTGTCTCCGTCAGCACCTTCGGAGTGATGCCGCGCAGCGGGACCTCCAGTTCGCTGAAGCGCCGGGGGCCGGACTCCAGGCACCGGATGATCATCGGTGTCCACTTGCCGCCGATCCGGAACAGCGCGGGAGGGTGGTCGCAGCCGGTGAACATGTCGGGATCGAGAGGTTCGCTCACCCGGCGAGCGTACGTAACTATCGTTGCGGAAACCATGGGTTGCGGGTCTAGCGTCCGTCGCAACGGCCCGCGGAGTACGGGCCCGGCGAGGGGATTGCCATGAGCAGCAGGATCGTTGTCTTCGGGGCCGGCGGGCGGGCCGGGCGGCGTGCGGTCGCCGAGGCGGTGGCCCGTGGGCACCGGGTCACCGCGGTGGTCCGGGACACGGACAAGTACCGGGATCTGGCCGGTGACGGCGTGAGCCTGGTGGCCGGTGACATGACCCGGGCGGACAGTGTCGCGGAGGTCGCGGCGGGACACGACGCGGCGATCGGCGCGGCGGCCCGGGTCGACATGCCCGCGGCGGAGTTCTACGTGGGCGCGGCCCACGCGCTGCTGGACGGCCTGGCCAGGGCCGGGGTCGGGCGGCTGGTCCTTCTCGGCATCGGTTCCACACTGGAGACCGCTCCCGGGGTGGCGGTCCACGACGCCCCCGGCACCCCACAGGAGCACCGGGCCTTCTCGCTGGGCCACGCCGCGGCGCTCGACGTGCTGCGCGCCGCCGGGACGGACATCGACTGGCTCGTCGTCGCCCCGCCGCCCGTCTTCCTCGACGAAGACGCGCCCCGCACCGGCAGGTACCGGACGGGGGACCACCGGGTGCTGCCGGACACCGGCGGCGCGTCCGGCTTCTCCTACGCGGACCTGGCGGTGGCACTGATCGACGAGATCGAGAGCCCGAAGCACCACCGCTCACTGACCGCGGTCGCGGCCTGACCGCTCCCGGCAGGGGCTGTCGTACCGACCCGATACCGTCGGGGCATGTCCAACATGGCCGTCCTCGAAGGTGTGCTGGAGCGCATCACGTACGCCAACGAGGAGAACGGATACACGGTCGCGCGCGTCGACACCGGTCGCGGCGCGGGCGATCTGCTGACCGTGGTCGGTTCGCTGCTCGGTGCGCAGCCCGGTGAGTCGCTGCGGATGGAAGGGCGCTGGAGCTCGCACTCGCAGTATGGCAAGCAGTTCACCGTCGAGAACTACACGACGATCCTGCCCGCCACCATCCAGGGCATCCGCCGCTACCTCGGCTCCGGGCTGATCAAGGGCATCGGCCCGGTGATGGCCGACCGGATCACCACCCACTTCGGCGTCGACACCCTCGACATCATCGAGAACGAACCGAAGCGGCTCGTCGAGGTCCCCGGCCTCGGCCCCAAGCGCACGAAGATGATCGCGGCCGCCTGGGAGGAGCAGAAGGCGATCAAGGAGGTGATGGTCTTCCTCCAGGGCGTCGGCGTCTCCACCTCCATCGCCGTCCGCATCTACAAGAAGTACGAGGACGCCTCGATCTCCGTCGTGAAGAACCAGCCCTACCGGCTGGCCGCCGACGTCTGGGGCATCGGCTTCCTCACCGCCGACAAGATCGCCCAGGCGGTGGGCATTCCGCACGACAGCCCGGAGAGGGTCAAGGCCGGGCTCCAGTACGCGTTGTCGCAGTCCACCGACCAGGGGCACTGCTTCCTCCCCGAGGAGCGGCTGATCGCGGACGGCGTGAAGCTGCTCCAGGTCGACACCGGGCTGGTCATCGAGTGCCTCGCCGAACTGGCCGAGGACCCGGAGGGCGTCGTACGGGAGAAGGTGCCCTCGCCCGAGGGCGGTGAACTCGTCACCGCCATCTACCTGGTGCCCTTCCACCGCGCCGAGGTCGCCCTCGCCGCCCAGGTGCAGCGGCTGCTGCGGACGCCCGAGGAGCGGATGCCGGCCTTCGCGGACGTGGACTGGGACAAGGCGCTGGCCTGGCTCGCCACGCGTACGGGGGCTGATCTGGCGCCCGAGCAGGAGGCGGCGGTCCGGCTGGCGCTCAGCCGGAAGGTCGCGGTGCTGACCGGGGGGCCCGGCTGCGGGAAGTCGTTCACCGTCCGGTCGATCGTGGAGCTGGCGCGGGCCAAGAAGGCCAAGGTGGTGCTGGCCGCGCCGACCGGACGGGCGGCCAAGCGGCTCTCCGAGCTGACCGGGGCCGAGGCGTCCACCGTGCACCGGCTGCTCGAACTGAAGCCGGGCGGCGACGCCGCGTACGACCGGGACCGCCCGCTCGACGCCGATCTGGTCGTCGTCGACGAGGCGTCGATGCTGGATCTGCTGCTCGCCAACAAGCTGTTGAAGGCGGTGGCACCCGGTGCCCATCTGCTGCTCGTCGGGGACGTCGACCAGCTGCCGTCGGTCGGCGCGGGGGAGGTGCTGCGCGATCTGCTCGCCGACGGCAGCCCCGTTCCCGCGGTCCGGCTCACCACGATCTTCCGCCAGGCCCAGCAGTCCGGTGTCGTCACCAACGCCCACCGGATCAACTCCGGCGTCCCGCCCCTGACCCAGGGCCTCAAGGACTTCTTCCTCTTCGTGGCGGACGAGACGGAGGACGCCGGTGTGCTCGCGGTGGACGTCGCGGCCCGTCGCATTCCCGCCAAGTTCGGCCTCGACGCCCGGCGCGACGTACAGGTCCTCGCCCCCATGCACCGGGGCCCGGCCGGAGCGGGCACGCTCAACGGACTCCTTCAGCAGGCCATCACCCCGGGCCGGCCGGACCTCCCCGAGAAGCGGTTCGGCGGCCGGGTCTTCCGGGTCGGCGACAAGGTGACCCAGATCCGCAACAACTACGACAAGGGAGAGAACGGCGTCTTCAACGGCACGGTCGGCGTCGTCACCGCCCTCGACCCGGATGAACAGAAGCTGACGGTCCTCACCGACGAGGACGAGGAGATCTCCTACGACTTCGACGAGCTGGACGAGTTGTCCCACGCGTACGCCATGACGATCCACCGCTCCCAGGGCAGCGAGTACCCGGCCGTCGTCATCCCCGTCACCAAAAGCGCCTGGATGATGCTCCAGCGGAACCTGCTGTACACCGCCGTGACCAGGGCCAAGAAGCTCGTCGTGCTGGTCGGCTCACGGCAGGCGATCGGCCAGGCGGTCCGCACGGTTTCCGCAGGCAGGCGCTGTACGGCGCTGGATTACCGGCTGTCGGGGGGCTCGGGCGGAGGATCGGCGGAAAAAATGATCGATCAAATCGGTGGGAAACATCACGCAGCCCTTCCGGAACCGGAACCGAGGGGGCAGGATGAGTAGGCTCGCGGCACTCAGTGCCGCGAGTAGGTCCAATGGACGACCCCGAGTGCACTCTCCTGGGCCAAATGGGGGAGGGTGGAGACAGTCAGGGAACCTCGAAGAAGAGGCACTACGTCGGTGAGGGATGACGTGAGCGAGCACACCAACAACGCTGTAGTACTGCGGTACGGCGACGGCGAGTACACCTACCCGGTGATCGACAGCACCGTCGGCGACAAGGGCTTCGACATCGGGAAGCTCCGGGCCAATACCGGTCTCGTGACGCTGGACAGCGGATATGGCAACACCGCAGCCTATAAATCCGCCATCACCTACCTCGACGGTGAGCAGGGCATCCTGCGCTACCGCGGTTACCCCATCGAGCAGCTCGCCGAGCGCTCGACGTTCCTCGAGGTCGCGTACACGCTCATCAACGGCGAGCTTCCCAAGGTCGACGAGCTGTCGACCTTCAAGAACGAGATCACCCAGCACACGCTGCTGCACGAGGACGTCAAGCGCTTCTTCGACGGTTTCCCGCGCGACGCCCACCCGATGGCCATGCTGTCCTCGGTCGTCAGCGCGCTGTCCACGTTCTACCAGGACAGCCACAACCCGTTCGACGAGGAGCAGCGCCACCTCTCGACGATCCGGCTGCTCGCCAAGCTGCCGACGATCGCGGCGTACGCCTACAAGAAGTCGATCGGCCACCCCTTCGTCTACCCGCGCAACGACCTCGGGTACGTCGAGAACTTCCTGCGCATGACCTTCTCGGTCCCCGCCCAGGAGTACGACCTGGACCCGGTCGTCGTCGCCGCGCTCGACAAGCTGCTCATCCTGCACGCGGACCACGAGCAGAACTGTTCGACCTCCACCGTGCGTCTGGTCGGCTCCTCGCAGGCGAACATGTTCGCCTCGATCTCCGCCGGCATCTCGGCGCTGTGGGGCCCGCTGCACGGTGGCGCCAACCAGTCGGTGCTGGAGATGCTCGAAGGCATCCAGGCCAACGGCGGCGATGTCGACTCCTTCATCCGCAAGGTGAAGAACAAGGAGGACGGCGTCCGGCTGATGGGCTTCGGCCACCGCGTCTACAAGTCCTTCGACCCGCGCGCCAAGATCATCAAGGCCGCCGCCCACGACGTGCTGTCCGCGCTCGGCAAGTCCGACGAGCTGCTCGACATCGCGCTGAAGCTGGAGGAGCACGCGCTCTCCGACGAGTACTTCGTCTCGCGCAACCTCTACCCCAACGTGGACTTCTACACGGGTCTGATCTACCGGGCCATGGGCTTCCCGACCGAGATGTTCACCGTGCTCTTCGCGCTCGGCCGCCTCCCCGGCTGGATCGCCCAGTGGCACGAGATGATCAAGGAGCCGGGTTCCCGCATCGGCCGCCCGCGCCAGATCTACACCGGCGAGGTCCTGCGCGACTTCGTCCCGGTCGAGGCCCGCTGAGCCTCGTAGCAACCCCCGCAGTACCCCGGCCGCCGAGGCCGGTCGACTTCGCCCCGCGTACCGCGCTTTCGCACAGAGCGCGGTGTCCGGGGCGATTTTGCGTGCCCGGCGCCGTGCGCACCGCCGGGCGGCAGAGAGAAGCGCCCCGCCATCGATCCCCCCACGGGCCGACAGCGAGGCGCTTCCCATGTCCCGGAGCGGATTCCCCCCACGGGATCCGGCCGGGCGTCTGTGGGAGCCGGAGCTCCTGCGTTCCTCGACTAGCTGTGAACTGCGCTCTTCACTTGTCCTGCTGGTGCGATCTGCCGGGGTACGTACGCACGGGAGGGCCGCTCAAAGCTCCCCGGTGCACGTGCCCCGGCCAACGCTTGCCCGGAGCGTCCCCCAAGACCCTCCGACGGACGTCCCCCAAGACATCCTTGGCATCGCACTCTTAGACTCACGAACCCGCCGGATGGTTACCCTGAAATCCATGTGATCTGGATCTCTTTGTGGAAATTACGTGAAGGCGCGCAACCGCAGGCTGTTCGTCACGACGAAGACCGATGAGAACGCCATCGCCGCTCCCGCAATCATAGGGTTGAGCAGGCCAAATGCCGCAAGGGGCAGGGCGGCAACGTTATAGCCGAATGCCCAGAACAAGTTGCCCCTGATGGTGGCCAGGGTGCGCCGGGACAGCCGGATCGCGTCGGCGGCCACCTTGAGATCTCCACGAACCAGGGTGAGATCGCTCGCCTCGATCGCGGCGTCCGTGCCGGTCCCCATCGCCAGGCCGAGGTCTGCGGTGGCGAGGGCGGCGGCGTCGTTGACCCCGTCGCCGACCATGGCGACCGAGCGGCCCTCGGCCCGCAACCCCTCGATGACGTGCGCTTTCTCCTCGGGCAGGACCTCGGCGTGGACCTCGTCGATGCCCACGGCACGGGCCACGGCGTCGGCCACGGCGCGGTTGTCGCCGGTCAGCAGAACGGGACGGAGACCGAGGGCGCGCAGTCGCTCGATGGCCTCCGCGCTGGTGTCCTTCACCGCGTCGGCGACTTCGAGTACGGCTCGTGCCTGGCCGTCCCAGGCGACGGCGATGGC
>NZ_JBEZLL010000065.1:0-6219 GCF_040652135.1 Streptomyces sp. NPDC048295
GGCAGAGCCCGCCAGGCACACCCGCTCACCAGCACGTAGACGATCGCGGCGAACAGGGTCTCATCAGGCGTGTCCTGCGTCCCGCAGCCCTGCGGACGCACCTTCGACGGCGGGATCAGCGGCTTCGCGATCTCCCACAGCCCGTCTGGAACAATCCAACTCCACGTATCCCGCCCCATGAACAGCCCAACGAGCGATCTCCACATAGGACACGGTCTAAGCGCCACCCACCCCGCCTCCGCGACCCGCCACGCAGCTCTGACGAACCTCACCCGGAGCATCGGAACCCAGGCCCTCCCCGTCCTCGAACGAGTCACCCGCGATCCCGGCACGGCCATCCGAGAACACGCCCAACTCACCCCGGACCAGTGGGACACGCGGGAAGGGAACGTGGAGAGGTCCGGCCCCGATGGAGTACGCAGCTCGTAGCCGTCGACCGGACTTCGAGGCCTGGCGACCGGATCGAGTACGCGCTCCATGAAGGGTACGACCGGACCAGCTGTCGCAGGCTGCTGAAGGCATCGCGGCCGGCTCCGGGGTTCCGGGACTGGCCGGGATCAGGCGTGGTTCTGTTCCGTGGGGAATCGGTCAGCGGGTGCGTGAGGGTGTGGGGCCACCGTCCTGGTCGGGTGATGAGCGGCTTGGGCCGCACGGCCCGGGGCGAACGCAGCAGCAAGTTGGTCGTGAAGAGACGCTGCACAGGGGTGCGGGTCTCGGCGCGGCGTGATCGTGTAGATGCCGCGGGTCGGGGGATCGATGAGATCCACGGTGGCGACGTCGGTCCGCAGCGCCCGCGTCAGCACACCGGGTACCAACGCGATGGCAAGGCCGGTTGCGACCAGCGCCAGTTTGCCGTGCAGATCGGCCGCGGTGAGGTCGATGCGGGCGTTGACTCCGGCACGGGCAGCGTGCTGGCGCAGGAGCGCCGCCGAGCCGTCGTTGTCCTCGACCCAGGTCTGATCGGCCAGCGCCTGAATGTGTACCGGGCCGCCCCCGGACCGCGGATGGCCGACGGGCATGACGACGACCATGCCGTCCAGCCCGAGGAACCGTCGATCGACCCGCAGGTCATGGGGCAGCCCTGGTGGTGCATCAGTGACGACCGCGATGTCGATATCGCCGGCGATCACGCGCTGGTGCAGCTGAGCGCTCAGGCCGGGGACCAGGCTCCACCGGAGGGATCCGGCCTGCTTCAGCAGGCCCCGAATTGCCTCGGGGACGATCCCGGAGGCCAGAGAGGGGGCGGCGCCGACTGCCAGCGGCCGGCTGTACGCCCCGTCACGAACCTCTCGTGCGGCGCGTACTGCGCGGTCGGCCTCGTTGAGCGTGGCCAGCGCGTGATGCCGGAACACCTCACCGGCAGGCGTCGGACGCACACCGCGCGCATGGCGCTCCACCAGCGCTACGCCGAGCTGCCGCTCCAGCCCGCGGATCTGCCGGGAGACGGCCGATTGCGTGTGATTGAGCTCGGTGGCCGCCGCCGACAGCGACCCGAGACGGCACACGGTCACGAAGGTTCGCCACACAGACAGTTCCATCGCACCAGTATGCCCAGTCGATATGCGTATCTCGCAGGGCTGACCTGCAAGATCTGCGCTTGTCGCAGCTGTCGCCGTGCACCACTCTGGCGCTTATGACAGCACCACACACACCACACACCCTTGCTGTTCTCGGCTTGGGGCGCATGGGTGCCGCGCTCGCGACACGACTCGTCACCCAGGGCTGGAACGTCGTCGGCTGGACACGCTCCGGGCGGGCACCAGGCACCGTCAAGGTGACCAGCGATCCGAGCGCCGCCGTGGCGAGGGCCGACCTCGTGCTCATGTCACTGTTCGACGGACCCGCCTGCCAGCAGGTCCTCGACGACGTCCACGATTCGCTGCGCGCGCACACGATCGTGGTGAACACCAGCACCATCGCCCCCGCCGAGGCGTCCGAACTGGCCCGGCAACTCGGCTCGTCCTATGTTCACGCCCCCGTACTCGGCTCCGTACCTGCTGCCGCTGCCGGCACCCTGCAGATCCTTGCTGCTGCCGATCAGAACACGCTCGGCAGAGCCCGTCCGGTTCTGGAAACACTCGGCACCGTGCAACGCGTCGACGACGCCTCCACGGCCGCCGCGCTCAAGCTGATCGCCAACAACAGTCTCGCCGGAGCCGTCCTCGCCCTGCGCGACTCCCTGAGGCAGGCCGACGCCCTCGGCCTGCCCCGTGCGCAGGTGCTGGATGTCCTCCAACTCGGCCAGCTCGGCGCGCTCGTGACCCGCAAACGTCCCTTCCTCACCGACGGGTCGGCCGCCGGCACAGCAGAGTTCACCATCGGTGCGCTGGCCAAGGACATGGCACTGCTGGCCGCCGCGTCCAACACTCCCTTGCGCAGCGCAACCGGCCTGGCCGACACCCCTGCCGCGCCCGAGGCCGACATCACCGCCGCCGCCACGGTCCCCGCCGTGGAGGAAGCCGTACTCGAACCGCTCCGCGCCTACATCCGGGGACACGCCACCGGCGACCCCGCTCACTTCCACGACGCGTTTTTGCCCACCGCCCGCATCGAGGGAATCCGTCACGGCGCATTCGTCTCATGGCGCCTGGACGAGTACTGCGCCCTCTTCCAGGGCCGGCCGGCCTCGGACGAACCGACCCGTTCCCGCCGCATCGACGTCACCGACGTCCACGGCACCATCGCGACCGCCACCATGACGCTCTGGCACGGTGCGGACACGTTCACCGACATCTTCCTGCTGGTCCGCGTCGACGACAGCTGGCGCATCGCCAACAAGACGTATCACCGCCGCCCTTGAGCCGGCGGAAGCCGATCCGGCGTCGGACCGGGTTACGCGAAGCGTTCGTGGTCGGCCAGCACCGCGTCGATCACATCGAGCTGGATGGCGACCCGCTCGTCCCTGGGACCGGAGCACTCGGTCAAGGTCAGCAGGGACTTCCACAGCGCCCAGCCCCTGGCCCTGGCCCAGGTGCCGTCGTCCTGGCCGACTGCATGCCGGAACACCTCGCGGCTCTCCTCGCGAAGCATCGTCCAGGCGATCACGAGATCACAGGCGGGGTCACCGATGCCCGAGGTGCCGAAGTCGATGACGGCCGACAGCTTGCCGTCGGCGACAAGCAGGTTGTTGCCGCCCATGTCGCCGTGGAACCACACCGGCGATCCACACCACTGGGCCTCGAGCGCCGCCTGCCAGGTACTGGTGGCCCTCATGGTGTCGATCCGGCCGCTCAGGGCGGTGATGCAGCGACGCGTCTCGTCGTCGTAGTGGGCGGGTGACGTGCCGCGATATCCGCTGTGCGCCCCGGCGAGAGGACCGCCCCTGGAATCACAGCGCTGAAGGGCGAGGACGAACCCGGCGACACTGGTGGCGAACTGGTTCATGTCGTCGATGCGTTCGGGAGAGGCCGTCTCGCCGGGCAGCCAGCCGCGCACGGACCAAGGGTAGGGGTATCCCGGGCCGGGGGCTCCCTTGGCCAGGACGGTGGGGACAGCCACCGGCAGGGCAGGGGCCAGGCGCGGCAGCCAGTCGCATTCCTTGTCGACGGCAGGAGCGTAACCGGCCGCGGTGGGGAGGCGGACTGTCATGTCGTCGCCGAGGCGGTAGGTGCGGTTGTCCCAGCCGTCCACCGGCACCGGCACTACGGGCAGACGGCTCCACCGGGGGAACTGGGCAGCGATCAATTCTTTCACCAGCGCGGCATTGATTCCCGCGCGACCGTCCGGCGTAGCTGTAGGCACCCACTGATCCTCACCGGCGACGTCGTACCTGGCAAGTGATTAACGAAGGTCGGGGCCATGGCGGGGACACCCGGACGCACGGCCCGGCGGCAAACGCAGCCCGGCCGTTCCTCACGCTCCGGCCGGGGTAGCCGTCATGGGGCGGTTCGTGGCGCACCGCTGCTTCTCCGCTGTGGTCATGAGTCCGGTGCGCTGCAGGACGCGGTCGGGCAGGGTGGCGTGGGGGTGTCCGCGATGACATCGATCCGCCAGGCGGGCGTGCCCGAGCCTGTGGCGGTGAAGGAGCCATGGACGCGGTGCCGGGCGGCCTGGAACTCGATCCAGGACACATCCCCGGGCTGGATCCGCTCGGTCACGTCCCGTACTGCGGACTTGGTCCGGTTCCATGCTCAGTCGGTCTGCGTCAGCGCTGTCTCGAACTGGTAGGACATGGCACCGGTGTTCTCGGGCCTGGCGAGGGCCAGGTGGGCGAACAGGCCGGCCCGCGTCTGGCCGACATGGTCGAAGGCATCTCCCTGGTACCGGAGGGCCCGCAGGTGCTCCAGCGTGGTCCTGGTGCAGTTGGCGAAGGCCTCCCCGGCGACGTGCGCCCGGTCGTAGTAGTGGAACGTGCTGCCCTTGTCGGGGGTGAAGGAGCAGGCGGCCCACTCGCTTTCGCAGTAGGCGACGGCCGCCGTGAGGTCGGCGGGCTTCCCGTCGAGGAATGCCTGAGCGGGCCGGCAGGTCCGTCTTGGGGATGGACCTGCCCATAGGAGCGGGGTCCGCGGCGTTCGCGGGCTGCGGGGCCAGGGGCATGCTCAGAGCCGTTGCTGCCCTGCGCGGAGTTGAAAGGGCGGGCAGAGGCCTGTCGAGGCCGCGCCGATGAGCCAGGCCATGGCCCTCTCGATGGTCCGGCGGTGCCGTCCGAGGTGCTGCGAGGTCTCGACGCCCTTGCGGGCGATGCGGTGCCGGCCGCCGCCCCGAGGCCGCGAAGGTGCCTCCGGCACCACCCGCCCGAACAGCTCCCACTGGTCATCCGGCACCAGCCGCTCAACAATCCCATCACGGCCAACACCCCACCCAGCCAAATGAGATGACGTCAAGGCAGAGGTTCTCGCCCAGCCTGGAGCATCCCGTGGCCTTCCTATGGGCAAAGCCGCCGGCGAGCCTCTCGACAGAGTCGCGCCTGCTCCAGAGAATCTTCGGCTCAGGATGCCAGTGCCGCGTCAGGCAACGTTCGCCCTGGTGTTCCCCGTCCCCTGCATCGTTCTGTGAGCCGGCAGGCTACTGGCCGTTGCCGGGAGCTGGAGGGAGAGCCCGGACGGCTTCGGTCAAGAACCCGATCCCTCATGTATCGCGGTCAGGAAAGACGCTGGATCGTTGGGCACGTCCCGCCTTACGGTGACGCCATGAACGATCACCCGGAAGTGCCTGTCGCGCCCGTCGGAGCCTATGAACCCCCCTACTACGTAGCTGTTTTCACTACAGTGCGAGCTCAGGAACAGAGCGGCTACGCCGAGACCAACGCCCGCATGGAAGACCTGGTGAAGGACGTCCCGGGGTTCCTGGGGATGGACCACGCGCAAACTCCTGGCGGGCTGGGCATCACCGTCGGGTACTTCCGGGACGCCGACGCTCTCACGAAGTGGCGGACCAACGCCGAGCACCGCGCAGCACAAAAGCGTGGGCAAGCCGAGTGGTACCAGAGCTACACGCTGCACGTGGCGCAAGTGGAACGGAGCCACGGGTTCACGCGAGCGCAGACCCTGCGGAGCCCGACAGCGGGCTGACCAACCGACGTCGCCTCCTGGTATGGAACCCGAAGTCATCTTCTGCATAGACGAGTTCGGCCCACTCAACCTGATGCCCCACTCGGGCCGGCAGCGGGCTGAACAAGGAGGCAAGTACAAGGACCCCGACCGTGAACCACGCCGCAGGCGGCGGGCGACCTGCAACCACCACGGCGGAGTGCGGCACCTGTTCGCCGCCCTGGACCTGGGCAAGGACAGGCTCTACGGCCATATCAAGCCGGTCAAGAGGCGGACGCAGTTCCTGGAGTTCTGCCGCTACCTGCGCAGCCTCTACCCGCGAGAGGTTCGGATCGCGATCGTCCGTGACAACTTCTCCCCGCATCTGACCACGAAAGAGTGCCGGCGCGTCGGCACGTGGTCGGCGGCGAACAACGTCGAGATGGCCTGCACACCGACCAACAGTTCCTGGCTGAACCGGATCGAGGCCCAGTTCACCGCCCTGCGCTACTTCACCCTCGATGGCACCGACCACCACGCCGACCACAAAGTGCAGGGCAGCATGATCCGCCGCTACATCATCTGGAGAAACCGCCACGCCGACGATCAGCGCCTACGCGCCCTCATCGGCAGGGCGAACGTTGGCTGATGCGGCCCTAGGGCCATTCGTTTGGATCACCGGGCAGACCAAAGGAAGATCCCTGCGATATGGAGTCCGGCCAGATAGACGGTCGCGGTCTTCTCGTAGCGG
>NZ_JBEZLL010000066.1:0-5925 GCF_040652135.1 Streptomyces sp. NPDC048295
GGGTGTGGTGGTGCGGAACGCTCATGCGGACTTCGCCTTCCGAGAAGTGCGATAAGTGAGGGAGCGTTCCTGCGGGGGACTGCCATGAGGCGGATGGCTGAAAAGGGTCCGGCTGTCGGATGTCCATGGCGCGATGGGCAGGCGCCGGAACCAGGCCGGAAGGGGTAAATCGCCGGTGACCATGGAGTGTCACCGCGGTTGGCAGGGAACCTACGGCGGGTTACGCCGTTTGGTCAAGGCCTGAATTCGTCGGAATGCGATGTGTCGGCGTCGGGATCGGCGCCGTCCGCGTCGTCGACCCAGCCGAGCGAGACGCTGATCCGGCGGGCCGCGTCCCGGACCTGGCCGCCCAGTTCCTGGTAGCGCCAGGCCGGCAGGCCGAGCTTGAGGCCCGTGATGGAGACGGCCCCGGCACACACCGAGCGGTCGTCGAAGACCGGCGCGCCGATGCAGATGATGCCCTCGGCGTCCTCCTCGTCGTCCAGGGCGTATCCGACCCGGGCGATGTCGCGCAGATGCGACAGGAAGGTGGCCGGATCGGTGATCGTGCGGGAGGTGCGCCGGGGCAGCCCGAACCGCTCGACGACCGCGGCCGCCTCTCCCGGCGGCACGGCGGAGAGCAGCGCCTTGCCCAGCCCCGTGCAGTGCGGCAGCTCGCGCTGGCCCATGCGCAGGTCGAGCCGGACGCGCTGGTCGAGCTCGACCTGGTCCACGACGACCGCGTGGCCGTCCTCGGGGACGGCGAGGCGGGACGCCATTCCGGTGGTCCGGGTCAGCTCGCGCAGGACCGGGTGGGCGACCCCGCGCAGGGACACCTGGGAGCGGGCCCGGTCGCCGAGCCGGGCCAGGCTCATGCCGAGCCGGTAGCGGCGGTTCATGCCCTCGCCGTCGTCCGAGACGAGGCCGTAGGCGCGGAGGGTCTGGAGCATGCCGAAGGCGGCGCTCTTGGAGATGGAGCAGGCCTGGCCGACCTCCGTGACGCTCAGGCCGTTCCCCTGCGCGGGGGCGGCGAGCGCCTCGAGGATGTCCGCTGCCCTGGCCACGCTCTTGACCCAGTACTTCGGTTCTTCTGGGGCAGCACTGTTCGTCATAGCAGAACAGCGTAGTGCCTCGGAGGGGGCTCGAACGCGCTTTCTCTGTGAAGAAGGCGCGGAATCGAGCGTTCCTGGGTGCGAAAGGGTCTTGACCGGCCCTGAAGCCGCACGTAATATCCAGGCACTGTTCTGCTCTACAGAACAGCGTTCAGAAAAAGCGAAACGCACCACCTGAAGCACCACGGATCATCCTCATTCCTGCGGCGACTGCCGGGCGGATGGCGCCAGGGACTCATGGGCCGGGCAGGGCCTGCGAAGACCGACGACTCTCGACGCAAGGAGCAAGTGATATGAGTTCAGGCCCGGTAGGCAATGAATCCGGAGCCCGACTCGCCGAGCGCGCCCGCCAGGTCGTACCCGGCGGCGTGAACAGCGGTCAGCGCAGCGTTCCCGGACTGACCGACCTGGTCGTCACGGGTACGGACGGCGCACGGTTCCGTACCGCCGACGGACGCGAGTACACCGACTTCCACTCGGCGTTCGGCCCGCCCCTGCTCGGTCACAACGACCCCGACGTGGCCCGCGCCACCGCGGAGGCCGGAGCCACCCTCGGCCACATGGGCGTCGGTGTCACCGAGGGCGAGGTCCTCCTCGCCGAACAGCTCGCCGAGCTGATCCCCTCCATCGAGAAGGTGCTGCTCACCAGCACCGGCAGCGAGGCCACGTTCCACGCGCTGCGCGTCTCCCGCGCCGCCACCGGCCGCCGCCTGGTCGTCAAGTTCCAGGGCTGCTACCACGGCTGGCACGACGCGGTCAGCCTCAACGTCATCTCCGCGCCCGAGAAGGTCGGCGGTCACGACCCGATCTCCACCGGCATCCTGCCCGAGGTCCTCGAAGCCACCCTCGTCCTGCCGTTCAACGACAGCGAGGCCGTCCGCCGCGCCTTCGCCGAGCACGGCTCCGACATCGCCGCCGTGATCGTCGAGCCCGTCCCCCACAACGTCGGGGCGCTCCTGCCGTACCAGGAGTTCCTCACCACGCTGCGTGAGGAGACCACGAAGGCCGGCAGCGTCCTGATCTTCGACGAGGTCATCACCGGCTTCCGCCATGACATCGGCGGCTGGCAGAAGATCTCCGGCGTCACCCCCGACCTCACCACCCTCGGCAAGGCCATCGCCAACGGCGCCCCCGTCGGCGCGATCGGCGGCCGTGCCGACCTGATGGACCTCTTCTCCACCCGCCCCGGCGCCCCCGCCTTCTTCGCCGGCACGTACAACGGCCACCCGTCCGTCGTCGCCGCGGCCCTCGCCACCCTGCGCAAGCTCCGTGAGGAGCCGGTCCACGAGCACGTCTTCCGGCTCGGCGAGCGCGTCCGCACCGAACTGACCGGACTGTACGAGCGCCTCGGCGTCCCCGCCGTCGTCACCGGCTACGGCTCCGTCTTCGTCAGCTACTTCATGCCGGGCGAGGCCCCCCGCACCTACGCGGACCTGCTGAACAACGACGCCTCGCTCTTCGTCGGCTACCGCCGCAAGCTCCTCGACCACGGCCTGTTCGAGCTGCCGCTCAACCTCAAGCGCAGCCACATCAGCTACGCCCACACCGACGCCGATGTGGACCGTCTCGTCGAGGGCACCGAGGCCGCGGTCAAGGCCGTGCTCGCCGACGGCGGCGCCCGGGACCTGGAAAACACCTCCACGATGGGCGGAGCGACCCGCTGATGCTGACCGTCAACCGCACCCGCCCGGCAGGCCCCGCAGGCCGGATCACCCGCGTCGAGACCCTGATGCTCGGCACCTCCTGGCGCGACTTCGGCTACGTCCGGGTCCACACCGACGAGGGCCTGTCCGGCATCGGTGAGATCACCCACCCCTACCGGGTCCGCGAGGTCTGCGAGCTCACCGAGGCGATCGCCCGGCGCCACCTCATCGGCGCCGACCCCTTCGACATCGAGGAGCTCTGGCTCCGTGTCTACCAGGGCGACTTCCTGCGCGGCGGCGACATGGGCGGCGTCGCCCTGTCCGGCCTCGACCAGGCGATGTACGACCTGATGGGCAAGGCGCTCGGCGTCCCCGCGTACCGGCTGACCGGTGGCGCCTGCCGGGACGAGGTACGGGTGTACGCCAACGGCTGGTACACCGGCGAACGCGAGCCCGAGATCTTCGCCGCCAAGGCGAAGGAGACCGTGGCGAAGGGCTTCACCGCCCTCAAGTTCGACCCCTTCGGCCCCGGACTGCACGAGCTGGAACGCGCCGAACTGCGCCGCTCCGTCGACCTCGTGGCCGCCGTCCGCGAGGCCATCGGACCCGATGTCGACCTCTTCATCGAGGGCCACGCCCGGTTCGCCATGCCGACCGCGGCCCGGCTGGTGCGCGAGCTGGAGCCCTTCGACATCGGCTGGTTCGAGGAGCCGATGCCGTGGACCCACATCGAGCGTTACGCGGAGCTGCGGCAGCGCGCCGCGTTCCCGATCTCCGGCGGTGAGCACTTCCACAACCGCTACGAGTACAAGCAGCTCTTCGCCACCAACGCGGTCGACATCATCCAGCCGGACCTCTCCATGGCCGGCGGATTCACCGAGGTCCGCAAGCTCGCCGCGATCGCCGACACCCACGGCATGCTGGTGGCCCCGCACAACTCCAACTCGCCGCTCTGCACCACCGTCTCGGTGCACGCGACGCTCGGAATCCCCAACTTCAAGATCCTGGAAACCTTCGACGGGCTCCTTGAGGACTACGTCTTCGACGCACTCAAGGGCACCCTTCCGATCACCGACGGCCACATCGGCCTGCCGACCGCACCCGGTCTCGGTGTCGAGCTCGTCGACGAGGTCTTCGAGGAGCACCCGCCCAGCCACCGCTTCTGGAACATGTTCGCGGACGGCTGGGAGAAGCGGAACCGGACATGATCGTCGACGTCCACTCGCATCTCTTCCGGCACAGCCACGACTTCACCGACCCGTTCAGGTCCGACTCCGCCCGCGCCCACGCGGGCGAGGTCGACCTCACGGTGAAGTGGGAGGAGTACGCGGCCACCGCCCCCGAGGGCACCCGCACGATCGTCGTCGGCGGCAAGGCGCGCCGCAGCGGCCTGTGGGTGGACGACGCGGCCGTCGCCTCGTACGCCGGAGCGCACCCCGACCGGCTCATCGGCTACCTCTCGCTCGACCCCACCCAGCCCGGCTGGCAGGACGAACTCCGCTACGGCCACCAGGAACTGGGCCTGCGCGGCATCAAGCTGATGCCGATGTACGCGGGCTTCGACCCGGCCGCCGAGGAGTACGACGAGCTGTACACGTACGCCGAACGGCACGGCCTCCCGCTCCTGGTGCACACCGGCACCACCTTCGTGTCGAGCGCACCGCTGGAGTGGGCGATGCCCCGCCACCTGGACGCGGTCGCCATCCGCCACCCGGAACTGCGGATGGTCCTCGCCCACCTCGGCCACCCCTTCGAGGGCGAGTGCATCGCGGTCATCCGCAAGCACCCGCACGTGTACGCGGACATCAGCGCCCTGCACTACCGGCCTTTCCAGCTCTGGCACAGCCTCCGGCTGGTCCAGGACTACGGGGTCTTCCACAAGCTGATGTTCGGCAGCGACTACCCGTTCACGACGGTCGACGACTCGGTGCGGGGGCTGCGGGAGATCGCCCGTATCCCCGGTATCCCGGGGCTGCCGCCGCTCGACGTGGACGCGGTGGAGGAGATCATCCACCGGCCTTCGCTGGATCTGCTGGGCCTGAACGGCTGACCTGGCCGTTCCCCATTGAACCTGCCGGTACGGCGCCGGGGTCATCCCCCTGTCGCCCGGTACCGACCGGCAGCCGGGCCGCCGCGCCATCACCCAAGTGTCCCAGCGCGGCGGCCCGGACCTCTCCGGCGATCAGGACCGGACCCGACCACCCCCTCCGCACCTCTCCGCCTCTTCACCTCTCCGCCTGGAGGAACCCCGCCATGACCGCAGCCGTCCCGCCCCGGGGAACCGACCGCTTCGATCTGACCGGCCGTACCGCGGTCGTGACCGGGGCCGCCCGGGGTCTCGGCCGCTCCTTCGCCGTCGGCCTCGCGGAGGCGGGCGCCGATCTGGTCCTCGTCGACCTGCCCGGTGCCGAGGGCGTCGCCGAGACCGCGGCGGCGATCGAGGCACTCGGCCGCACCTGCCGGACCTACGGGCAGGATCTGGCGGACATCGACGCGCTGCCCGGCTTCGTCGACTCCGTACGCGCCGAGGCGGGACCGCTGCACATCCTGGTCAACAACGCGGGCACCGCGGCGCTGGAACGCTTCAACGAGATCACCCCCGCGAGCTGGTCCCACATCATGCGGGTCAACGTCGACGCAGTCTTCTTCCTCAGCCAGCGCATCGCCGAACACATGACGGCGGACTCGGTCGCGGGCCGCATCATCACCATCACGTCGAAGAACGCCCTGGTGGCGGAGGCCGGCCTGGCGCACTACAACGCCTCCAAGGCCGCCGCCCAACTGCTCACCGAGACCCTGGCGGTGGAACTCGCCCCGCACGGCATCACCGCCAACACCCTGGCCCCCGGCATGGTCGAGACCCCCATCGACGGCGAATTCCCCTTCGACCGGGAGGCCTTCGAATCCGCGTACCGCGAGCGCATCCCGCTCGGCAGGTACGCGCAGCCCGACGAATGCGTGGGCGCACTGCTGCTGCTCGCCTCGGACGCCGGCGCGTATCTCACCGGGGCGCGCATCGTCGTCGACGGGGGAGTGCTGGCCGACCAGATGCCGCGGATGCGCTTCATGCCGCCGTACCGCAACACGATCTGACCGCGACCGACCGGCAGTCGGTTCCCACCGAGCACGCATCGACAACGCGAGGAGCGCCTCCGTCATGTCCGTCAATGCTTCGTCCCCCGCTCCGTCCT
>NZ_JBEZLL010000067.1:0-5415 GCF_040652135.1 Streptomyces sp. NPDC048295
GCTGGGTCCGGTTCGTCCAGCGCAGACCGGTCACCCCGCGGGCCGCGGTCGGTGTGGGGCCCACTGTCCTGTGCGTGGCCGGGCGGCCGGATTCAGCCCGCGGTGGGCTGCATCCGATCGGCGGCCGGCACGGTCGCAGGCGCGTCGATGTCGTACGGGTCCACCGGCTCGCCCGTCTCGATCGGTACCTTGCGCAGCAGCAGAGCGACGATCGCGGCCACCACCAGCATGGCGCCCACCCCGGACAGTGCGGCGATCTGGAGACCGTGGGTGAAGGCCTCGCGGCTGGTGGTGATGAGTTCGGCGCCGATCGCGGACGGCTGCTGCGCTGCCACGTTGGCGGCGCCGCCGATGGTGTTGCGTACAGCTGCCAGCGCCTCCCCGCCGAGTCCGGCCGGGTTCGCCGCGTTCATGTCGCTGCGGTACACCGCGGATCCGATGCTGCCGATGACGGCGAAGCCGAACGCGCTGCCGAACTCGGTGAAGGTCTCCGAGGTGGCCGTGGACGAACCGGCGTGCTCCTTCGGCGCGGAGGTGACCACGATCTCCGCCGTCAGCGTCTTGGAGGCCGTCATGCCGGCTGCCATCAGTCCCACGCCCACCAGCAGCACCGCGATGTTCGACTCCACGGTGAGCCGGCTCAGGACGGCGAAGCCGATCGCGATCACCAGCATGCCGCTGGTGACGAGGTAGACGGGCTTGACCTTGCGGGACAGCGTCGAGACGACACCGACCGCGATCCCGATGGCCGGCAGTACCGCGAGCGACCACAGAGCCGCACGGAACGGGGTCAGGCCCAGCACCATCTGCATGTACTGGTTGGTGAGGATGCTGACGCCCATGAACGAGAACATCACCATGAGGTTGGTGATGATCGAGCCGGTGAAGCCGCCGTAGCGGAACAGGGAGATGTCGATCAGCGGGTAGGCCGTCGTGCGCTGGCGCTGGACGAAGGCGACGAGCAGAACGGCGCCCACCACGGCCCAGATCATGGCGTTACGGCTGTAGCCGTCGACGACCAGCTCCTTGAGGCCGTAGATGAACGGCATGATTCCGGCCATCGACAGCAGAGCGCCGAGCACGTCGAGCTTGCCGCGCGAGGGGTCGCGTCGCTCCGGCAGCAGGATCGGGGCCAGGACGAGCACCAGCACCATGACCGGGGTATTGATCATGAAGACCGAACCCCACCAGAAGTTGTTCAGCATCAGACCGCCGACGATCGGGCCGATGGCGGCACCCGTCGCGAGCGTGCCGCTCCACGCGGCGATGGCGGTCTTGCGCTGGGCGGAGTCCTGAAACATGTTGCGGATCAGGGCGAGCGACGTCGGAGTCAGGGTCGCCGCACCGAGGCCGAGCAGCGCCCGCGCGCCGATGAGCATCTCCGCGCTGTCGGCCGTCGCGGCCAGTGCGGAGGCGACGCCGAAGACCGCCGCACCCGCGATCAGCAGTTTCCGGCGGCCGAACCGGTCGCCCACCCAGCCCATCGTGATCAGCGCGCCGGCCAGTACGAAGCTGTAGATGTCCATGATCCACAGCAGCTGGGTGGCGCTCGGCTTCAGTGACTCGCTGATGGGCGTGATGGCGAAGCCCAGTACCGAGATGTCAACGGCGATCAGCAGGGTGACCAGGACGATCACCACGAGACCGAGCCATTCCTTGAGCCCCGCCCGGGGCTTGATTTCTGTCATGGCAAACGTCCATGCCTTCCTGCGCGTCCGGACTCCCTGTGTACGTAACACGCTGAGCGTATCACGTACGCTATGCGTGTTGCGTACTCATCGCGGCGCTCGATTCGGTCGCCTGCTGCTTTCCCGAGGCTTCAGAGCCCGCCGCCGAGCCGTTCCTCGGCCAGACGGATCAGCGCCCTTCGGTCGATCTTGCGATTCGGGTTGAGCGGGAACTGAGCCGTGTGGAAGAAGTGCCGCGGGACCACGGCCCTGGGGAGCCGGCGGCTCAGCTCGCGTGCCAGGGTCACCGCGGCGACGGCCTTGCCGGTATGGAAGGCCACCAGCTCGACGCTCTCGCCCGACCGCACCGGCACGGCCACCCCGTCCTCCACCCCGGGGCAGCCGCGCAGCGCCTCGTCGATCTCCGCCAGCTCGACCCGCACCCCGCGCACCTGGACCTGCTGATCCAGCCGGCCCAGGTACAGCAGCTCGCCGCCCTCGGCCTGCCGGACCCGGTCGCCCGTCCGGTAGTAGCGCAGGCCCTCGTGGACCAGGAACCGGCCGGTGTCGTCGGCGGGGTCGAGATACCCGGCCGTGAGCTGCGGACCGGCGATGCACAACTCGCCTTCCTCCCCGTGCGGTTCACCGTTCTCGTCCGTCATCAGCCACGCATGGCCCGGATGGACCCGGCCGATCGGCACGACACCCGCGGTGGCGATCCGCGCCGACTCCTCGGGAGACCAGCGGTGGTGCGTGATGGTGATGGTCAGCTCCGTGGGCCCGTACAGGTTCTCCACCGACGACTTCGCCGCGGCCAGCTGCCAGTCCTCCACGTCCCGGATCGTCACCGCCTCGCCGGCGAAGAAGCTCCACCGCAATGAGGGCAACTCCCCGTCGCCCAGCCCGCCGGTCCGCCGGATCAGGCTGATCACGCTGGGCGTGGAGAACCACACCGTGATGCCCTGCTCCGTGACGAACTGCGGCAGGTTCAGGTACGCGCTCGCCGGAACGGCGACCAGCGTGGCGCCCGCACCCCACGCGCAGAACAGGTCGAAGAAGGCACAGTCGAAGTTCAGATCGAAGTTCTGCGAGAACACGTCGTCGGGGCCGAAGTCGTAACGTGCGTCCAATAGCCCGAAGTAGTGGGCTCCGTTGGCCTGGGTCACCGGCACACCCTTGGGCCGGCCCGTCGAGCCGGACGTGAACAGCACGTACGCGATGTCGTCCGGCTCGACGGCACACGGACGCGGCAGCCGCAGCGCGGGATCCGGTGCGATCACCTGCCCGTCACCGGAGCTGCCGCCGGAGGCGTCGCCGCCTTCCAGCAGCGCGGGCAGTGCGACCCCGTCCGCCCGCAGCCGCGCAAGCGCCGAGGCGGCATCACCGTCCACGATCAGCGCCTGCACCCCTGCGGCTTCGAGCATCTGACGTGTGCGCAGCACGGGGAAGGACGGCTGCAGTGGCACCATCGTCACACCGGTGAGCAGGCACGCCAGGATGCCCGTGTAGGCGTCGACGCCCTTCGCCGCGAGCACACCGACCGCGGCCGGACGCTCGGGCAGCCCGGCCAGGAGCGAGCCGGCCCAGGTCAGTGCCCGGTCG
This sequence comes from Streptomyces sp. NPDC048295, assembly GCF_040652135.1. Lineage (NCBI taxonomy): Bacteria > Bacillati > Actinomycetota > Actinomycetes > Kitasatosporales > Streptomycetaceae > Streptomyces > Streptomyces sp. NPDC048295. The sequence continues at coordinate 3,270 of NZ_JBEZLL010000067.1, forward strand.
TACAGTTCCGTGTAGGTGAGCGAGCGATCACCCGCGCGGATCGCGACACCGTGGGGCGATCGGGCGAGACCACGCAGGAATCGGTCATAGAGGGCGTGGGCCGACGTCTGGTCCATGGGGAGTCCCGGGGTGGCGGTGGATGGATGAGGTGGACCGGCGATCACCGCCCGCGGGGCCTCCGCCCGGCGGCACCGGGGCGAGCGGGTCGCGCCGTGGGCCGAGACGGGCCTCGACGAGGGCGCGCAACGACCCGCTCAGCGAGGGATCGGCCTCGAAGGTGGCCGAGCGCAGGGCAGAGCCGCTGCTGACCGCGATGAGTACTTCGATGAGCTCGGACCAGGAACACGTGGCGGCCGCGCGATGCAGGGTGACCCGTGGATGCCTCGTCTGCCACGCCCCCAGGCCCCTGGCGTACGCAGGGGAGGCCCCGTCCATCAGGATCTGGAGCCGCGCGTACGGATGGGCCTGGGCGACCGTGTCCAGAAAGCCGCGAAGAACGTCGAGTGCGGGCGCCCGGCCGGCTGCGGGCCTTGACCGGTCGACGGCCAGGGGCCGGAGACGGTCCTCGGCCCAGGGCCCGGACCGCTCGTCCGCCCGCAGGACGACCGCTTGCCACGGTGGCGCGAGACAGACGCCTACGACCGATCGATGGGATCCGGGGCTCAGGGGCGGTTCCGCGGGCGGCCGGAAGGACTCCGGCCGCCGCGGCCGGACGTCCCACTTGCGCCACACCCGGGACACGGTGGAGTGCGCGATCCCCAACTCGGCGGCGAGCAGCCGCGACGACCAGTACGGCGCGTCAAGTCGGGCAGGAGGTTTGCCGCCGTGCGCGAGGGTGGTGACCAGCACCGCGGCCTCGTCGACCGTGGACGGCCGCCCGGGGCGGGGCAGGTCGCCCAACGCCTCGATGCCCGCATCCTCGTAACGGCCGCGCCACTTGATCACCGTCGGCCGGGACACCCTCAGCCGGGCGGCGACATCGGTGTTCGAGGCGCCCTCGGCGGCGAGCAGAACGATCCGCGCGCGCCGGACGAGTCCGGCCGGGGCGGTCGACATCCGGGCCAGAGTCTCCAGCCGCGCCAGGTCACCCTCGTGGAGCCGCAGCGCCGAGGCGGGATGCATGAGGCCCTGTCCTCAGCGCAGACCCTGCAGCGCGTCCCAGAGAAGCTGCGGGGTCTCGAAGATCTCCAGCGAGAGTGCCTCGTCACGGAAGTGGACGTCGTAGGCGGCTTCGAGACCGGCCAGGAGCTCGACCATCCCGAGCGAGTCCAGCCCGTAGTCCCGCAACTGAGTGTCTCCGGTGATCGGTTCGTCCGGCGGAAGGAAGGACAACTGCTTGCGCAGAAGGGTTTCGAACTGCTCATCCCACATGGTGACTCCGGTTCGGACGCGTTGGGTGGACGCCTCGGTCGAGGCCGCCGTACCGCACTGCCACCGGACCATGGGGCCGCCCGCGGACAGCCCCGGGAGGACCGGAGAGACCGACCGGAGGTGACCGTACGGGAACGGAATGGGCGGAGCGGAGCGGAGGTACGGAACGGTCACCCGCCCATGTGCCCGGCAGGAAGCCGTCCCAGGGCGTCGACGCTAGCCCCGACCGGTGCGAACCAGTACCCCTATCTGCCCCTATGAAGGCACCGGCCCACCGGACCGGAGCGGCCGGCGGCCCGGCGACGTGGAGCGATCCGGTACCACGAACCGCAGGCGAAGACGGGTACGAGCCGCCTCAACTGCCCCTTACCCGCCCCTTGCGGCGGACCGGGGCCCGGTCGATCGCTCTGGGGTGTGCGGGGTGGACAGGGGCTGGAATGTGGGGACCCCGGCCAACACTAAGGGGTGGGCAGCCGCCGGTCTGCACCGTAATTTTCCGAGCGGCCCCATTCTTCGTCTCCACATTCCGTTCGGGTCCGCAGTCCGCTGCCACGTCATGACACAGGAGGGCATGCTCGGTGAGTAACGAGGAAAAACTTCTCGAGTATCTGCGCCGGGCGACAGCCGACTTGCGCGACGCACGCAAAAGGCTCGCCGCCGCCGAACGCAGGGCCGACGGTGAACCGATCGCGGTGGTGGGGATGGCGTGTCGTTATCCGGGTGGGGTGGGTTCTCCGGATGATCTGTGGGATCTGTTGGTGGAGGGTCGGGACGG
>NZ_JBEZLL010000068.1:0-5131 GCF_040652135.1 Streptomyces sp. NPDC048295
ACTCCACCGAACGCGCGTCATACAGATCAGTCGCATACTCGATCGTGATGTCCAACCCACCCGGCCCACCATCCACCGAACGACGCTCCGCGAAGCCGAAGGTGAGGTCGAACTTGGCGATCTCCACCTTCGAGAACTCGTACGCCGCTTCCAGCCCCGGGAGTTCGGGGGCGTCGGCGGACATGTCGCCGACGGTGAGCATGACCTGGAAGAGGGGGTGCCGGGCGGTGGTGCGCTCGGGGTTGAGGGCCTCGACCAGGCGGTCGAAGGGCAGGTCCTGGTGGCTCCAGGCGGCCAGGTCGGCCTCCCGGACCCGGCCCAGCAGCTCACGGAAGCTCGGGGCACCACTGGTGTCCGTACGCAGGACGAGCGTGTTGACGAAGAAGCCGACGAGGTCGTCGAGGGCCGGGTCGGTGCGCCCTGCGACGGGTGAGCCGAGCGGGATGTCGTGGCCGGCGCCGGAGCGGGACAGCAGGGTCGAGACCGCCGCCTGGGCCACCATGAACAGGGTGCTGCCGGTCTCCTGGGCCAGCGAGGTGAGCGAGTCGTGCAGGTCGGCCGGGCAGTGCACGGTGTGTGTGGTGCCCCGGTTGGACGCGGTGGCCGGCCTGGGCCGGTCGGCCGGGAGCGTGGCCTCCTCCGGAAGGTCCGCCAGCGCTGCGCGCCAGTAGTCGAGCTGGCGTTCCTCGTCGCTTCCCAGGAGCCGTTGCTGCCAGAGGGAGTAGTCGGCGTACTGGACCGGCAGCGGCTCCCAGGCGGGGGCGGTGCCCTCGGTGCGGGCCTGGTAGGCGGTGGCCAGGTCGCGGAAGAGCGGCCCGTTGGACCAGCCGTCGGAAGCGATGTGGTGGATGACCACCAGCAGGATGTGTTCCTGCTCGCCGACCGAGAGCAGATGCGTGCGGATCGGCGGCTGGACGGCCAGGTCGAAGGTGGCCGCGGAGAGGTCGGCCAGTCGTGCGGTGAGTTCCTCCTCGGTGGTGGTGATCAGGGGCAGGTCGATGACGGTCGGAGGGAGGATGCGCTGGTGGGGGGTGCCCTCGTGGGTGGGGAAGACGGTGCGCAGGCCTTCGTGGCGTGTGGTGAGGTCGGTGAGGGCGAGCTGGAGCGCCTGGGCATCGAGTGCGCCCTTGAGGCGCAGGGCGAGCGGGATGTTGTAGGTGGCGGAGGGGCCTTCCATCTGGTCGAGGAACCACAGCCGCTGCTGTGCGGAGGAGAGCGGGATGATGTCCGTCCGCTCCTCGGGCATCAGCGCGGGCCGGGGCAGTTCGCCGCTGCCCGCGGTGACGCACTCCGAGAGGGCGAGCACCGTCGGGTTGCGGAACAGATCCTTCACTCCGAGCTGCACCCCGAACGCGCGCCGGATGCGGCTGATCAGGCGGGTGCCCAGCACCGAGTGTCCGCCCCGGTGGAAGAAGTGGTCGTCGATGGTGACCGACGGCAGCCCGAGGACGGCCGCGAAGAGACCGCAGAGCACCTCTTCCTGCGGTGTGCGCGGGGCACGCCCGTGGGTGGCGTGGGAGACCTGGGGTGCGGGCAGGGCGCGTCGGTCGACCTTGCCGTTGGTGGTGAGGGGGATCTCGTCGAGGACGACGAAGGCGGACGGGACCATGTACTCGGGCAGCGCGGCCGAGACATGGCCGCGCAGTTCGGCCACGTCGATCGGGGCGCCGTCGGCGGCGACGAGGTAGGCGACGAGGCGCTTGTCGCCGGGCCGGTCCTCCCGGACCACCACGGTCGCCTGTCCCACACTCTCATGGCCGGTCAACGCGCTCTCGATCTCGCCGAGCTCGATGCGGAAGCCGCGGAGCTTGACCTGCTGGTCGGCGCGGCCGAGGTACTCGACCGAGCCCTCGTGGTTCCAGCGGACCAGGTCGCCGGTGCGGTACATCCGCGTACCGGCCGGACCGTACGGGTCCGCGACGAAGCGGTCCGCCGTCATGCCAGGCCGGCGGAGGTAGCCACGGGCGAGGCCGGCGCCGGCGATGTACAGCTCACCGGGTGTGCCCGGCGGGACCAGCCGCAGGCCTTCGTCGAGTACGTACAGCCGGTGGTTGTCCAGGGGCTCACCGATCGGGATGGCGCCCGTGTAGTCCAGCGGGCGGTGGATGCGGTGGGTGGTGGCGAAGGTGGTGGTCTCCGTCGGTCCGTAACCGTTGACGACGGTGACGTCCGGGCAGTGGTCCATGACGCGGCGCACCGCCTCCGGCGGAACGACGTCGCCGCCCGCCCACACCTCACGCACCCCGGCGAAGGCCTCCGGGACCTCCTCCGCCATCACCCGGAACAGGCCCGCCGTCAGCCAGAGCGAGCTGATCGCGTGCTCGGTCAGCAGCCCGCCCAGGGTCCCGGGGTCGAGGTAGCCCGGAGGTGCCACCACAACCGCGCCGCCGTTCAGCCACGGCACCCAGATCTCGTGGGTGGCGGCGTCGAAGGTGTGCGGTGAGTGGAACAGCACGCGCCGGTGGTTGCCGTTCGCGTACATGGTCTGGGCCGCCAGGTCCGCCACATTGCGGTGGGTGACCGCGACGCCCTTCGGGAGCCCCGTCGAGCCCGAGGTGAACATCACGTACAGCCACTGGTCGGGGTGGGCGCCGGGTGCCGGTGGTATGGCGGGGAGGTGGGAGAAGTCGGCGGCTGCGTCGAGCACGACCGTCTCGGCGGCGGTCCGGGCCACGATCGGGTGATCGGCCAGTGCCCGGTCGGTGAGCAGGACCGACGCCGCGGTCTCGGTGAGGATGTGGAGCAGCCGGGTGTCGGGGTCCGCGGTGTTGAGCGGGGCGTAGACACCGCCGGCCTTGACCACCGCGAGGAGCCCGGTGAGCAGGTCGGCCGACCGCTCCATCAGGACGGCGACGACGCTCTCCGGCCGGACGCCGAGGCCCACGAGGTGATGGGCCAGCCGGTTGGTGTCCGCGTCCAGCTCCGCGTAGGTCACCTCGCGGGCGCCGTCGACCAGGGCGATCGCGTCCGGGGTACGGGCGGCCTGTGCGGCGAACAGCTCCGCGAGGCCCGCGTCGAAGGAGCCGGTGACCGCGCCGTTCCATCCCTCCAGGAGCCGGTGGCGCTCGTCGGATCCGATGAACTCCAGTTCTCCTACCGGGATCTCGGGGTGTGCGACGGCGTCGCCGAGCAGCCGGACCAGCCGGTCGGCGACCGCTTCGACGGTACCGGCGTCGTACAGGTCGGTGGCGTACTCGACCCTGATGTCCAGTCCACCGGGGCGGCCGTCGGCCGTGCGGTGTTCATGGAAGGAGAAGGTCAGGTCGAACTTGGAGATCTCCAGGGTGGTGAAGCCCGACTCGGTCGTGATTCCCGGGAGTTCGAGGGTCGGGGTGAGTGCTTCCTGAAGGGTGAGCACCACCTGGAAGAGGGGGTGCCGGGCGGTGGAGCGCTCGGGGTTGAGGGTCTCCACCAGCCGGTCGAAGGGCAGGTCCTGGTGGGCCCACGCCGCGAGATCGGCCTCGCGGACCCGGGAGAGCAGGTCGCGGAAGCCGGGGTCGCCGCTCAGGTCCGTGCGCAGCACCAGGGTGTTGACGAAGAAGCCGACCAGGTCGTCCAGGGACTGCTCCGAGCGGCCCGCGATCGGGGCGCCGATCGGGATGTCGTCGCCCGCGCCGGAGCGGGACAGCGCGGTGGCGACGGCGGCCTGGGCCACCATGAACATCGTGCTGCCGGTCTCCCGGGCCAGTCGGGTGAGCGCGTCGTGGAGCTCCGCGGGTACATGGACGCTGTGGGTGGAGCCTCGGTAGGTGGCGACCGCCGGGCGCGGACGGTCGGCCGGCAGGGTGGCCTCGTCGGGCAGGCCGTCGAGTGTGTGGCGCCAGTACTCCGCCTGCCGTTCGCCGTCCACCGCGAGCAGTTCCTGCTGCCAGAGGGTGTAGTCGGCGTACTGGACCGGCAGCGGCTCCCAGGCGGGGGCGGTGCCCTCGGTGCGCGCCGTGTAGGCGGCGGTAAGGTCGCGCAGCAGCGGAGTGGTGGACCAGCCGTCGGAGGCGATGTGGTGCATCACCACCAGCAGGACGTGCTCCTGCTCACCGAGTGCGAACAGGGTGGCACGGAGCGGCAGTTCGGCCTCGAGGTCGAAGCTGCGGGCAGCGTACGCGCCGAGCTCGGCCTCCAGCGCGGCCTCGGTCGCCGCGACGACGGGCAGTTCCACCCGGACCTCGGCCGCCGGCAGCTGCCACTGGTAGGCGGCGTCGTCCGCCATCCCGAAGAGGGTGCGCAGCGACTCGTGCCGCACCACCAGGTCGGTGAGCGCGAGCCTGAGGGCCCGCGGGTCGAGTGCGCCGGTGAGGCGCAGCGCCAGCGGAATGTTGTACGTCGCCGAGGGGCCCTCCAGGTGGTGCAGGAACCACAGCCGCTGCTGGGCCGAGGAGAGCGGGACCCGCTCGGGCCGCACCGCTTCCCGCAGTGCGGGCCGCTGCACGGCGTCCCCGCCCGCTTCCACGAACTCGGCCAGCGAGGCCACCGTCGGGCCCTGGAAGAGGTCCCGGACGGTGATCTGGACGCCGAAGGTCTGCCGGATGCGGCTGATGAGCCGGGTGGCGAGCAGGGAGTGCCCGCCGAGGTGGAAGAAGTGGTCGTCGATGGTGACCGACGGCAGTCCGAGGACCTCCGCGAAGAGGCCGCACAGTACTTCCTCGCCCGGCCCCCGGGGCGCGCGCCCGGTGGGTTCGTTGCTGAACTGCGGGGCGGGCAGGGCGCGTCGGTCGACCTTGCCGTTGACGGTGAGGGGGATCTCGTCGAGGACGACGAAGGCGGACGGGACCATGTACTCCGGGAGCGTGCCGGCGATCTCGCGGCGCACCGCCTCGGTGTCGATCCGGGCCCCGTCCGCGGCGGTGAGGTAGGCGGCGAGGCGCTTGTCGCCGGGCCGGTCCTCGCGGACGACGACCGTGGCCTGCCCGATCTCCTCCTGAGCGGTCAACGCACTCTCGATCTCGCCGAGTTCGATGCGGAAGCCGCGGAGTTTGACCTGTTGGTCGGCGCGGCCGAGGTACTCGACCGAGCCCTCGTGGTTCCAGCGGACCAGGTCGCCCGTGCGGTACATCCGCGTACCGGCAGGGCCGTACGGGTCGGCGACGAAGCGGTCGGCGGTCAGCGAGGGACGGTCGAGATAGCCCTGCGCCAG
>NZ_JBEZLL010000069.1:0-5049 GCF_040652135.1 Streptomyces sp. NPDC048295
AGCGGTCCTGTCCGGGCGTACCGAAGAGGTACAGGATCAGGTCCTGGTCCAGGGTGATGCGACCGAAGTCCATCGCCACCGTCGTGGTGGTCTTGTCCCCGGTGTGCGTCAGGTCGTCGATGCCCGCGGACGCGGACGTCATCACGGCTTCGGTGCGCAGCGGATTGATCTCCGAGACGGCACCGACGAACGTGGTCTTACCCACGCCGAAGCCCCCTGCCACCACGATCTTCGCCGAGGTAGTGGAGCGGGCTGCTCCGCCGCTAGAGCTTGCGAAGTCCACTGAGCACCCTTTCGAGCAGTGTCACATCTGGCTGGCCGCCGGCGGACTCGTCGCCGCCGGGCTGATGAATAGCGACGAGTCCGGCCTCTGCCAGGTCGGCTACGAGGATCCGGGCAACGCCGAGCGGGATCGAGAGCAGTGCCGAAATCTCGGCGACCGACTTGATCTCGAAGCACAGCCGGCAGATCCGCTGGTGCTCGGGCAACTGCCCTTGCAGCCGGGACGGATCGGCCGTGGTACTGACCAACGCCTCAATGGCGAGTTGGTAGCGCGGTCGGGTCCGGCCGCCGGTCATGGCGTACGGACGAACCAGCGGATTGTGCGCGGCCGGCGCGGCAGGCTCGGGGGTCTGCCGCGGCTGTACCGGCTGAATACGGGGCGTCCGGGGCGAGTCGTAGCGGTGCGGACGCTGCGAGGGCCACCCGGAACCCTGCGGGGTGTCCTGCTGCTGCTGCTGCGGCGGCTGCTGGGCGCCCTGTCCGCTGGGTGCGGACGGGAAGTTGAACCGGTTGTCCCCGTGCTCACCCGGCACCTGTCGGCCACCGTTGTACGGGTGTCCGCCCTGGGGTGTGTCCACGATTCCTCCTCCGACTACCGGTCCCGATCCCAGTGGGTCCGCGCCACCGCACCTTATGGCCCGGTGGCGTGAAACGCACTGTCTGTCTACTAGTTAAGAAGACTTCCTTGCAGTTCAGCACGGAGGTCCGGGGTGAGGACACTGCCCGCACGGTCGACGAGAAGAGCCATTTCGTACCCAACCAGACCGATATCGGCGTCCGGATGCGCGAGCACGGCCAGTGAAGATCCGTCGGAAATGGACATGATGAAGAGGAATCCGCGCTCCATCTCCACAACTGTCTGATTCACCGCGCCGCCCTCGAAGATCCGCGAGGCGCCCGCGGTCAGCGAGGTCAGCCCGGAGGCGACGGCGGCCAGCTGGTCGGCGCGGTCACGGGGGAATCCCTCGGACATGGCCAGCAGGAGTCCGTCGGCGGAGACCACCACCGTGTGCGACACCCCGGGGGTGTTGTCCACGAAGTTGGTGATCAACCAGTTCAGATTCTGCGCCGCCTGGCTCATCGGGCTCACACTAACGCTCCTGGTTGTAGGTATTACTGTCGTCCGAACCCGCGCTGCGTCCCCGCAGTACGCCCCGCCGCAGGTTGCTCAACCTGCCGCGGACGTCCTCGGGGGCACGGGAAACCTGGGGGCCGCCCTGAAGGGTCTGCTCCGCCGTGCCCTCGACCAGATTGGCCTTGGGCACCCGCCGGGGGAGCCCGGACGGGGTGATCCCGCCCGCCTTCGGCTCCCGGAGCTTCTCGGCCCGCTCCCAGCGCTCGTCGTTGGCCGAGCGCCAGTCGTCGGAGCCGTTGCCGTCCTGCTGCGCGGGCGACGGCTGCTGCGGCAGTTCCTCCTGCGGCTGCTGCTGCGGCTGCTGCGTCTGCGGCTGCTGTGCGGCGGGCCGGTTGTTCCCGCGACCGGTGGGCTGCCAGTGCTGCTGACCGCCCCGGCGCGGCAGACCGGCTTCGGTCAGCTCGTGGCCGGAGTTGGGCGTGGGCCCCGGACGGTCGAAGCCTACGCTCTCCTGCGGCTCGGCGGGGGCGCTCGGGACGGATTCCACTTCCACCGGTGCAGATGGCTCGAACGCGCCCTGATAGACGCCCTGATCCGGCCAGGCGTCCTGATGGGCCTCGTGAGCGAACGGCTCGCCGTACGAGGGCTGAGAGGTCTCACCGGCCGCGTAGGCGGCTTCCGCATAACCGCCGGGCCGACCCTGCTCGGGCTGCGGGGCAAAGCCCGTACCGGTGGCGTAGGGGTCGTAGCCGCCCTCGTACGAGGTCTGCTGCGGCTCCTGCGGGTAGCCGTTGGCGGCGTACTGGCCGTCGGCGTACGGCTCCTGGGGGAACTGCTGGTGCTCGCCCGCCGTCTGCGCCTCCAGCGCCGCCCGGCGCTCCTCGCGCAGCAGCGAACGGCCCACCGAGTCCAGCTGCGCGGTCTCCGCCGGAGGCTGCTCGTACCGGGAGTCGTCGAAGCCGAGCTCCGCGGCCGTGCGCATGTGCGGCTGCTGTTCGAAGCTCTGCTGCTCCGGGATGATCGAGGAGACGGTGAAGTCGTCGGCCGCGGCGGCCGGTTCGCCACCGCCGCCGTGGGTGATCGCGTCCGGCAGCATGACCAGCGAGGTGGTGCCGGCCTGCTCGCCCGAGGGGCGCAGCTGGACCCGGATGCCGTGCCGGTCGGCGAGCCGGCCGACCACGAACAGACCCATCCGCTGCGAGACCGCCGCGTCCACGGTCGGCGGGTTGGCCAGCTTGTGGTTGATGTCGGCGAAGTCCTCGGCGGTGAGGCCGATGCCCTTGTCGTGGATCTCGATCATCACGCGGCTGTCGGGCAGCCGGGTCGCGGTGACCCGCACCTTGGTCTGCGGCGAGGAGAAGGTGGTGGCGTTCTCCAGCAGCTCGGCGAGCAGATGCACGAGGTCGGTGACGGACTGGCCATGGATCTCGGTCTCGGGCACCCCGGACAGCTCGATGCGCTCGTACGACTCCACCTCGGAGGCGGCGGCGCGGAGCACATCGACCAGCGGGACCGGCTGGTTCCAGCGGCGGCCGGGCTCCTCGCCCGCGAGGACCAGGAGGTTCTCGCCGTTGCGGCGCATGCGGGTGGCCAGGTGGTCCAGCCGGAAGAGGTTCTCCAGCTGGTCCGGGTCGGCCTCGTTGTTCTCCAGGTCGGTGATGAGGGTCAGCTGGCCCTCGATCAGCGACTGGTTGCGGCGCGAGAGGTTGGTGAAGATCGCGTTGACGTTGCCCCGGAGCATGGCCTGCTCGGCCGCCAGCCGGACCGCCTCGCGGTGCACCTGGTCGAAGGCGCGGGCCACCTCGCCGATCTCGTCGCGGCTGTGGATCGGGATCGGCTGGACGCGGGTGTCCACGCGTTCCGGTTCGGCCCGGGAGAGCTGGTCGACCAGCATCGGCAGCCGCTGCTCGGCGATCCCGAAGGCGGCCGTACGCAGCCGGCGCATCGAGCGGCTCATCTGCCGGGCCATCAGGCCGGCCAGGACGAACGCGGCCAGCAGGGCGACGATCACGACGGCGGCATTGACGAAGGCGTCGTTGCGGGCGCTGGACGAGATGTCCGCGGCCTCCTTCACGGCCTTGTCGACGAGCTCGTTCTCGACCGTGGCGTAGCCGTCGAACTTGGCGGTGGCGGCCGCCATCCAGGTCTCGGGCGTGATCCCCTTCGCGGCCAGCTTCCCGGGCGACTTGCCCTGCCCGATCTGCTGGGCCATGCCGTCGAAGACCGAACCGTCGATGCTGGGCGGGGTGACGAACGGGGTACCCGCCGCGTCGGCCTTCTCCTTGGCCTTCCTCAGCTCCTCGGCGCCCTCGTCGGCCTTGGCGGACATGACCTGCTTCAGCCGGGCCGCGTCGGCCTCCGTACCACCGGAGGTGAACTCGCCGAGTGCGATCTGCTCCAGGTAGTTGTACGAGCCGAAGGCCTTGACCTGGGCGTCGAACTTGGCTTTCTCCTGGCTCGGACGCACCAGCAGGTGCATGCCGATGGAGCGCTGAAGCGATTCTGCAGCCTTGGCGAGCTCGATCGCGTAGACCGTACGGCCGTAGCTGGTGATGTTGCCGGTGCCCAGCCCCAGTTCGTTGCTGAACTCCATCAGGGAGTGCTGGACCTTGACGTAGCCCTCCTCCGTCTTCACCGGGTCCATGCCCTCGGCGAAGGCCGACTTGCGCAGCTCGGGAAGGGTGGGCTCCTCCAGACGGAAGAGCTGCAGGCGCCGCTCCAGGCCCTGCTTCGCGGGCATGCCCTTCACGGCGTCGTTGAACTTGCCCGCGGCGTTGTCGGTGGCGGCCTGGACCTGGCCGATGACGTCGGCGTCACGCTTGTTCGAGAGGAGGGGCTGAGCGGAGAGGTCACGCTCGTTGAGGAGTGCCTGGCCGTACTCGGCGGCCGCGCGCACGATCAGCGCGGTCTTCTCGGCGTCCTGCGCCTCGCGCCAGGTGTCGATCGACCCCTTCACCTGGAATCCGCCCATGACCAGGCCGACGAGGACGGGGATCAGGAGAATGGCGTTCAGTCGGGTGGGCACCCGCCAGTTGCGCGGGGAGAACCGGCTGGAGCTGCCACTGGGCGCCGTCGCATCGGCGGACGACGCCGCGGCGCGCGGCGGCGGGGTGAAGTTGCCCCGCTCCTGCTGCGCCGTGGAGCCCGCGTTGTTTCGCCTCACTCGACCAACAACCTCTCGGCGTCGGCACCTACGCTGTGCCGTGTTTTGTTCAGGGCCGTACTACTCGGGAGTTCGTCGAATTCCAGCACGGGGACCGGTCGCGTTCCAAACAGTCGGAACCTGTCATTCCGAGTGACCCGGGCCTCAGATAAAACGGGCATAAAGAACGAGCCCCGTCAAAAGGCGGGGCTCGTGTGCGCGCAGTGGCACCATTCGGATGCGTCGGGTGTCGAACGCGGGGCAATTCTCTGTCGAAACGTTATGAATACGGGGGTGGATCGTGTCAAAGGACACAGTCCACCCCCGCCCGACTACGGTAACTACCGTATGGCAATACCGACTTGTGCCTACTTGAGCCGCGCCATGAGCGCGTGCTCGACGAGCGTGATCAGACCGCTCTTCGCGTCCGCGCGGTGGCGCGCGTCCGTCGTGATGATCGGGGTGTCGGGTCCGATCTGGAGGGCCTCGCGGACCTCGTCGGGGGTGTAGGGCTGGTGTCCGTCGAAGCCGTTGAGGGCGATGACGAAGG
>NZ_JBEZLL010000070.1:0-4966 GCF_040652135.1 Streptomyces sp. NPDC048295
TAGGTCAGGGACTGTCCCTCGGCGGTGACCGCGATCGCGTCGGGTGTCCGCGCGGCCTGCTCGGCGAACAGCTCGTGCACCGTCCGCGTCACCGGCACCGGGTCGGTGGTCCGGTCCGCCGCGAGAATGAGTTCCCGCTCGCCCGCGGGCAGGTACACGGCCCGCGCGTCACCGTCGGCGCCCGCGGCCATCGCCTCCAGCACCGCACGGAACATCCCGGCGATCCGGTCGGCGTTGGCCTGGCTGAGCACATGGGAGGTGGAGCGCAGGCTCAGGACGCCGCCGAGCGCCGTGACCGTGAGGGCGAACTCGTTGGGGGCGTCGTTGAAGCCCCAGCCGTCCTCGGCCTCCTCGGAGTCCATCCGGTGGAAGTCGAGATAGCTGAAGAAGATGTCGACCAGACGGCCGCCGTCGGTCCGCTCGATGGCCGGCATCGGGAAGTGGCGGTGCGGCCATGCCTCGATCTCCCGGTCGGACACCTGACGCACCAGGTCGCGCCAGGTGCGGGCCGTACGGTCGGCGGGGAAGGGCAGGGTGTTCAGACAGGAGCCGTAGACCCGGTCGGATCCGGACGCCTCCGGCCGACCGTGGGTGACCAGCCCGGCGTGGTAGGCGGGTGCGTCGGTGAGCTGTCCCACGACCTTCACGAAGGCGGCGACGAGCACGCTCTTGACCGATGTCCTGGCCGCACCGGCCAGCGCGCGCAGCGGCTCCTCCAGGTCGTCGAAGCGCACCCCGGCGCGGACGGCCCCGTCCGGCGCCGTCAGGTCGTCGTGCCAGCCCTCGGGAATCCGGGCCCTGGTGTGACCGGTGACGACGCCGTCCCAGTAGGCACGGTCGTCCTCCGACTCCAGGGCGGCGAGTTCGGCGGCGATGTAGTCGGCGTACCGGACGGCGGGCGTGTCGTACGGCTCCGGCTCCAGGCCGTCGCGCAGCCGCCGGTAGACCTGGACCAGGTCCACCAGGAACAGCTGGTTGCTCCAGCCGTCCATGACGGCATGGCTCTGAGTGAAGGTGCACATCCAGTCGGCGCCGAGGACATGCGCGGCGACACGCAGCAGCGGCTCGCCGCCGTCGAGGTCGAAGACGCGCGACCGTTCGGCGGCGACGTACGCGGTCATGCTCAGCCGTTGCTGTTCCCCGGCCAGTCCGGTGAGATCGCGCACGGCGACGGGCACCTCGACGTCCGCGTGGACGAGCTGGAGCGGTACGGAGTATCCGACCAGCGACACCGAGGTGCGCAGCGCCTCGTGGCGGCCGACCACGGTCCTGACCGCCGCCGCGAAGGCGTCGGCGTCGAACGGCCGCTCGTCGTGGACCCGGTAGACGTTGACGTTGTGATAGTTGCTGCGTGCCGGGTCGCTGAGGGTCTCGACCAGCATGCCCGTCTGCACCAGGGAGAGCGGGTAGGCGTCGGCGAGGCCGTCGGGCAGCTTCGCCCGGTCCTCGCCGGGGATCAGCGCGAAGGGCGCGGTGAAGGACCCCTCCCCGGCGGTCAGCACCGTCCGGCCGGACAGCAGTTCGCACAGCCCGGCCACGGTGCGGCGCGCGAAGACGTCACGGACCGCCACGTCGAGGCTCTCGCCCCGCAGGGCGCCGACGAGCGCGACGGCGCGGATGGAGTCGCCGCCGAGGCCGAAGAAGTCGTCGTGCACACCGAGGCGTCCCACCCCCAGCACCTGGCTCCACACCGCGGTGACCCGCTCCTCCAGGGGCGTGCGCGGCGCGGTGTACTCGACCCGGGCGTAGGCGTCCTCGTCCGGGGCCGGCAGGGCGCGCCGGTCCACCTTGCCGTTGGCGTTGAGGGGGATGGACTCCAGGGCCACGAACGCGGACGGCACCATGTACTCCGGCAGGGAGCGGCCGAGCAGGAGGTGCAGTTCGGCGGGGTCGGGAGCCGACTCCCCGTCCGGTACGAGGTAGGCGACGAGCCGCTTGTCCCCCGGGGTGTCCTCGCGCAGCAGCACGCGGGCGTCCGAGACGAGCGGGTGGTCGCCGAGCGCGGCCTCGATCTCGCCGAGCTCGACCCGGTACCCACGGATCTTGACCTGTCCGTCGCCGCGGCCGAGGAAGTCGACGGCACCGTCGGGCAGGACACGGACGATGTCCCCGGTGCGGTACAGCCGGCCGCCGGGCGGGCCGAAGGGGTCGGGGACGAACCGTCCGGCGGTGAGCCCGGGACGCCCGAGGTAACCGCGGGCCACGCCGGCTCCGCCGACGTACAGCTCTCCCGCGACACCGGCCGGTACGGGCTGGAGGCGCTCGTCGAGCACGTACATCGCCACGCCGGGCAGGGGGCGGCCGACGGGCATCACATCGGGCAGCGTCCCTCCCTCCACCGGTGAAGGGACGGGCCAGGTGCTGGTGCCGACGGAGTTCTCGGTCGGGCCGTACTCGTTGACCAGCACGGTGTCCGGCGCCAGTTCGCGCCAGGCCCGCACCGTTCGGCGGCGGAACGCCTCGCCCGCGACGACGAGCAGCGGAGCGAGCCGCCGCGCCCGGTCCGGGGTGAGCTGGTGCGTCAGCACTTCGAGGTGGGCCGGAGTCAGCTTCACGAAGGCGTACGGGGCCCCCGCCGCCAGCACCTCGCCGAGCCGCCCCAGGTCCAGATCCTGCGGCAGGACGTGCACGGGCTGCCCGGTCAGCAGCGGCGCCCACAGGTTGGGCACCACCAGGTCGAAGGCGATGGAGGAGAACAGCGGGGCTCCGCCGCCGGCGGCGGTGAGCTCGCCCACGGCCCAGCGGACATGGCCTGCCAGTCCGCGGTGCGGGACGAGTACCCCCTTGGGGCGGCCGGTGGATCCCGAGGTGTAGATGACGTACGCCAGCCGGTCCGGATCGGCGACCCGCTGGGGAGCCGACGACGGCTGGGCGTCGACGGACGCGCGGTCCCCGTCGACGAGCAGTATCCGTCCGCCGAAGCCCTCTCCCGGAATTTCCCGGTGGGCGCACTGGGTGAGCAGCACCTCGGCGCCGGCGTCGTCGAGCATGTGCGCGACGCGCTCGGAGGGGAGGACCGGGTCCATCGGCAGATACGCGCCGCCCGCCTTCCACACCCCGAGCAGTCCGGCGACCAGATCGGCGCCGCGGTCGAGCAGTACACCGACCACGGACTCGGACCCGACACCCAGCTCGCGCAGCCGGTGGGCGAGCCGGTTGGCGCGGGCGTCCAGTTCCGCGTAGGTCAGCCGCTCGTCGCCGGCGACGACCGCGACGGCGCCGGGGGAGCGGCGGGCCTGCTCCTCGAAGAGCTCGAACACGGTCGCGGTGACGGGCTCGGCGGGAGCGACCGCCCACTCGCCGACCAGGCGCTCGTGCTCCTCGGCCGGGATCAGCGGTACGCGGGGGTCGCCGCCGGCGTCGGTGGCCATCGCCTCCAGCACGGCACGGAACATCGCCCCGATGCGCTCGGTGTTCTCCAGGGTCAGCGACCAGGAGTCGGCGGTCAGGAAGATGTGCTTGACCCGGGAGGAGATGGTCAGGGGGAACTCGGTGGGGCTGTCGTCGATGCCGACCTGGTCGTCCACGAGGGAGGCGTCGACCTGACGGAAGTCCTGGTAGTTGAAGAACACGTCGATGAGACGCTGGGTGCCGCCGATCTCGCGCTGCACGGCGGGCAGCGGGTGGCGGCGGTGCTCCCAGGTCTCGACCTCGCGGGCGAAGGTGTCGCGGACGAGGCCCAGCCAGGTGGCCGGCATCCGGTCGAACGCCAGCGGCAGTGTGTTGAGGTACATGCCGTACACCCGGTCGGCGCCCGTGACCTCGGGCCGCACGTCGTAGACGAGACCGGCGTGGAACGTCGCGGCGTCGGTGAGCTGGCTCATGACCTTGCCGAACGCGGCGAGCATGACGCTCTTCAGCGAGGCCCTCGCCTTGGTGGCGAGCGCCCGGAGCGCCGGTTCCAGGTCCTCCCACGGGACCTGCACATGGTGCTTGACGCGCGGCGCGCCGGTGTCGTCGCCCCAGCCGGACGGCAGGGTGAACTTCTCGTGGTCGCTGGTGATCCGGCGCCAGAAGGCGCGGTCCTCGTCGGAGGCGAGTGAGGCCAGCTCCCCCGCGATGGAGTCGGCGAAGCGCACCGCGGGCCGCTCGTACGGCTCCGGTTCCAGGCCCTCACGGAGGCGTCGATAGCAGCCGAGCAGCTCCATCAGCAGCGAGTGGTAGCTCCACCCCTCCATGATCGGGTGGCACTCGGTGACCGAGATCCACCAGACCGTGTCGCCCGTGACGTGCGCGTGGAAACGCATCAGGGTGGGGCGGCTCAGATCGAAGGCGTCGGCCCGCTCCGCACGGACGAACTGCCGCAGTGAGGCCTGGAGTTCCTCGTCGTCCAGATGAGTGAGGTCGCGGACCCCGACGGTGGCCTCGGCACGCTCGTGGACCAGTTGCAGCGGCACCGTGAACTCGGTCAGATGAACCGAGGTGCGCAGCATGTCGTGGCGTTCCACGACCTGTGCGACGGCCTTCCGGAACGCGGCGGAGTCGAAGGGCCGGTCGTCGAGGATCCGGAAGCAACTGCAGTTGTGGTAGTGGTTCTTCTCCTCGTCGGCCAGCATCTCGACGACCATGCCGGTCTGTATCTGGGACATCGGGTAGGCGTCGGCGAGGCCGTCGGGCAGCTTCGCCCGGTCCTCGTCGGAGATCAGCGCGAACGGCTCGACCAGCGTGAGCTGTTCCGCCGGCACCGCGGAGCGTCCGGTCAGCAGCTCGCCCAGTTCCGCCACCGTACGCCGGTCGAAGACGTCGCGGACGGAGAGGTCGAAGCCCTCGTCCCGCAGGGCGCCGACGAGTGCGACGGCGCGGATGGAGTCGCCTCCCAGGTCGAAGAAGCTGTCATGGACACCGACCTGGTTCACCTCCAGGGCGGAGGCCCAGACTGCGGCGATTCGTTCTTCTGCGGGGTTGCGGGGTGCGGTGTATGTGGTGTGTGCGTAGGCGTCGTGTCCGGGGGTGGGGAGGGCTTTTT
>NZ_JBEZLL010000071.1:0-3604 GCF_040652135.1 Streptomyces sp. NPDC048295
CGCTGGGTGTGGCTTTGGGTTCGGGTGAGCCGGAGGTGGCGTTGCGGGGTGGTGAGGTGTTCGTCCCGAGGCTGGTGGAGGTCCCGGCACAGCCGCAACCGCAGCCGGAACCGGGTTCGGAACCGGGGTCGAGGTCGGGTGTGGTGTTGGTGACGGGTGGTCTGGGTGGTCTGGGTGGTCTGGTGGCGCGGCATCTGGTGGGGGGTGGTGTGCGGCGTTTGGTGTTGGCGAGTCGTCGGGGGTTGGGGGCTCCTGGGGCTGGGGTGCTGGTGGATGAGTTGGTGGGGTTGGGTGCTGAGGTGGTGGTGGAGGTGTGTGATGTGTCGGATCGTGGTGCGGTGGTGGGTCTGGTGGAGCGGTGGGGTGGGGATCTGGTGGGGGTGGTGCATGCGGCGGGTGCGGGTGACAACGGGTTGATCGGTTCGATGGATGCGGGCCGGTTGGATCGTGTGCTGGGTGCGAAGGCGGATGGTGCGTGGTATTTGCATGAGGCGACGCGTTCGTGTGGGCTGGAGTTTTTCGTGCTGTTCTCGTCGGCGGGTGGTTCCGTGCTGGCGGCGGGGCAGGCGAACTATGCGGCGGCGAATGTGTTCCTGGACGCGTTGGCGGTGCAGCGGCGCTTTGAGGGTCTGCCGGCCACATCTCTCGCCTACGGCCTCTGGGATGTCGCGACAGGACTCACCGAGGCCCTCGACGAGGATGTGCGTCTCATGGCCGCCCGCGGGCTGCCCGCGCTCGATCCGGCGGATGCGCTGAGGCTGTTCGACGCCGGGCTTCGCTCCGGGCATGCGGCCCTGGTGCCGCTCGCCGTGGACGTACCGACGTTGCGCACGAAGGCCGACGCGCTGCCGGCACTGCTGCGCGACATGGCGCTCGCCGAGTCCCGTTCCGTCGTGCGCAACCGTACGAAGGGATCGGCCCCCGCCGCGCTGATCGAGCGGCTGACGGTGTTGACCGGCGAGGACCGGGAGCGGGCCCTGCTGGATCTGGTGAGGAGCCATGCGGCCGCCGTCCTCGGTCACTCCGGCGCCGACGCGATCGCTGCCGAGCGGGGCTTTCTCGATATCGGCTTCGACTCGCTGACCGCCCTGGAACTCAGGAACAGACTCAACGCGGTCACCGGGTGCCGTCTCGCGCCGACCCTGATATTCGACTACCCCTCGGCTGCCGAACTCGCGGCCCACCTGCGGCGGACGCTCTTCGGCGACGACACCCCCCTGGACGACCTGAGCGCGGCGACCGCGGACGAGCTGTTCGACATTCTCGACGGTGAGGCCGGGGCTTCGTCGTGAGCGTAGACCGAGCGGACGAGGAGCCGGAGTGCTGAACAACATAGTCGTCGTGGGTGCGGCGGCCGCCGGGCTGACCGCGGTGGAGACACTGCGCGCCAAGGGATACGAAGGCGACCTGACCCTCGTCGGCGACGAGCTCCATCCGCCGTACGACCGGCCGCCCCTGTCGAAGGAGTTGCTGAGCGAGACCTGGGAACCCGGCAAGACCTGGCTGCGGCAGGAGGACGTGCTCGGCGCGATCGACGTCGACCTGCGCCTGGGCTGCCGGGCCACGGCGCTGGACCAGGCCGCGCGGACCGTTGCGCTGTCGACCGGGGAGCAGCTGTCGTACGACGCGGCGATCATCGCGACCGGACTCCGGCCGCGCCGGCTGCCGTGGGCGGACGGGGTGCGGGGCGTCCACGTGCTGCGTTCGCTCGACGACGCGGTACGGCTGCGCGAGGCGCTCGCGGACGGTCCTCGCGTCGCGGTGATCGGTGCGGGCTTTCTCGGCGCGGAGATCGCCGCCACCGCCCGCGGGGCCGGACTCGACGTCACCCTGATCGACACCAACGCCACGCCGCTCGAACGGCAGGTCGGCCCCGAGGTCGGCGCCCTGGTCGCGGAGCTCCACCGTGACCACGGTGTCCGGCTCGTCCTGGGCTCCGGTGTGGCGGGCCTCGCGGAGGAGAACGGCAGTGTGAGCGCGGTCCTGCTGCGCGACGGCACCTCCGTCGACGCCGACCTCGTCGTCGTCGCGGTCGGCTCCGTGCCCGCGGTGGACTGGCTGGCCGGATCGGGGCTGCGTCTGGACGACGGAGTGCTCTGCGACGTGTACTGCCAGGCCGCGCCCGGAGTGTGGGCGGCGGGCGACGTTGCCAACTGGCCGCATCCGACGATGGCCGGTACCCGGGTCAGGCTCGAACAACGAACCAACGCGGCCCAGCAGGCGATGGCGGTCGTCGGTAATATTCTGGCGGGTGAAGACGGGGCGAAGCCGTACAGCCCGGTGCCCTTCGGCTGGACTCACCAGTTCGGGGCGAAGATCCAGACGATCGGCTGGTGCCCGCCCGACGCCCGAACGGAGATCTTCAGCGGTTCGACCGAGGACCGGGAGTTCGTCACCGCCTACCACCGTGACGGGCTTCTCGTCGGGGCGCTCGGCTGGAACAGCGCGCGCGGCCTGCGGCAGTGCCGGCTCCTGCTGGGCCGTCCGTCGGCGGAGGTCGAGGCTGCCGCTGCCGGCGTCTGACCCGCCGGGGCCGGGGCTGTGTGGTTCCTCGCCCTTGGACCCGCACCCGGTCCGGTCATCGACCCGAACCCGGTCCGGTCATCGACCCGAACCCGGACCGGTGTTCCACCAGCTCCGCGTGCGGGCGACCCTCGGCGTATACGATGCTCTATGCGTGCGTGATACGCATAGGAAGACTTCCGATGAAGGCAGGCACAAGATGACTACTGACGAGGAAACGGGCAACGACACAGGCCTGCCGAACAGCATCGGGGTGCTGTGGGAGCTCCGGAACCGGGAGCAGCGGACAGCCAGGACCGGGCTCAGCGTGGAGCGGATCGTCACCGCGGCGATCGAATCCGCGGACGCCGACGGGCTTGCCGGACTCTCCATGTCCCGGGTCGCCAAGAGCCTCGACTTCGGCACCATGTCGCTGTACCGGCACGTGTCGAGCAAGGACGAGCTGCGCCAGCTGATGCTGGACATGGCCTACGGAACCCCGCCCCGTATCGACACCGAGGCGGGCGACTGGCGGGCCGGACTGGAGCAGTGGGCCCGGGCGTTCCAGGAGGTCTTCCGCCGGCACCCCTGGATGCTGCAGATCTCCGTGAGCGGGCCGCCGCTGGAGCCGGGGCAGCTCAGCTGGCTGGAGTGCGGCCTGCGCACGCTCGGCGGCACCAGCCTCAGGCCGGACGAGAAGCTCTCCGTGATGATGCTGATGATCGGCTACGTCCGGAACTACGTGCAGCTCTCGCTCGGTGTGGTGTCCGAGGACATCAGCGAGGCCGACCTGATGGCCAACTACGGCCGCACGCTGGCCAAGTACGCCGACCCCACTTCGTTCCCCGCCCTCACCGAACTGCTGGAAGCCGGTGCGTTCGAGGAGCCGGAGGACGATTTCACCTTCGGTCTCCAGCGTGTACTGGACGGGGTCGAGGTGCTGGCGCGTATCCGCAACGGTGAGAAGCCCCTCACCTGAGCACACAGGACAGTGGGCCGGTTCCCCAACCCTCAGGTTGGGGCACGCTCTGGGTCACCGTCGTCTACTTCCCCGTCGCCCACTGGGTCTGGGGCGCGGGCGGCTGGCTGTACGAGATGGGGG
>NZ_JBEZLL010000072.1:0-3357 GCF_040652135.1 Streptomyces sp. NPDC048295
ATCATCACTCGACCCACGCGACTTCGACGACAGACTCGTCAGAACCTGCGCCCCCATGTCGAACTTCATACAGTCCCCCTGTCCAGCCCGAGCAAACAAATGTGCTGCCCATGCCTATCAACTCCGGGAGGCTGAGGCAATCGAGGACCTCGGGGCTGTGGACAGGCTGTGACATGGTCACGAAGCGTGGCATGGGCAATGAGGTGCAGAAACGGAGCGCTCGACCGGATCACGGAGAGCGCGCACCCCTCCGGCACGGCGGGGCCGCCGAGGATCTTCCGTCAATCTTCACGCCGTGCACACGATCGTGCGTTCGATGAACGCGGCGGCTTCGACCCCGGTGACCGCGACGAGGCCGACCCCGCCACGGCCGAGTTCGCACAGTCAGGACGGCCGACCGAATGAGCCCTGCCGCAAGATATCGGTGATCTGCACGCGTCTCCTGCCGGAGGATTCCGCGCAGCTGCCCGGGGGAAAGCCCCCACCGGCCTCCACATCGACGGCGTATTACTCCGCGCCCGCACGCCAGTTCTTCGCAGGCCGGCCCTCTTCGTCCCAACGGCGTTCCGCGAGCATGGTCATGCCGTCCTCGGAGAACTCCGTCTCGGCGGCGAGCACACCGTTCGGATGCCATTCCCTGGACGCTCCCACCGGACGTCCCTCGCGGGCCGTCCCCTCGGACCGGAGCGTGCCGTCCTCGTACCACTCGCGGCTGGGGCCGTGCTGCACTCCCGCCACGTAGGCGTCCAGACCGACGACGGCACCGCCGAGGCGCTCCTCGACCTCGCCGGTGAAGAGTTCCCCCCTGTGCAACAGACGCAGTCCTTGATCCATGTCGACCTCGGGGTCGTCGATGTCGACCCGGCCCGGCATCAACCGCGCTCCGCGCGCCACTCCTTCGTCAGGTTCCCCTCGTCGTCCCACTCGGTGATCTCCAATTGCCGCAGTCCGTTCGCGCTCAGGAGCACACGCGCGGCCGGCCTCCCGTTGGGGTGCCAGTCCCTGCACTCACCGACGGGGAACCCGCCTCGCAGCACTCCGTCGGACCTCAGGGTTCCATCCATGTACCACTCCCTGGAAGGGCCGTCCTCGACCCCGTCCTCGTACGTGACGAGGCTGACGAGCGCACCCTGCTGGTGCTCGACCACCTCACCGGTGAAACGCTCTCCTCGACGGAAGACGACCTCGCCCTCGTCCATTTCGAGTTCCGGGTCGTCGATGTCGATGCGTGTCATGCCGGGGATCGGGGAGCGGAGTTCGGCGGTCGGCGGATCACCGGTGAACCGACCGTGCAGGCCGGACGCGCCCCCCGGCTCGGAGTCGCAGCTTGCGCGGAAGGTCGCGGGAGGTCCGGGGAGCTCCTCGGCTCCCGTCAAGCCATCACCTGCACGCCCAACTTCTGGAGCAGCAGCCGGCAGACCTCGCACGGCTCCGTGGTCCTGCCGTGATCGGGGTGCCCTTGACCGCGGATCATCTTGGAGATGATGGCAGATCCCGCGAAGTGCGGAGCGGCTTCGTCGAGCGTGCTCGTGCGGCCGTCGCTGCGCGCGGAGTCGAGTGCCCACAACTGGTCGGACACCAGAGCCGATTCGGCGCAGCGCCCGGTGAACGGCCGGCGCACATCGGCCGACAGCGATTCGACGAACGACCGGATGGCGGGATGAAGATCGGCGGTGCCTTCCCCGACCAGGCTGGTGTGGCTGACCACTTGGCCGCCGATCAGCAGGGAGGAGGCCACGGCGGGGAATTGCTCAGACAAAGTAGTCCTCCGCGTCAGGGTCGGGTGCGCCGACCAGGAATCGGGAGAACGCATCCATCGTGTTCTCTCCCAGGTAGTACCCGCCGGTGTGGTGGAGGTGGAAGAAGCGCTCCCTCTCGTCGACCAGGAGAATTCCGTATTCGGAGGACTCGTAACCGACGGGGAAGAGTTCCGTGCCGAGTCCGAATGACAGTTCTTGGATGAGTCGTGCGTCGCCCTCGTACCCGAGGGTGGGATCCATGACCCAGGAGACGTGCTTCACCGTAGGGTGTTCGAGGTGCAGCAGACCGAATGCGTGGATCACATGCACCGCGGCGGGTACCGGACGCAGGGTGCGTCCCTGGCGCTCGGCGTCCTGTACCCGCACCTGAATGAGTTCGTCAGCGCGTTGCCCGATGTCGCGCCCCGGGGACCAGCCGTTTGCGACGAGCCAGTCGCGTACTTCGGGTGTCAACTCTTCGGAGCCCATCATTCGTTCCGTTCCGTGAACCGGGGTTTTACGAGTGTACTCGGATCCCCAGCTGGGGCAGCACCTGTGCGCAGGTGTCACATGGCGGGAGGAAGGTGTCCTTCGGCCGTTCGAGCACGCCTGTCTTCCGATTGAAGAGATCGCCGATCTGGCGTGTATGCATCACGCCGCCCTCCAGCGCCTTCTTTGCGTCATCGACCGTCCGAATGGTTTTTCCGGTGGGGTCCAGATGATGCAGTCGGTCGCTTATCAGAGATACCTCGGCACACTTTCCGTGGCCAAACCCTCTCTTCGCTCCGGGCGTTGCATCAAGTTTCGCGCCTACATCGTTCAGAATCGTTTCGAGGACCTTGTGCGTATTCGGAAGCTTCTGACCGTGCATTTTCGTGGTGCTGCTGTGCACGGTGATCGTGTTGTCGTGCAGGAAACTTCCGGCACAGCCGGATTCGAGGTGGTTCTGCCCGGGAGGTGCCGCTCCTTCCGGAGCCTTGAGCGCGTCATCGGCGAGGGCGGACGCTTCTCGTTCCAGGAGCGGAAGCTGATCCTTCAGGGGAAGGTGGGAGACGTCCAGGGCCGGGCGTCGGTAGTGACGCATCTTGTCCGCGCTCTGGCCGTGCCAGCCGGGCTGAGGATCCACCGGCTTGCCGTGCGGCTCGTTGCCGGGGCCGTCGCCGCCGGGGTGATCCGGGCCGTCGGGGCCGTCGGGGCCGTGCGGGCCGTCGGGGTCGTGGGGGACACCGTCGTCATGGGGGATGCCGTCGTCATGGGGCAGGGTGTCGTCGGATCCGTGGTGCGGGGCGCCCTCGTCCGCCCCGCGGTGCGCGCCGTCGTCGGCGTGGCTGCTGGGGCCGTGGTCGTTGGGGTGGGGAGAGGGCGGGTCGTGCGGTCCTTGTGGGCCGTCGCCGTGGCCGCCGGTGTGGGTGCTGGGCGGTTCGTGGCCGGCAGTGGGGCCGCGCCCGAGGTCGTCGGCGTGGCCGCCGGGGAGGTGGTCGGCCGCTCCCCCGTGAGGGAGGTGGTTGCCCGCGTTTCCGCCCGGGAGGTGGTCTCCGGCGTGGCCGCCGGGGAGGTTGTCGGCGGGGTTGTGGGTGGTGGGCAGGTCGTCGGTGAGGCGGCCGGTGTCGCCGAGGTC
>NZ_JBEZLL010000073.1:0-2959 GCF_040652135.1 Streptomyces sp. NPDC048295
TCGGTTCGCTGACGCCGGAGCGGGTGGGGGCGGTGTTGCGGCCGAAGGCCGAGGCGGCGCTGAATCTCCATGAGCTGACCCGGGACATGGACCTCCACGCCTTCGTCCTCTTCTCCTCCGTGGCCGGCATCTTCGGAAACGCCGGCCAGGGCAACTATGCGGCGGCCAATGCCTTCCTCGACGCTCTCGCCTCGTACCGCAGGGCCCAGGGCCTGCCGGCCCAGTCCCTCGCCTGGGGATTCTGGGACGAGGCCAGCGGAATGACGGGCAAGCTGTCCGGCGCAGAACGGTCCCGTATCTCGTCCGTGGGCGGCGTCTTCCCCATCTCATCCGAAATGGGCGTGGCCCTGTTCGACGCGGCCTGGCAGACGGCCGAGCCGGTCGTCGTCCCCGTCCGGCTGGACCTCGCGGCAGTCCGCGCCCAAGGGGACAGCAGCCGGGAGATCTTCCGTACGCTGGTCCCCGTCGTCACCCGCCGCAAGGCCGGTGGCACGGTCGAGGTGAACGGCCTTCAGCAGCGCCTGGCCGGTCTCGCCGAGCCCGAGCGAGAGGAGTCCATGCTCGAACTCGTCCTTGAACAGGTCGCTTCGGTGCTCGGGTACGGCTCGCTCCAGGCCATCGAACCGGAGCGTGCGTTCAAGGACCTCGGCTTCGACTCGTTGCGCGCGGTCGAATTCCGCAACGCACTCGCGGAAGCCACCGGACTCCGTCTTCCGGCGACCGTGGTCTTCGACTACCCCACTCCGGTGTCCCTGGCGAGGCACCTGCTCGGCGAGGTGGCCGGCACGGTCGACCTGACGCAGCACACCGCCGGTGCGCCGGCCCCCGTGCTGACCGGCCTCGCCGACGATCCGATCGCGATCGTCGGGATGGCCTGCCGCTACCCGGGCAACGTCGGTTCGCCCGAAGAACTCTGGCAGGCGGTGGCGCAGGGCGCCGACCTCATCTCGGATTTCCCCGCCGACCGAGGCTGGGACCTGCGAAAGATCTACGACCCGGAGAGCATCCGCCCGGACACCAGCTACGTGGCCCGGGGCGGCTTCCTCGACGACGCGGCCGGGTTCGACCCGAGCTTCTTCGGGATCAGCCCCAACGAGGCGCTGATCATGGACCCGCAGCAGCGACTCCTGCTGGAGACGTCGTGGGAAGCATTCGAGCGGGCCGGTATCGACCCGTTCTCCCTCAAGGAGAGCCGGACCGGTGTCTTCGCCGGGATGATGTACCACGACTACGCCCACAACGCGAGCACCGGTGGTATCGCCTCCGGCCGCATTTCCTACGTCCTGGGCCTTGAGGGTCCGTCGATGACGGTGGACACGGCGTGCTCGTCGTCGCTGGTCGCCCTGCACCTCGCCATCCAGTCGCTGCGCTCGGGCGAGTGCTCGCTCGCCCTGGCCGGCGGTGTCGCCGTCATGTCCGAGCCCGAGGTCTTCGTGGAGTTCAGTCGGCAGCGCGGGCTGGCGAAGGACGGGCGTTGCAAGTCCTTCGCGGGTGCGGCGGACGGTGCGGCGTGGTCGGAGGGTGTGGGAGTGCTGCTGGTCGAGCGGCTCTCGGACGCGCGGCGGTTGGGGCATGAGGTCCTGGCGGTGGTGCGGGGGAGTGCTGTCAATCAGGACGGTGCGAGCAATGGGCTGACGGCTCCGAATGGTCCGTCGCAGCAGAGGGTGATCCGGGCGGCGCTGGCCGATGCGCAGATTTCCGCTGATCAGGTTGATCTGGTGGAGGCGCATGGGACGGGGACGCGGCTGGGTGATCCGATCGAGGCGCAGGCGTTGCTGGCGACCTACGGTCAGGGTCGGCCGGAGGGTGATCCTTTGTGGTTGGGTTCGTTGAAGTCGAATCTGGGTCATGCGCAGGCGGCTGCGGGTGTGGGTGGGGTGATCAAGGCGGTTGAGGCGATTCGGCATGGTGTGTTGCCGAAGACGTTGCATGTGGATGAGCCGACGCCTCAGGTGGATTGGTCTGTGGGTGCGGTGGAGTTGTTGACGGAGGCGCGGGTGTGGCCGGTGCGGGAGCGTCCGCGTCGGGTGGGTGTGTCGTCGTTCGGGCTGAGTGGGACGAATGCGCATGTGATCGTGGAGCAGGCGCCGGTGGTGGAGGAGCCGGAGGAGGCGGTTGCGGCCGGGATGCCGGTGGTGCCGGTTGTTCTTTCGGGTCGTGGTGAGGGTGCGTTGCGGGGGCAGGCGGCGCGGTTGCTGGAGCGTGTCGAGGCCGGTGGTGCTGGGTTGTCGTTGGTGGATGTGGGGTTCTCGTCGGTGGTGTCGCGTGCGGTGCTGGAGCATCGTGCGGTGATTGCGGCCTCGGACCGTGAGGAGTTGGTGCGGGGGCTGGCGGCTTTGGCCGGGGGTGAGGCGGAGCCTTCGTCGGTGGTGAGTGGTGTCACCGGGCCGGCGGGTGGGGTGGCATTTGCGTTCACGGGTCAGGGTGCGCAGCGGCTGGGTATGGGGCGGGAGCTGTATCGGTCCTTCCCGGTGTTTGCTGAGGCTTTTGATGCGGTGGTGGGGGAGTTGGATGCGGGGTTGGGGTGTTCGTTGCGTGAGGTGGTGTGGGGTGAGGATGCGGAGGTGCTGAACGGGACGATGTTTGCGCAGGCGGCGTTGTTCGCGGTGGAGACGGCGTTGTTCCGTTTGGTGGAGTCGTGGGGGGTGCGTGCGGATTTCCTGTTGGGTCATTCGGTGGGGGAGATTGTTGCGGCGCATGTGGCGGGGGTGTTGTCGTTGAGGGATGCGGCGGTGTTGGTGGTGGCGCGTGGTCGTTTGATGCAGGAGTTGCCGGTGGGTGGGGTGATGGTGGCGGTGGAGGCGGCGGAGGCCGAGGTGTTGCCGTTGCTGACGGACGGGGTGGGGATTGCGGCGGTGAACGGGCCGCGGTCGGTGGTGGTCTCGGGCTCGCAGGACGCGGTGGCGGGTGTGGTGGGTGTGTTCGAGGGGTTGGGTCGTAGGACGAGTGTGTTGCGGGT
>NZ_JBEZLL010000074.1:0-2680 GCF_040652135.1 Streptomyces sp. NPDC048295
TGTCGGCGTACAAGTGGACGTGCGCCACCTCGTACGGATGAGAGTGCACCAAAGCTGATGCGGGGAGGGGTTGGAGCCGCGAGCCTGCTGTCGTCTTGTTCAGGGTCGGCGGAGGGCGGCGAGGGTGGTCTTGGATCCACATCGCTGGTTGGAGTTGCGGCGGTTTCGTGGTCTGCACGAGTCCGGCGCCATGAGCTTGCGGGAGATCGCGAAGGAGACCGGTCTGAACCGGCGCACGGTCGCCAAGTACCTGTCGGGTGAGGTTCCGGTTGCGCCGCCGAAGAGGGCTGCGAACGGTCAGCCGCGTCAGCGGGTAGTGGACGAGGTCGCCCCGCTGATCGACGCGATGCTGCGGGCGGAGATCCTGCTCAAGGGGGCGGTGATCCATGAGCGTCTGGTGGCGGAGTACGGGTTCACCGGCAATTACCAGCGCGTGAAGATGTACTTGCAGGAGGCCAGGCCGCGGGTCGCCGAGGAACTGGGCATCAGCCCGGGTGAGCTTGCCGGGCTTCACCGCCGGTTCGAGGTGGTGCCCGGAGCTCAAGCTCAAGTCGACTGGGGTGACGAGGGCAGGATCCTCGCTCATGTCGGGATCCCGAAGGTCTATTCGTTCCACATGACGCTGTCGTACTCGCGAGATCCGTTCTGCTGCTTCACCACCAGCCAGGATCTGGCGACGTTCTTCGACTGCCACCGTCAGGCGTTTGCCCACTTCGGCGGCGTCCCGATGTCGATCGTTTACGACCGGACCAAGACCGTGGTCCGCCGGCACGTCGCCCCTGGCGAGGCCGTTCCCCTGCATCCGGAGGCGGTCGCATTCGCTGGGCACTACGACTTCGACCCCGACGTCCTGGCCGCCTACCGGCCCACCGGCAAGGGCCGGGTCGAGCGCCAGGTCCTGATCGTCCGCGACCATGTCCTGGCCGGACGTGCCTTCTCCTCCATCGAGGAGATGAACGCCTCCTTCACTGCCTGGGTTCCGCTGCGGCGGGCCAAGATCCACGGCACTCACGGCGAGGTCATCGGACTGCGGGCCGTCCGTGACCACATGGCCCTCCGCCCACTGCCGGCCACCCCATACGTGGTCGCCCAGCGTCACCTCCGCTACGTCGGCAAGGACTGCCTCGTCGCCTTCGAAGCGAATCTCTACTCGTTGCCGGCGCTGCGGATCCGCCCGCGGCAGCTGGTCGAGATCAGGGCCACGAAGTCGCAGGTCAGCCTCCATGCCACCACACCCGACCGCCAGGGACAGACTCTGCTGGCCACTCACCCGCGGGCAGTTGGCCGCGGTGCCCGGGTCGTGGACGAGCGGCACTGGGACAGTCTGCCCACCGGAGCCGGCCGCCGCGTCACGGCGGGCGGAGACCTGCCCGCACCCCGCCAGCAGAACCGCGGGTCGGAAGCAGGGTCGCTGCTGGCCTTGCTGAACCGGGCCGCGGCCACCCAGGTCGAGGTCGGCCGACGGCCGTTGTCGGTCTATGACGAGCTGACCGGCACCCGCCCCTTCACCACCCACCCGAGCACGAAGGAACCGTCTTGAGCGAGCTGGTCTCCACCCGCATCCGCAACACAGCCAGCAAGCTGGGCCTGCCCCATCTGGCCGAGGCCCTGACCCAGTACGCGCAGCGGGCCGATGAGGCCAAGATGGGCTACCTCGACTTTATCGACCTGGTCCTTTCCGAAGAGCTCGCCGTCCGTGACGACCGACGATTCCGCCAGGGCCTGAGGCTGTCGAAGCTGCCGCACCACAAGACGCTCGATGACTACGACTTCTCGTTCCAGCCCGAGCTCGACCCCCGCAAGGTCAAGGACCTGGCCACCCTCTCGTTCATCGAGGCCAAGGCCAACGCTGCCCTGCTCGGGCCGCCGGGAGTAGGCAAGACACACATCGCCGTCGCACTCGCGGTCGCGGCCTGCCGGGCCGGCTACTCGATCTACTTCACCAGCCTCGACGACATGGTCCGCAACCTCACCGCCGCCGAGACCGCAGGACGCCTGACCAGCAAACTCGGCAGCTACCTGCGGCCGGCTGTCCTTGTTCTGGACGAAGTCGGCTACCAGCCCCTCGCCCGCGCAGAGGCGAACCTCGTCTTCCAAGTCATCTCAAAGCGCTACGAAAAGGGCTCGATCATCCTGACCTCGAACAAGACCTTCAGCGAATGGGGACAGGTGTTCGGCGACGAGGTCCTCGCCACCGCCATCCTCGACCGCCTCCTCCACCACTGCGGAGTCATCTCCATCAACGGCCCGAGCTACCGGCTCAAGAACCGACTCGCCGCCATCGAACGAGAACGAGACGACGCAGCCTGAAGACCCCGCCACCGGATCCGCCTTGACCTGCCAAGACGCCGACTTGGGCGTCTCTGGCGCCCTAGCCGCAGGCCACCCTGGACCCGCACCAACTCATCAGAGGCCTCACTCTTCATCGGCCCGCTCCAGAGCACTGATCGCCCGGCGACGCCAACGCGTGATGGCCGCAACGGCGATCACCCCGCCCACCAAGCCCGCCAGCGGAACACCCCAGGCTGCGGCCATGAACAGGGTTCCGAGTGATTCCATGACACCCCCCTTTTCGAGGGGAGCGTACTCGGCCGTGGAACTGCTGGAGACTCGCGCAGGAGGAGAAGCCTGGTGCACAGATCTCCGTACGCAGTGGAGCACTCTCACGAGTACGCCGACA
>NZ_JBEZLL010000075.1:0-2328 GCF_040652135.1 Streptomyces sp. NPDC048295
AGGGCGTTTCAGTAGCACGCTCAAGACCCGAAGCGGAGTGATCTAGCCATGGGCAGGTTGAAGCGGAGGTAAGACTTCGTGGAGGACCGAACCCACCAGGGTTGAAAACCTGGGGGATGACCTGTGGTTAGGGGTGAAAGGCCAATCAAACTCCGTGATAGCTGGTTCTCCCCGAAATGCATTTAGGTGCAGCGTCGTGTGTTTCTTGCCGGAGGTAGAGCACTGGATAGGCGATGGGCCCTACCGGGTTACTGACCTTAGCCAAACTCCGAATGCCGGTAAGTGAGAGCGCGGCAGTGAGACTGTGGGGGATAAGCTCCATGGTCGAGAGGGAAACAGCCCAGAGCATCGACTAAGGCCCCTAAGCGTACGCTAAGTGGGAAAGGATGTGGAGTCGCAGAGACAACCAGGAGGTTGGCTTAGAAGCAGCCACCCTTGAAAGAGTGCGTAATAGCTCACTGGTCAAGTGATTCCGCGCCGACAATGTAGCGGGGCTCAAGCGTACCGCCGAAGTCGTGTCATTCGTATATTAATCCCCAACGGGAGTACGGATGGGTAGGGGAGCGTCGTGTGCCGGGTGAAGCAGCCGCGGAAGCGAGTTGTGGACGGTTCACGAGTGAGAATGCAGGCATGAGTAGCGATACACACGTGAGAAACGTGTGCGCCGATTGACTAAGGGTTCCTGGGTCAAGCTGATCTGCCCAGGGTAAGTCGGGACCTAAGGCGAGGCCGACAGGCGTAGTCGATGGACAACCGGTTGATATTCCGGTACCCGCTTTGAAACGCCCAATACTGAGCCCATTAATGCTAAGTCCGTGAAG
Organism: Streptomyces sp. NPDC048295; assembly: GCF_040652135.1. Classification (NCBI taxonomy): domain Bacteria; kingdom Bacillati; phylum Actinomycetota; class Actinomycetes; order Kitasatosporales; family Streptomycetaceae; genus Streptomyces; species Streptomyces sp. NPDC048295. Next base: position 822 of record NZ_JBEZLL010000075.1, read on the forward strand.
CCGGCCCGATCTCTTCGGAGTTGAGGGTAGTGGTGGAGCCGATGAACCAAGGTGGTAGTAGGTAAGCGATGGGGTGACGCAGGAAGGTAGTCCAGCCCGGGCGGTGGTTGTCCCGGGGTAAGGGTGTAGGACGCACGGTAGGCAAATCCGTCGTGCATATAAGTCTGAGACCTGATGCCGAGCCGATTGTGGTGAAGTGGATGATCCTATGCTGTCGAGAAAAGCCTCTAGCGAGTTTCATGGCGGCCCGTACCCTAAACCGACTCAGGTGGTCAGGTAGAGAATACCGAGGCGTTCGGGTGAACTATGGTTAAGGAACTCGGCAAAATGCCCCCGTAACTTCGGGAGAAGGGGGGCCATTCCTGGTGATTGGATTTGCTCCATGAGCTGGGGGTGGCCGCAGAGACCAGCGAGAAGCGACTGTTTACTAAAAACACAGGTCCGTGCGAAGCCGTAAGGCGATGTATACGGACTGACGCCTGCCCGGTGCTGGAACGTTAAGGGGACCGGTTAGCTGACTTTCGGGTCGGCGAAGCTGAGAACTTAAGCGCCAGTAAACGGCGGTGGTAACTATAACCATCCTAAGGTAGCGAAATTCCTTGTCGGGTAAGTTCCGACCTGCACGAATGGCGTAACGACTTCTCGACTGTCTCAACCATAGGCCCGGTGAAATTGCACTACGAGTAAAGATGCTCGTTTCGCGCAGCAGGACGGAAAGACCCCGGGACCTTTACTACAGTTTGATATTGGTGTTCGGTTCGGCTTGTGTAGGATAGGTGGGAGACTTTGAAGCGGCCACGCCAGTGGTTGTGGAGTCGTCGTTGAAATACCACTCTGGTCGTGCTGGATGTCTAACCTGGGTCCGTGATCCGGATCAGGGACAGTGTCTGATGGGTAGTTTAACTGGGGCGGTTGCCTCCTAAAGAGTAACGGAGGCGCCCAAAGGTTCCCTCAGCCTGGTTGGCAATCAGGTGTTGAGTGTAAGTGCACAAGGGAGCTTGACTGTGAGACCGACGGGTCGAGCAGGGACGAAAGTCGGGACTAGTGATCCGGCAGTGGCTTGTGGAAGCGCTGTCGCTCAACGGATAAAAGGTACCCCGGGGATAACAGGCTGATCTTCCCCAAGAGTCCATATCGACGGGATGGTTTGGCACCTCGATGTCGGCTCGTCGCATCCTGGGGCTGGAGTCGGTCCCAAGGGTTGGGCTGTTCGCCCATTAAAGCGGTACGCGAGCTGGGTTTAGAACGTCGTGAGACAGTTCGGTCCCTATCCGCTGTGCGCGTAGGAATATTGAGAAGGGCTGTCCCTAGTACGAGAGGACCGGGACGGACGAACCTCTGGTGTGCCAGTTGTTCTGCCAAGGGCATGGCTGGTTGGCTACGTTCGGAAAGGATAACCGCTGAAAGCATCTAAGCGGGAAGCCTGCTTCGAGATGAGTATTCCCACCAACTTGATTGGTTAAGGCTCCCAGTAGACGACTGGGTTGATAGGCCAGATGTGGAAGCC
>NZ_JBEZLL010000076.1:0-2069 GCF_040652135.1 Streptomyces sp. NPDC048295
TCCGGGCCGCGCAGCGGCCTCAAGGCCCCGTCGGCCGGGACCTGGGCGGTGAAGCTGTAGCGGCCGAGGAGGTTGAGGTTGCGGTGCCTGAGCGGGGATGGCGGTGGGGAGGTGTTGCAGGTCGAGGGTGTGGGGGAAGCGCTGTTTGAGGCGTGCCACGGGTTCGTAGGGGCGGGCGGTGTCGGTGAGGGTGACGTGCAGCCAGGCTTTGGTGAGGGGTTCGTGGGCCGGGTCGGCCAGCAGGTCTTCCAGGCGGCCGGTCAGGCGGGCCAGGGGCAGTTGGAGGTCTGCTGGGAGGGGGCGGCGGGTGACGGTGGGGGCTGCTGGGTCGGTGAGCAGGTCGATCAGGGTGAGGGACTTGGTGTGTCCGGTTTCGGAGAAGGAGTAGGCCAGCGGGGAGCCGCTGTAGTGGATGTGGTCGTTGACCTGCTGGGCGCCGTGGAGGTGGCCCAGTGCGACGTAGTCGATGCCGTCGAAGACGGACGCGGGGGCGTGGTCGACGCCGCCGACGCTGATGTCACGTTCGCTTCTGCAGCCGGTCGCGCCGGTGACGAAGGCGTGGGCCAGGACGATGGAGCGGGTGTTGGCGGGGCGGGCGGCGAGGTCGGCGCGGATGCGGTCCAGAGCTGAGCGGAGGACGGCTTGGTGGGAGGCTTCTTCGGCTTCGAGGTGCGTGCGCACCAGAGATGGCTCGAGGTAGGGCACGCCGTAGACGGCGACGGTGCCGGTGGGGCCCTCCAGCAGGACGGGGGTGGCGGTGTGGGCCGGGTCGGTCCTCAGGTGCACGCCGGTGCGGGCCAGCAGGGCGGAGCCGACTCCGAGTCGGTGGGCGGAGTCGTGGTTTCCGCTGATCATGATGGCTGGTATGCCGAGGTCGGCCATCTGGTTCAGGCCCTGGCTGAACAGGCGTACCGCGTCCAGGCTGGGGATGACCCGGTCGTAGATGTCTCCGGCGATGAGCAGGGCGTCGACCTGCTCGTTGCGGGCGGTGTCGCAGATGTGATCCAGGATTTTGCGCTGGGCGTCGATCAGGTCTTCTCCGTGGAACCGGCGGCCCAGGTGCCAGTCCGAAGTGTGCAGAAACCTCATGCAAGGTGACCGTAGTCAGACGGTCTGAGGTGTGGGTGGGTTTTCAGATAAACATCGCTGCTTATGCGGAGATGGATGCAGATGGGAGGAAGGTTTCTGCGCCCTTTTGGAGCAGTGCCGGCGAGGCTTGGTCACCAAGCGTGATTGTCAGTGCCGGCAGGGAAGATACAGGGGTGGGAAGGAGGAGGGATGGCCTCTCCGAAGTCTGCTCGTGCTGGCTGTTTTCCCGCGCCGGGCGGGTGCAGGTGGTGCGGGATCGATGCTCGCTCCCATGCCCGTCAGTGGGTGGAAGCGGTGGGCTGGCATGCCTGGGAGACACCGACCGATGAGCAGCGCAAGGAGCGTATGCGGGCGCGTCGCGCGCAGCGGCCGGTGTCTGGTCAGTGAGCGAGTTCCTGAAGCTGCCCAAAGACTTCTCGTAGCTGCTGGGGAACGTCCTCGGGAGTGGTGAGCGTGGTGACCAGGCCGTTGAGCATGGCCGGTTTTCCGTTGGGGCTGGCCTCCGCCGCCTCGCTCTTGATCATGTCGAGGACGCGGGCGCTGAACTTCTTGGTGCCGCGGTGCGCGGTGAAGTCCTCGGCGCTCCAGGTCCGGGGGGCGGGCCGGGGCCATCGGAGGTTGGCGGCCGTGGCCCAGCGCTCGTCGGTGAAGAGTTCTTCCAGCTCGTTGAAGCCGAGGGCTTCGCCGACGTAGGCGACTTGCTTGTCCAGGTCGAGGCCCGCTTTGCGGAGCTTTTCGTCCTTGAAGAGCTTGTTGGAGCGGCTGTCGGCATCGATCATCAGCATGACCGAGCGTTTGCGCTGGACGAGGTAGCGGGCCAGGTGGAGTGCTCCCTCGTTGTTCTCGCAGGCCCACAGGGCGATGCCGGCCGACTGCAGGGACAGTTGTCGGCGTACTCGTGAGAGTGCTCCACTGCGTACGGAGATCTGTGCACCAGGCTTCTCCTCCTGCGCGAGTCTCCAGCAGTTCCACGGCCGAGT
>NZ_JBEZLL010000077.1:0-1980 GCF_040652135.1 Streptomyces sp. NPDC048295
TCGGTTCGCTGACGCCGGAGCGGGTGGGGGCGGTGTTGCGGCCGAAGGCCGAGGCGGCGCTGAATCTCCATGAGCTGACCCGGGACATGGACCTCGACGCCTTCGTCCTCTTCTCCTCCGCCGCCGGAGTGCTGGGTAACCCCGGCCAGGCCAACTACGCGGCGGCCAATGCCTTCCTTGACGCTCTCGCCTCGTACCGCAGGGCCCAGGGCCTGCCGGCCCAGTCCCTCGCCTGGGGGCCGTGGGCCGACGGCGGAATGGCGGACGGCCTGAACACGGCCGACTCCCAGCGGATGAACCGCACCGGCATAGAACCGCTGTCGCCCAAGCAGGGCACCGATCTCTTCGACGCCGCCGAAACCTTCGGCGAAGCCGCGGTCGTCACCATGCGGATCGATCTCGCCGGCGCGGGAGCCCTGGCCCCGGACGCCCTGCCCGACATGTTCCGGGGCCTGGTGCGGTCGAGGCCCTCCAGGGCAGCCGATGCCGCGACGTCGGGCGCTGCGGCGTTCCGGCGCCGCACGGCGGTTCTGTCCGATGACGAACGCGAGGACCAGGTGCTCGACCTGGTGCGCGCGCACGCCGCGGCCATCCTCGGATACCCCGGTCCGACCGCCATCGAGCCGGACCGCGCCTTCAAGGAACTCGGATTCGACTCGCTGGCTGCGGTGGAGTTCCGTAACGGCCTTGCTCAGGCCACGGGACTACGCCCGCCGGCCACTCTGGTCTTCGACTATCCGAACTCCCGCGTCCTTGCGCAGCACATCGCCGAGGAGTTGCGCCCTGACGCACCCACCGGGGAGGACGCTGGTGGCGAGGAGCGGGTCCGCCGCATCCTGCAAGGAATTCCGCTGAGCCGACTCCGGGATGCGGGACTGATGGAAGTGCTCTTCGAACTCGCCGGTGCTCACGACGAGCAGACGGATTCGGCAGCGGATCCGGAGAGTTCCTCGACCGAAGAAATCGATGAGATGGATGCCGAGAGCCTGATCAGCATGGCGCTCAACGGCTCTGGCCTGGACGACGCGACGCAGGGAATGTGAGAGCTCGATGACGAATTCTGACGAGAAGCTGGTCGCCGCACTGCGTGCGTCGCTCAAGGAGAACGACCGGCTGCGCGCTCACAACCGCAAGCTGTCGTCCGCGGCCCGCGAGCCGATCGCGATCGTGTCGATGAGCTGCCGATTCCCCGGCGGCGTCGATTCACCGGAATCCCTTTGGCACATGGTGAACGACGGCGTGGACGCGATATCCGAATTCCCGGAGAACCGCGGGTGGAACGTCGATGCTCTCTACGACCCCGAGGGAACGAAGCAGAACACCACCTACGTCAACAAGGGCGGATTCCTCCACTCTGCGGACACGTTCGATCCCGCTCCTTTCGGTATCAGTCCGAATGAAGCACTGATCATGGATCCGCAGCAGCGGCTTCTGCTGGAATGCTCGTGGGAGGTGTTCGAGCGGGCCGGTATCGACCCGTTCTCCCTCAAGGGAAGCAAGACCGGTGTGTTCGCCGGGATGATGTACCACGACTACGCCCACAACAGCGCGACGGGGTCGATCGCCTCCGGACGCGTCTCGTACGTCTTCGGTTTCGAGGGTCCGTCGATGACGGTGGACACGGCGTGTTCGTCGTCGCTGGTCGCCCTGCACCTTGCGGCCCAGGCCTTGCGTTCGGGCGAGTGCTCGATGGCGCTGGCCGGTGGCGTGGCCGTCATGTCGACGCCTGAGGTCTTTGTCGAGTTCAGCAGGCAGGGTGGCCTGGCAAGGGACGGGCGTTGCAAGTCCTTCGCCGGCTCCACCGACGGCACCAGCTGGTCGGAAGGCGCAGGCGTCCTGCTCCTGGAGCGGCTCTCCGACGCTCGCCGCAACGGCCATCCGGTGTTGGCGGTGGTGCGGGGGAGTGCTGTCAATCAGGACGGTGCGAGCAATGGGCTGACGGCTCCGAATGGTCCGTCGCAGCAGCGGGTGATCCGGGCG
>NZ_JBEZLL010000079.1:0-1751 GCF_040652135.1 Streptomyces sp. NPDC048295
CTAGGGCCATTCGTTTGGATCACCGGGCAGACCAAAGGAAGATCCCTGCGATATGGAGTCCGGCCAGATAGACGGTCGCGGTCTTCTCGTAGCGGGTGGCGATGCCCCGCCACTGTTTCAAGCGGTTGATGCAGCGTTCGACGGTGTTGCGCTGCTTGTACGTCTCGCGGTCGAAGGCCGGCGGCCTGCCGCCTCGACTTCCGCGCCGCAGGCGGTGGCCGCGTTGATCGGCCGGAACGGGGATAACGGCGCGGATCCCGCGCTTGCGCAGATGCTCACGGATTGCGCGGGAGGAATACGCCTTGTCGGCCAGGACCACGTCCGGCCTGGTGCGGGGCCGTCCCCGCCGTTGAGGAACGCGCAGGCGGGCCATGACATCTGTGAAAGCAGGTGCGTCGCCGGACTGTCCGGCGGTGAGAACGAAGACCAATGGCCGACAATCGGCATCGGAAGCCAGGTGGATCTTTGTGGTCAGTCCACCGCGGGACCGGCCGATGGCGTGATCTGCCGGTTCGCCTGCTGGGGCCCCTTTTTGCGGGCTCCGGCCGCGTGCTGGTGTGCGCGCACGATTGTGGAGTCCACCGAGATAGTCCAGTTGAGATCTTCGTCGGCGTCGGCCTGTGCGACCAGCGCGGTGAACACCCGCTCCCAGGTTCCGTCGATGGCCCACGTCCGTAGCCGGTTGTAGACCCCTCGCCAGTTCCCGTATTTCTCGGGGAGGTGGATCCACTGCGATCCCGTCTGGAACTTCCAGGCGATCGCGTCGATCACCTCTCGGTGGTCCCTCCACCGGCCACCCCGCCGCGGTGTCCGATCTGGGAGTAACGGCTCGATTCGCGCCCACTGCGCGTCAGTCAATGGCACACACAGACCAACGAGCCGCCGATCTCGACGAAACTGTCTAGTCGTCCGACGAGTCTGCGGAGGCCAGTGCCGTGTCCGACGGCTTGCCGGGACGATCGCCCAGCAACAGGACGAGCCCACATAGGCCGCCGGCCAACCAACTGACCATCGTCCACGTCCCCCAGCCGAAACCCAGCGTCACGACGAAGGCGACAACCGATGCCGTGAGCCCAGCAACAGCGACACGCCGCGGGCCATTACCGGCAGCCCACTCACAGCGCAGAAAGCCAGAGCGCCGCCAGGTTCTCCAAAGGACGACACCGACGATTATCGCTTCCACCACAACGAACCAGACGGGAACCGGGGGCAGACTGTTTGACCCTGCCTTGCCACGCCACACGTCTATGAGCCCGCCTACCAAGACGACCGGACCGGCCAGGGCGAACACCCCTGCCAGCAGACGGAAGAAGCCGACGCCCACGGCCGAAACGCCGACACCGCCGAACGGCACGACAGCGTGGGACAACGCGTGGAAGCGCTGGGCAGCGCCCCGGAAATCCGTCGCGACGATCCAGCCCAAGGCCGTCGCGAACACCCCCCAAGCCACTGAGAACATCGCGCCCCGCCCTTCGCTCTATATCCGCCCCAGCCAACGTCGGCACCGGGTTGCCCGTCACGGTATACCGGCGTCATCGACTCTCGGCATGCCGGATTCCGGCAAGGTATGTGCTCGCCGGATGCCGGATGGCCGCCCAGACACAGGCGGGTCCTGCACTACGGCTGACGACTCACACACCATGGATTCCGCATTCTCCGGCGCCTCGCGATCGTCCCAGCGCCTCAAACGAGCAGTGTCCTCACCCGAGTCCACCCCCTGTTCCGCGCATGATCCAAACGAATGGCCCTAG
>NZ_JBEZLL010000080.1:0-1679 GCF_040652135.1 Streptomyces sp. NPDC048295
GACGACACACCCACCCGACGCGGACGCTCCCGCACCGGCCACACCCGCGCCTCCGTCAACAACTCCACCGCACCCACAGACCAATCCACCTGAGGTGTCGGCTCATCCACATGCAACGTCCTCGGCAGCACGCCATGACGGATCGCCTGAACCGCCTTGATCACCCCACCCACACCCGCAGCCGCCTGCGCATGACCCAGATTCGACTTCAACGAACCCAACCACAAAGGATCACCCTCCGGGCGCCCCTGACCATACGTCGACAACAACGCCTGCGCCTCGATCGGATCACCCAACCGCGTCCCCGTCCCATGCGCCTCCACCAGATCAACCTGATCAGCGGAAATCTGCGCATCGGCCAGCGCCGCCCGGATCACCCGCTGCTGCGACGGACCATTCGGAGCCGTCAGCCCATTGCTCGCACCGTCCTGATTGACAGCACTCCCCCGCACCACCGCCAGGACCTCATGCCCCAACCGCCGCGCGTCCGAGAGCCGCTCGACCAGCAGCACTCCCACACCCTCCGACCACGCCGCACCGTCCGCCGCACCCGCGAAGGACTTGCAACGCCCGTCCTTCGCCAGCCCGCGCTGCCGACTGAACTCGACAAACATGTCGGTGGTCGCCATGACGGCCACGCCACCTGCCAATGCCATCGAGCACTCGCCCGAGCGCAGGGCCTGGGCCGCGAGGTGCAGGGCGACCAGCGACGACGAGCACGCCGTGTCCACCGTCATCGACGGACCTTCGAGGCCCAGGGTGTAGGACACGCGTCCCGACACCAGGCTTCCACCAGTGGTGGCCGCAGCTTCCGTGCCCTGCCCGTAGTCGTGATACATCAGACCGGCGAAGACGCCCGTCTTTGTGCCCTTCAGTGAGCGTGGGTCTATGCCCGCACGTTCCAGGACCTCCCAGGACGCCTCCAGCAGCAGCCGCTGTTGCGGGTCGATGATCAATGCCTCGTTGGGGCTGATCCCGAAGAGGCCCGGGTCGAAGTGTCCTGCGTCGTAGAGGAAGCCGCCCTGATTTGCGTACGTCTTTCCGGGGACGCCCGGCTCAGGGTTGTACACGCCTTCGACGTCCCAACCGCGGTCCCGCGGAAACTCCGAGACCGCGTCCCGTCCTTCCAGCACGAGATCCCACAGGTCCTCGGGGGATGTCACTCCCCCGGGATAGCGGCAGGCCATGCCCACGATGACGATCGGTTCGTCGTCCAGCTCGCGCACGGCGGGGCTGACCGCCCGGGCCGAGCTCTGTTCGATGCCGCCGCCGAGCTCGCTGTCGATGTACTCGGCCACGGTTCGTGAGCTCGGGTAGTCGAAGACCAGCGTGGCCGGCAGCCGCAGGCCGGCGGCCGCGTTGAGGGCGTTACGGAGCTCCACCGCGCTGAGAGAGTCGAAGCCGAGCTCCTGGAAGGGCCGGTCAGCCTCGATCGCGTCCGCAGAGCTGTGACCCAGCACCTTGGCCACCTGGGCCCGGACCATGTCAAGCACCGTGCGCGCCCGGTCTGCTTCGCCCAGGCCGGCCAGAGCGCGCATCAGCTCCTGACCGTCGGCAGCGCCGGCCACAGCGCGTGTCGCGGACCGTCGTCGGGTGGTGGTGGGGGCGAGGTCGCGGAGGAGCGCGGGAATCGTGTCGGTACGTGTACGGAGAGCCGCCACATCGATGGGCAACGGCAG
>NZ_JBEZLL010000081.1:0-1198 GCF_040652135.1 Streptomyces sp. NPDC048295
ACCGCGCTGGGCCGGCTCCACGTGGCGGGTGTCCCGGTCGACTGGACCCGCCTCTACGAGGGCTCGGGCGCCCGCCGCATCGACCTGCCCACCTACGCCTTCCAACGGGAGCGGTTCTGGCTGGACTCCGAAACCACTGGTAGCGATCCCAGTCTCCTGGGGCTGGGTTACACGGATCACCCGTTGCTGGGTGCCACGGTTTTCCTTGCGGATGCCGATGCCGACGAGATCGTCATGACCGGCAGGCTTGCCCTCGGCAGCCACGCCTGGGTGGCCGATCACGGTGTGCTGGGCAGCGTCCTCCTGCCCGGCACCGCATTCGTGGAGTTGGCCATCAGGGCGGGAGATCAGGTCGGCTGTGACCTCCTGGAAGAGCTGACACTCCAGGCTCCGCTCGTCCTGCCCGAGCACGGTGGAAGGGCGGTCCAGGTGGCCGTCGGGGCCGCGGACGCCGCAGGGCGGCGTTCGGTCAGCGTCTACTCGCAGGAAGAAGACGCGGAGCCGAACCAGTGGACCCGGCATGCGGAAGGTGTGCTGGCATCAGGTGCCGTGGCACCGGTCGAGGGGCTGGCCGAGTGGCCTCCCCCCGGTGCCACAGCCATCGACGTGGATGGTGCGTACGACCTCCTGTTGGAGCGCGGTTACGGGTATGGACCGGTCTTCCAGGGGCTCAAGGCTGCCTGGACGTCGGGTGAAGAGCTGTACGCCGAGGTCGCTCTGCCGGAGTCGGCCCGTGCCGACGCCGAGCGCTTCGGCCTGCACCCTGCTCTGCTCGATGCTGCGATGCATGTGGCACTGATCGACGACGGTTCGCAGACCGATGAGTCGACGGTTCTGCCCTTTGCCTGGACGAACGTCGCTCTGCACGCCGCTGGTGCGTCGGTTCTGCGGGTGAGGATCGCCCCGGCCGGTCAGGACAGCGTGTCCGTGCTGGTCGCGGACGCGGCAGGTGAGCCGGTGCTCAGCGTGGGCGCTTTGGTCTCCCGGCCGGTGTCGGTGGAGCAGTTGGGGGCGTCGGGTGGTTCGGGTGCGTTGTGGGAGGTGGCGTGGCGTCCGTTGGCGGGTGCGGGTGCGGGTGCGGGTGCGGGTGCGGGTGCGGGTGCGGGTGTGGGTGTGGTGTGGTCGGGTTGGGATGAGTTTGTGGGGGGTGGTGTGGTTTCGGGTCCGGTGGTGTGTGAGGTGGATGCGGGTGGTGCTG
>NZ_JBEZLL010000082.1:0-1100 GCF_040652135.1 Streptomyces sp. NPDC048295
TCCACACCCACCGAACGCAACACCAACGAACCCACCGACGCCACCACACCACCACCCGCATCGGCCAACACCACCGACACCCGACCCTCACCCAACACCGACACACGCACCCGAACCACCGACACACCCACCACACCCACCGACACACCCGACCACGCAAACGGCAACGCAGCTCCCTCACCCACCACACCAGCCACAGCCACCCCATGCAACGCAGCATCAAACAGGGCGGGGTGCAGGGCAAACGTCCCGGGCTCCGTGCCTTCCGGCAGTCCCGCCTCGGCGAAGACATGCTCGCCGGACTTCCAGGCGGCAGTGAGGCCGCGGAACGCCGGGCCGTATTCCAGCCCCGCCTCCGCCATGTCCTCGTAGAAGCCTTCCAGATCCACGGGCTCCGCATCTGCCGGAGGCCACTGGCCGGTGCTCCATATCGCGTCCCCGTCGACGACATCGTCGACGGCAGTCGTCAGCGAGCCGGTCGCGTGTCGCACCCACGGGAGGTCCGTAGCCTCGCCGCGCGAGTGAACGGTGACGGAACGCCGACCGGAGTCGGCGGGAGCGCCGACGACGACCTGGAGCGCGACCCCACCGTGCTCGGGGAGGACCAAGGGCGCCTCCAGAGTCAGCTCTTCCAGTGATGCGCATCCGACTTCGCGTCCGGCTCTCAGCGCAAGCTCGACGAATCCCGTACCGGGGAAGAGGACGGTGTCGCCCACCGCGTGGTCCGCGAGCCACAGTTGCGCGTGGGACGAAAGGCGTCCAGTCAGGATCACGCTGTCCGAGTCGGGAGGAGTGACCACCGCGCTGAGAAGGGGATGGTCGGCGGGCTCCTGGCCGATCGACTCAAGGTCCGCACCGTGCTGCTCGCCGACGATCCAGTAGTTCTGGTGCTGGAAGGCGTAGGTGGGCAGATCCACCCGGCGGGCGCCCGAGCCCTCGAAGAGGCGGGACCAGTCGACCGGGACACCCGCCACGTGGAGCCGGCCCAGCGCGGCCACGGCCGTAACCGCCTCGGGGCGGTTCCTGCGCAGGAACGGAACGAACACCGCCGACTCAGAAACCACCGACTCCCGCGCCATCCCACTCAGCACACCATCCGG